>JANMHX010000364.1:0-28588 GCA_031375485.1 Gemmatimonadota bacterium | reverse complement strand
CACCATGAGGACCTGCTGGTTGGAGTTGGCGGGGTTGGCCACCGTGTAGGCGTAGTGCTCGCCGTCGGCACTCACCGTGACGTTAGGTTCGGCACCGGCCGGACCGGCGACCCCGTCCCAGATCAGCCGGGGCGGATCGGCGAGGGGATTGCTCTCGGATCCGTTGTTGTAGTGGAGAAACCAGTGCTTGCCGTTGGGACTGAAGCGGATGCCGAGGCCGCCGCCCCCGAGAACGGTCCGGTTGGTGCCGATCGGGCGGCGGAGGGCCTCCTTGCCGTCGACCATCGCCACCCACTCCTGTCCCTGGCGTCCGACGTAGCCGAAGCGACTGCCGTCGGGGCTGAAGTTGATCCGGCCTCCACCGCCGTCGCTGATGATCTGGTCGAAGAGGGGGCCGGGGACACCGTCGTGAAGGACCACCCAGCGGGTGCCCTTCTGGGTGATGGCGACGAGGTGGGCGCCTTTGGGGCTGATGCTGTAGGACATGTCCTGCTCGTTGGGGGCGACGACCTGTTGGTCGACCTTGGCCTGCAGGGCGTGGGCGGCGCCGGGGGCCAGGATCAGGCCAATGGCGAGCGCGGCAAGGGATCGGACCGGACGGGTCGGGGGCATGGCGGAGTCTCCTGAGATCGGTTCACAAGACTATTGCGCAATGTACTGGCGAATCCGGTCATCGTCGACGGTGGAAGGCGGACGAGGCTTCGCCGCCCAGTCGCTATTCGCGGCTGCCTGGCGTAGTCTTGGAGAGCCGGACCGTCGTCTCCCCGACCCCCGAGCCACCATGACCGACCCAGAGGCCCGCCTCGCGACGGCCCTCGCCGACCGCTACCGGATCGAGCGCGAGCTCGGCCACGGCGGCATGGCCACGGTGTATCTGGCCGAGGACCTGAAGCACAAGCGGAAGGTGGCGCTCAAGGTCTTGAAGCCCGAACTCGCCGCCGTGCTCGGCGCCGAGCGTTTCGTCCAGGAGATCACCACCACGGCGGCGCTGCAGCATCCCCATATCCTGGCCCTGTTCGACAGCGGCACGGCGGACGGCTTCCTCTTCTACGTGATGCCGTTCATCGACGGCGAAACCCTCCGCGCCCGGCTCGACCGCGAAACCCAGCTTGGCGTGGACGACGCGGTCCGGATTGCCCGGGAAGTCCTCGACGCGCTGGAATACGCCCACCAGCAGGGGATCGTCCACCGTGACATCAAGCCCGAGAACATCCTGCTCCATGGCGGCCACGCGATGGTGGCGGACTTCGGGATCGCGCTGGCGGTGAGTGCGGCGGCGGGCGGGCGGATGACGGAAACCGGCCTGTCGTTAGGTACGCCGCACTACATGAGTCCCGAGCAGGCCACCGCGGACAAGCTGATTACGGCGCGGTCCGACGTCTACTCGCTCGGCAGCGTGCTCTACGAGATGCTGGCGGGCCAGCCCCCGCATCTCGGCGGCTCGGCCCAGCAGATCATCATGAAGATCATCGCCGAGCCGGTGCCGCTGGTGACGGCGCTCCGCAAATCGGTGGCGCCTAACGTGGCGGCCGCGGTGGCCAGGTCGCTCGAGAAACTGCCGGCCGACCGGTTCGAGTCCGCCCGGGCGTTCAGCGAGGCGCTGGGCAATCCGGCCTTCACCCACGGCTCGGTCGATCACCGCGAGGCCACCTCGGCCCGGCGCTCGTCGTGGGCCGGATGGGCCACGGCCGCGGTCATGACGGGGCTCGCGGCCGTGGCGCTGTGGGGCTCTACCCGACGCTCCGCAACGGCCGCCGGCCAGAACGTTCGGGCGCTGATCGACTTTCCCGAGGGCCGAGCCCCGATCTTCCAGCCGGGTGGTGCCTTCGCTCTCTCGCCGGACGGAACGCGGCTGGCCTACATGGGGGGCGGCCGGCGGGTCGGCCAAAGCGATGTCTGGCGGCTCTGGATCCGGCCGCTCGACCACCTCGCGGCGGACTCGGTGCCCGGCAGCGAAGGAGCCCATTCGCCGGCGTGGTCGCCGACGGGCGACTCCCTGGCGTTCATCGTGGGCGGCGAGGCGGGTGGCGAACTCAAGGTGTTCTCCACCCTGCCGGGTGGCGGGGTGGCGACGATCTGGCGTGGAACCCAGGGATACGGCCTCTCGTGGACCACCACCGGGGGAATTCTGGTCGCTACCTCGTCGGGATTGGGGCGAATCGATCCGGCGAAGGGCACCATCACACCGCTCCTCCGCAAGCCCGACGGCCCGACGTCCTGGAGCTGGCCCTACTGGGTCCCGGGTGGCCGTGCGGCGACGTTCACCATCCTCAACAAGGAGACCCGCGCCAGCCAAGTCGCCCTGGTCCAATTCGGGGAGCCCTCGCGGATCGATACGCTCACCGAAGGGTTCAACGGCCGCGTGCTGCCAACCGGCGAGCTGCTCTGGGCCGACGGCGCCGGCACCGTCTACACCGCGCCGCTCGATCTCGACCGGGGCCGGCTCGGGGGCGGCCGGGCGGAGCTCGTCGCCGGGGTCGTCGTGGAGCCGGGCCTCGAGCTGCAGCTGAGCGCGTCGGACCGGGGGGCCATCGTGTACGCCCTTGGTTCGGCGGTGCGGGCCGGAAGCCGCATCGGCTTGGTCGATCGGAGAACCGGGGAGCGAACCGTGCTCCCGGCGCCGCCCGAGACCCGGGTGTTTCCCGACCTGCATCTGTCGCCCGACGGCTCCCGGCTCGCCTTCTCGGGTATTCGGGGAATCACCCAGGATATCTGGCTCTACACGTTCGCGACCTCGCAACTCGACCCGTTCACCGTCGGTGGGATCAACTTGTTCCCGACCTGGAGCCCCGACGGAACCCGACTGGCCTACTGTACCCAGACTCCCACCGATCAGGTCGTCTCGCGGCCGATCGACCGGCAGCGTCCGGCCGAGCGAATGGGCCCAGGCGGCCAATGTCCCCGGTCGTGGACCGCCGACGGGAAGACCCTGGTGCTGGAGGGCGGCTGGACCCTGACGCCGCCCGACACGATTCCGCGGCGCGTGCCCGGCGGAGCGGACGGCGAGTTCGCCCCCGCGGTGTCCCCCGACGGTCGATGGCTGGCCTATGCCGCCACCCGAGACGCGACGACCGACGTCTGGGTCCGGGGGTTCCGAAACGGCAGCGGCCCCTGGCAGGTCTCCCGCGGGGGCGGCTTCGATCCGGTCTGGAACCGCGACGGGCGGAGTCTCTTCTTTCGGACCGACTCGACCATCATGGTGGCGGCCGTGGTGGCCGGAGCGGCCTTCCAGCCCGGCCCGCCAGAGCGAGTTGCCGCGGTCGGCTCGTCAGTGAGCGCGGTCGAGGCGCAGTCGTTCGACGTCTTCCCCGACGGGCAACGCCTGGTCGTCTTCGAGTCGGGGACCGGGGCCAGCGTCGAGCACCTCATCCTCGAGACGAACATCGCCGGGCGGGCCCGGAAGGCGCCGTGAGCCGAGTGGGCCTCCGGTATTTTCACATCGATGTGAAAATACTTGCCACAATCTTCACCTGCGGCTAGCATTGTCGGCATGATCGACCGCGCCCTCGCCCCCCAGGTCACGGCCGACCTCGAGGACAAGATGGTCCTGCTCTCGGGGCCCCGGCAGTCCGGCAAGACCACGCTGGCGCGGGCCATCCTCGCCCGGGCGTCGCGCGCCACCGCCGAGCGGTACCTCAACTGGGACGACGATGAGGCCCGGACCCGAATCCTGAGCGGGACCTTCCCCCACCGGGGCCTCGTCGTGTTCGACGAGTTGCACAAGTATGGGCGCTGGCGGAACCTCTTGAAGGGACTCTACGACACCCACCGCGCGACTCTCAAGATCCTGGTGACCGGGAGCGCTCGGCTCGATCTCTATCGGCGGGGCGGCGACTCGCTCCAGGGGCGATATCACCATCTCCGCCTCCATCCGCTGTCTCTCAAGGAGGCGGGGTGTTCGGTGCGGGACCTGATGACCTTGGGACCGTTCCCCGAGCCGTTGCTCTCCGGATCGTCCACCGCCGCGCGGCGATGGTCGCGCCAATATCGGTCCCGGCTGGTTCGGGAAGACGTGGCGAGTCTCGAACGGGTCGATGAACTTGGCGCGCTCGAACTCCTGTCGGTGCGATTGCCGGCCCTGGTCGGATCGCCGCTGTCCCTGAATGCGCTGCGCGAGGACCTCCAGGTGGCCCACAAGACGGTCGAGCGATGGATGGACATCTTCGAACGAGTGATGTTCGTCTTCCGCCTGGCACCGTTCGGGCCGCCGCGAATCAAGGCGGTCAAGAAGAGCCGCAAGCACTACCTCTACGATTGGACGGCCATCGCCGATGAGGGGCCTCGGTTCGAGAACCTGATCGGGTTCCACCTCCTGAAGGAGTGCCATTACCTCGAAGACACGGAGGGGCGCGACGCCGAGCTGCGGTTCTTTCGGGATATCGAAGGGCGGGAAGTCGACTTCGTGCAACTGCGTGACGGCAAGGCCACCCGGTTCGTCGAATGCAAGCTGGCCGACACCGCGATCAGCCCGGCCCTCCTGTACTTGCAGCGCAAGTTCCCGTCGGTCGAAGCCGTCCAGGTGATCGCGACCCGCGGGGTCGACCGGACCGCCCGCGAGGGGGTCCGGCTGGTGAGTGCGGACCGGTTCCTCAGCAGTTTGGCCGTGTGATGGAACGACTCACCGCGGCACTCTCGGACCGCTACCGGATCGAGCGGGAGCTCGGCCAGGGCGGCATGGCCACGGTCTACCTGGCCGAGGACTTGAAGCACAAGCGGAAAGTGGCGCTCAAGGTCCTCAAGCCCGAACTCGCCGCGGTGCTCGGCGCCGAGCGGTTCGTCCAGGAGATCACCACCACCGCCGCGTTGCAGCACCCGCACATTTTGCCGCTGTTCGACAGCGGCACCGCTGACGGGTTTCTCTTCTACGTGATGCCGTTCATCGACGGCGAGACCCTCCGGGCCCGGCTCGAGCGGGAACGGCAACTGCCGGTGCCCGACGCGGTGCGGATTACCCGCGAGGTGGCGAGCGCTCTCGACTACGCGCACCGCCACGACGTGATCCACCGGGACATCAAGCCGGAGAACATCCTGCTCCACGACGGGCAGGCCATCGTCGCCGACTTCGGGATTGCGCTGGCGGTGCAAACCGCCGGCGGCCCGCGAATGACGCAGACCGGCCTGAGTCTCGGCACGCCGCAGTACATGTCGCCCGAACAGGCGATGGGCGAGCGCGCCATCGACGCCCGGTCCGACGTCTATGCGCTCGGGGCGGTCAGCTACGAAATGCTGACCGGGGAGCCGCCCTTCACGGGGCCGACGGTCCAGGCGATCGTGGCCAAGGTCCTCAACAGCGAGCCCGAGCCGATCAGCACCATCCGGAAGGCCGTCCCGCTCCATATCGCGGCGGCGGTCCATACGGCCATCGAGAAACTGCCCGCCGACCGGTACGCCTCCGCGGCGGCGTTCGTCCAGGCGCTGGACGACCCCACGACCACCCACGCCCTGTCCCGTTCCGGGGCGCTCGCCGCCGGCCCCGCGCCGACTCGGTGGCGGACCGTGGCCCTCGCCGCGACGGGGGTGGCGGTGGCCGCGCTGATCGGGATCGGGTGGCTCGCCACCCGGCTCCGCCCCGCCGCCGGCCCGAGCGAGTACGACGTGGCGCTGCCGGACAGCGCGAGCCTCACGGTGGCGAACCGGTTTGACGTGGCGCCCAGCGGCGATTTCGTCGTCTACCCGGTCGACCTCGGGAAGGGGCGGCAGGAACTCTGGTATCGCTCGCTGCTCGACGGCACGACCCGGCGGATCGCAGGCACCGAAGACGCCCGAGACCCGGCGATCGCGCCGAACGGCCAGTCGCTGGCCTTCGCGCGACAGCGGGATTCGTCCACCACCATCGAACTGTTGCCGCTGGCCGGCGGCCCGGCTGTGGTCCTGGCCCACGTGGAGCGGGAGGTCGCGTACGAGCTCTCGTGGCTCGATGACCGCCGCCTCCTCTCGGTCGAGAACGACGGAGCCCGCGCGCCCACCCTCGACGTCGGTGGCGGGACGTCGGCGACCAGGCCGATTCAGCTGTGCATCGGCTCGTCGCCGCTCCCCGACGGGCACTCACTGCTCTGTGGGGGCGGGAGCGCGAAGTTCGCGTATCGCAGCGACACCCAGGGAGATACGCTCGCGCTGATTGCGCGCGACCTCCATACCGGGGGGCGTGACAGTACGCTGGTTTTCGGAACGGCGTTCCGGGTGGTCGACGGGCGATATCTGGTCTACCTGTCGAAGGGGGGCGACCTGCTTGCGGCCCCCGTCGATTTCGCGGCCGGGCGCGTCGGGCGCTCGGTTCGCCTGCTGACCGGATTGGCGGTCCAGGACTACACCGGCGCCGGAAGCTTTGCGTTCTCCGCGACGGGGACGCTGGTATACGCATCTGGGAAAAACCGAGCGGTCGGCTC
The DNA here is from genome assembly GCA_031375485.1 of Gemmatimonadota bacterium. Lineage (GTDB taxonomy): Bacteria > Gemmatimonadota > Gemmatimonadetes > Gemmatimonadales > GWC2-71-9 > SHZU01. The sequence continues at coordinate 22,202 of JANMHX010000364.1, read as the reverse complement.
CCTCGTTCGCCAAGGCGATCGGTCGCTCGACACCCTGCCGGTTGGACGAGGGGCGTTCCTGCTCTACGCCGTGAGCCACGACGGCACCCGCCTGGCCGCCACGGTCGACGTGCTCGACGGACAGGAGTTGCGGGTGTACGACCTCACGACCGGCAAAGCGGTCGTCCTGGCGAAGGCCATCCGGGTCGGGCAGTCCGCCTGGAGCCCGACGGACGACCGCCTGGCTTACTTGCTGGAGACGTCCGACGTTGGCGGAGCGGCTATCTACGTCCAGACTCTGAACTCGACCGCGGCCCCCGAACGGGTGTTCGCCGGTCCGGCGGTATTCAGCCCACGCCTCTGGTTGGCGACCGGGCAGCTGGTCGGAGCCGACTTCACCACGCGGCATGGAATGGTTCTCCATCTCGACCGGAAGCCGGTCACGGTCGACACCCTCATGAAGGGCATATTCATGAGTCCGTCGCCGGACGGGCGCTGGCTCCTGTATTTGGACAGTGACAATTCTTCTTCCCTCTGGCTCGAGCCCTTTCCGGGGAATGGACAACGGTACCCGGTCGCGACCCCTGTGGACGACCCGCTTTGGCTGTCGCCGACCGAAGTCGTGTTCCGAACCTATGCGGGCATGGAGAGATTCGATCGGGTCACCATCTTCCCGTCGCACGAGGCGCCGGTCGGCCCCAGGCGGCGGTGGCTCGAAGCGCCCCGTTTGATCGATACGCCCGGTTTCTCGTCGGCGGTGACACCGGATGGCCGGATGATCTACCTGCAGGCCGATCTCGAGGCGCCGGTCCACTCGCTCCGCGTCGTGCCGAACTGGGTGGCGACGATGAAGCGGGCCGTCGACGAGGCCAACAAGTGAGCGGCGTAGTGGAGCGCCTGACCGCGGCCCTCGCCGACCGCTACCGGATCGAGCGGGAACTCGGCCAGGGCGGCATGGCCACGGTGTACCTGGCCGAAGACCTGAAGCACCACCGCAAGGTCGCCGTCAAGGTGCTCCGGCCCGAATTGGCCGCCGTGATCGGGGCCGAGCGGTTTCTCGCCGAGATCAGCACCACCGCCAGTCTCCAGCACCCGCACATCCTCCCGTTGTTCGACAGCGGCAGCGCCGCGGACGGACCCGGCGGCCGGGAGTTCCTCTATTACGTGATGCCCTACGTCGAGGGCGAGTCCCTCCGCGACCGGCTCACCCGCGAAACCCAGCTCCCGGTCGCCGACGCCGTCCGGATCGCCGGCGAAGTCGCCTCGGCGCTCGACTACGCCCACCGCCGCGGGGTGATCCACCGCGATATCAAGCCCGAGAACATCCTGCTCCACGAGGGGCAGGCGCTGGTGGCGGATTTCGGGATCGCGCTGGCGGTGAGCGTCGCGGGCGGCACCCGGATGACCGAGACCGGCATGTCCCTCGGCACCCCCCACTACATGAGCCCCGAGCAGGCGATGGGGGAGCGGACGCTCGACGCGCGCACCGATCTGTACGCGCTCGGCTGCGTCTGCTACGAAATGCTGTTGGGCGAGCCGCCCTTCACCGGGCCCACGGCGCAGGCGATCGTGGCGAAGGTGATGACGGAGAAGCCCTCCTCCATCGTGGCCCGGCGGGATCGGGTGCCGGCGGCGGTCGAAGAGGCGGTGCTCACCGCGCTCGAGAAGCTGCCGGCGGATCGGTTCGCGACCGCGGCCGCGTTCGCGGCGTGTTTGACGGACGGCCCGACGGGTGCGCGCCATGGACCGCGCGGCGCGAGCGGAGCGTCGTCACGCCGGGCGTCGTCGAGGCTCTCGCGGATCGGCGGCCTCGTCCTCGCCGCGACGGCCGGGGCGATCGGTACCATCGCCCTGTTCCGCGCGTTTCGCGGTCCGGTCACGGGCAGCGAGACGGTGCAGTTCTCGGTCACGGGTTCCCCGGGCGTGGCGGTCGTGGACATCCAGCGTGCGGCTGTTTCGCCCGATGGACGGCAGGTCGTGTTCGCGGGTCGGCGGGGCGACGTTCAGCAGTTGTACCTCCGGGGTTTGGCCCGGATGGAGGCGCAGCCGATCGCGGGAACGACCGGGGGCGCCGAGCCGTTCTTCTCTCCCGATGGCGCCTGGCTCGGCTTCATGGTGGGCGATACGGTCCGCAAGCTCCGGATGGATGGCGGGGCGCCAGTCACGGTGGCGATCGCCCAAGAGGCCGGAGGCGGAATCACCTGGACCGGCGACGGGTGGATCGTGCTCTACGCCGATGACAAGGGACCGGGCCTGTCGAGAGTCCAAGCCGAAGGCGGCCAGGTCGAGCCGCTCACGAAGCCCGATTCGGGTTGGGTCCATGCCTGGCCGGCCTGGGTGGCGGAGGGGAATCTGATCCTTTTCAGCGCCTTCACGGAGGACAAGACCCAGCTCCGGATCGGGGTCCTCCATCTCGATACCGGCCGCTGGGAGTTGGTCGCCGATGGCATTCGGCCGCAGTCGGTCACCGGCCTGCTGGTCTATGCGGCGGCCGACCATTCCCTCCAGTCGGTTCCATTCGACTTCCGCCGCGGGCGGCCGACCGGCCCGGCGGAGGCGCTGGGTCAGAGCACGCCCGTCGGGGGCAAGGTCGACGCCGGGTACACTCTGTCGAGCAGCGGTACCCTGGCGGTCAGCCAGGTGACCCCATCGGGAAACCGGTTGATGCTGATCACGCCCGGCGGTGGTGCCGAGGTGATCCCGCCCCCCGCCAGCGGCGTCACGAAATTCGGATCGCCGCGGTTCTCTCCCGACGGCCGTCACCTCGCGGTGAGCGTATACGTGGGGGAGGCGGCCTCGGTGTACACGTTCGATCTGGCCCGCCGGACCTGGATCCGGGTGACCGAGGGACCGGAGTCGTACCAGGTGGAGTGGACGGACGCGAGTGACTCGGTCGTCTACTCGATTGGCGAGAACGGCCTTGCGGTCCGCGCGGCGGACGGAGGCGGGCGGGAGACCCAGATCCACAGCCGGCTCCACGGCATGCTGGCAGGCAAATTCATTCTCCGCGGGTCTCTGCTGCTCACGACGCTCGGTGGTCAGGCCGGGCGAGGCGAGATCGTGGCTCGTCGGCTCGGTGCCGGCGAGGCGGGAAAGCCCTGGCTCCGGACGCCGTACGATGAGACCGACCCCGCGCTCTCGCCGGACGGCCGCTGGCTGGCGTACACCTCGAACGAGACCGGACGCTCCGACGTGTATCTCGGCAGCTTTCCGGACGCGGGCGCCAAGGTGGTGGTCTCGGACAGCGGCGGCGCGGAACCGGTGTGGCGCCGAGATGGGCGGGTGCTGTACTATCGGCGGCCGAACGGGGACATCGTCGCGGCGTCGGTCGAGGGCGGGTCCAGTCCCCGTATCACCGGGCGGACCGTCGTCACCCTCTCCCTCGGAGCGTTCGAGCTCGGCAAAATCGGGGAGCAACCCGGCCCGAGGGACCAGTTAGGGCCCAGGTACTATGTGGATCCTGAGGGACGCCGTTTCGTGATGCTCCAGACCGTCGGAACCCCGACGCCTCCGTCACTCACGGTCACGCTGCACGCGGTACCGGGTTCGTGATCGAGATGACTCTGACCCCGGGCTTGGTTGCTCCGGCTGGTGCGGCCGATCGAACTGCCAGAGACCCGGTTTGGGTGGTAAATTCGCGGTCCACCTGGGCCCGAGGGGCCCTCGTGGACTGACTCGGTTCCCCCGTTGGCCCCCGGATCCCCGGGAGAGGGAGAACAATGCGATCACTCGTTCGAACGGCGATGTTGGCCTCAGTTTGTGCCCTGCTCGCGCCCGCCGTCGGTCTTTCGGCCCAAGCCAACCCGCCCGCCAAGAGCACCTGGAACCTCAACCTCGCCAAGTCCAATTTCGGCGGCGGCCCGGCCCCCAAGAGCGTCACCGTAAACGCCGAGACCCTGCCGAACGGAACCAAGTTCGACATCCAGGGCGTCGGCGCCGACGGCAAGCCGTTCACCATTCGCTACACCAGCACCACCGACGGCAAGGAGTTCCCCGTCACGGGCTCGGCCAATTATGACACCGAAGTCGGGAGACGGATCGATTCTACGACCACCGAGATGACCCGGAAGAAGGCGGGCAAGGTGGTCGAAACCGCGACCAACGTCATTTCCAATGGATTCAAGGTCGCGACCGTGACCATCAAGGGCACGGACGCCAAGGGCAAGAAGTACGCTCGCGTCGAAGTCTACGAGCGTCAGTAACCGGTCTCGGGAGCGCGGTCACCCTGGTGGTGGCCGCGAACCCGCGGCATCACCTCGCGGCCGTAGAGCTCGATACTCCGCATCATCGCTTCGTGAGGCAGCGTCCGCGCTGTACTTGAAGTCGAACCGCGCGACGCCAAGCGCGCTCACCGTGGCCGCGATCTTCCGGGCCACCGTCTCCGGCGACCCCACGTACAGCGACCCCGCGTCCACTTCCCGTTCGAACTCCGCCCGGCTGGTCCGGGGCCACCCGCGTTCCGACCCGATCCGGTTCCGCATCACCTCGTAGTGCGGCCACAACTCGTCCCGCGCCGCCTGGTCCGATTCGGCGACGTGCCCCGGTGAGTGGACCCCGACCGGAAGCCGCGCCCGGCCCAGTTTCTCGAGCGCCTCATGGTAGAGTTCGACGTAGGACCCGAACCGGCGCGGGTCGCCGCCGATGATGGCGAGGGTGAGCGGGTAGCCGTAATGGGCCGCCCGCACCACTGACTCCGGGCTCCCGCCAACCCCGAGCCAGACGCTGAGCGGCGCGCCTTCGACCCGGGGATAGACGCCCCCGACTTGAAGCGGCGGCCGGATGGTGCCTCTCCACTGGACCGGGCCGCCGGTCTGCTCCGCATCGCGGATGGCGGCGAAGAGGGCGAGTTTCTCCTCGAACAGGGTGTCGTAGTCGTCGAGCGAGTATCCGAAGAGCGGGAACGACTCGGTGAAGGAGCCCCGGCCCAGGATGATCTCGGCCCGGCCGCCGGAGATCGCGTTCAGCGTGGAAAAACGCTCGTAGACCCGGACCGGGTCGTCGGTGCTGAGCACGGTGACCGCCGTGCCGAGTTTGATCCGGGTGGTCCGGGCGGCGATGGCGGCCAGGACCACCTCGGGCGCGCTGATGGCAAAGTCGGGCCGGTGGTGCTCCCCGAGCCCGATGAAGTCCACGCCCAGCCGGTCGGCCAGTTCGGCCTCGGCCACCACGTTCCGGAGGGTCTCCGCCGGAGAGAGCGGGCGGGCGTCGGGCCCGACGGTCAGGTCGCCGAAGGTGTCGAGGCCAAGTTCGATGGGCGGCATGCCTTGATCAGCGGCTTCGATCCGGCGTCGCCAGAAACCCCTTGATCAGCGCCACCATGGTGTCTCGAGACGCCATCGGAAAGTTGGGATGGGTGGTCCCGGCGAGCACGTGAACGTCGAGCGGGGCGCGGAGTTCCCGGCGGAGCCGCGCGATGCTGGCCTTCTGGAACGCCTGGACCTCTCCATTCCAGGCGTCCACTTTGGCGCGCACCGAGTCCGGCACCGGCAGCTGGTTCGAGACGAACCATTCCGAATAGAGCGCCAGGACCGGGGCCTTCACCTTGGTGTAGTCGCGGCGATAGCCGAAGAGACTCTTGACCATTGGATCCATCACGGCGTCGGTCGGCTGGGACATCGTGCCCGCGCTGTCCGCCCGGCTGATGTCCCGGATCTCCGCCTCGGCGCTGCCCGTCAGGGTCCCGTTCGGCCAGTACCACCGGCCCCACCAGCTTCGATACGCGGGCAACGACACCAGGTCCGCGGGACTCGGCGAGAGGGGGATCGGGAGCGTGCCGAACAGGCGGACCATGACGCTGTCGGACCAGTCGTACCCCGACTCGATGTAGAGGATGCCCGCGGTCCGCTCGGGGTACCGCTCGGCGAACCGGGTGATCTCGTTGCCCCCCATCGACCAGCCGCCCAGCACCGCGCGTTTGATCCCGAGGCTGTCCATCAGCTGGCGGAGATCTTCGACCAGGGTTTCGTTGTCGTACGGACCCGCGGCCGGATGATCGGATTGGCCGTGGCCCCGCCGAGCATAGGCAACGACGCGATGCCCGTCGGCGAGTGCGGGGGCGAGGTCGTCGAACGAGTGGGGCGAGTCGGTCATCCCGTGGATCAGGACCAGGCCGTCGCCGGTACCGCCCCAATCGAGCACGTTGAGCGACACGCCGTTGACCCGGACGTTCCGGATCTGATGGGGCGACGGGTCGGTCCAGGTGTCGGTCGCGGCCGCGGGCTCTGGAGGCGGAGGGGCCTTGTCGGCGCAGGCCGCAAGGGCGACGATTAGCAGCACCGAGAACGAACGCATGGGAACTCCGATATTCGGGGGAAGCCTCGAGCTAGTATACCGCTCGGACAATATCTTTACCATGATCGGTACCTGCTGCACTGTCAGAACCCACCCGCCAACAGGAGCCTGATATGCTCACCCGATCCGGACTCGCCCTCGCCGCCGCCGTCACCTTGAGCGGCGCGTGGCTCGTCGCGCCGAAGAGCCCCGCGCTTTCGCCGGACGACATGATCGCGATCCAATCGCTCTACACCCAGTACAACTGGTCGCTCGACACCGGCGACGCCGAAGCCTGGGCCGCCACCTTCACGCCGGAGGGTGTGTTCACCATCGCGGACCAAGGCGCAGCCGGGATCAACGCCGGGCGCGATGCGCTCCTCAAGTTCGCCAAGGGATTCCACGCCACCCTGGGCGCCCACGTCAAGCACTGGAACACCAACTTGATGATCACCCCGTCGGCCACGGGGGCCGCCGGCCAGGTCTACCTGGTGCTGGTCGACTTCGCCACCAAGCCGGCCTCGCTGTTGGCGTCGTCGACCTATTCGGACGAACTCATCAAAACCAAGCAGGGCTGGCGGTTCACCAAACGCACGGTCAAGGGCGACGTCGTCGCGGCCAAGCCCTAGTCTCTTGCGAAGGTCGTGACCGAGCGTCACCTTTGGCCGATGCGAAACCATCAGAGCCTCGCCCTCGCCCTCCTGCTCGCCGCCACCTCGGCGTGCGGGCCCCGACCCGATGCGGCCCCGGCCGCCGCTTCCACCCGGGTCTCCACCTTTGGTGAATACCGCGGATACTCGGACTCGCTCTACTCGGAGTGGGTCCGCGAGTCCCATTACGTGACGATGCGGGACGGCGTCAAACTCGCGGTCGACATCATTCGGCCGGCGGTGAACGGCGTGGCCGTCTCCCAGAAACTGCCCGTGGTCTGGACCCACTCCCGCTACCACCGCGGAGCGCCGCCGGCGGCGGCGGTCCAGGCGAGCCACGACCCCACAGCCAAACCGGCTCCCGCGTGGCGAACCGACTCGATCCCGCCGAAGGTCAAGTCGCAGGTCGACGGAAACGCCGCGCTCCAGCGCCTCGTCAAGCACGGCTACGTAGTGGTCTCAGCCCAGGTTCGGGGTGGCGGGGCATCCTACGGCCGCTACCAGGGGCTCTTCTCCCCGGCCGAGACCCAGGACGCCTACGACCTGATGGAGTGGATGGTCAAGCAAATTTGGTGCGACGGGAATCTTGGCATGTTCGGCGGCTCCTATCTTGGCATTACGCAGTACATGGCGGCGAGCACCAAACACCCGGCCCTCAAAGCCATCTTCCCGAACGTTGCTGGGTTCGACATGTACAACGTGCTCTACGACGGTGGGATCTACCGCCAGAACATGATCGAACACTGGGGCCGGCTGACCCACGCCCTCGATGTCGGGTTCCCCGAACCCCCCGTCGACGAGGACTCGACCGGCGCGATGTGGCGCGAGGCGCTTGGCCAGCACGCCAAGAACTGGAACGTGATTGCCGAGTGGGGTGCCGCCGAGTTCCGGGATCACCGGACCGCGAACTTCGACTTGATCCGATTCCAGCCCTCGACCTTCCTGATCGAGATGAACCAGTCCGGCACGGCCGCCTATCACTGGGGCGGCTGGTATGACATCTTCGCCCGCGACGAGATGCTCTGGTTCCGGAATTGGAGCGGCACCGACCGAGTCACCATGGGGCCGTGGTCCCACGCCAGCCCGGACAGCGCCATGGGCGTCGAGCTGGGCCGGATCATGGCGGCCGAGCAACACCGGTGGTTCGACCGGTGGCTCAAGGGAATCCAGAACGGCATCGACCAGGACGCCCCGGTCAACTTTGCCCTGATGATCGATCCGGGCCGGTGGACCTGGGAGCACGCCGACGCTTGGCCGCTCGCCACCGTCCGGAACGTCGACTATTTCTTCGGGGCCGGACCCTCGGGCAGCGTCAAGTCGCCTAACGACGGGCTCTTGACCCCGGGGACCGCCGGCGCGGCCGGCGAAGACCGGTGGAGGGTCGATCTCACCACCACGACCGGCACCGCCTCGCGGTGGGATAACGCCGTCGGCCAGGGCGCGATGAAGTACCCGGACATGACGTCGAACGACGCCAAGGCGCTCACCTACACCACCGCCCCCCTCGCGGCCGACGTCACCGTAATCGGCCACCCGGTGGTCACGCTCTACGTTTCCTCCGATCAAACCGACGGCGACTTCTACGCCTACCTCGAGGAGGTCGACTCGACCGGCTTCTCGCGCTACGTGAGCGAAGGGATGCTTCGCGCCTCGCACCGGACGCCGGCCAAGCCACCGTGGGACAACCTGGACCTGCCCTGGAACCTTGACCAGAAGGCCGACGTCACCCCGCTCGTTCCCGGGACGATGGTGGAGTTGGAGTTCGACCTCCAGCCCACCGCCACCGTGTTCAACGCCGGCCACCGGATCCGAGTGACGATCGCGGGGGCTGACGTCGACAATACCGAGAAGCCGCCGGTTCGGGGGCGCCCCACGGTGACTCTCCGTCGCGGCGGGGAGATGGCGTCCCGGATTGCGCTCCCGATCCGATGACCCAGTCGTCGATTTGCTACTACAACGGCGCCTGGCACGACGGACCGACCCCGCTCATGGATTCGGATTCCAACGCCGGCTGGATGGCCAACACGGTCTTCGACGGCGCTCGAGCGTTCGGGGGCTTCGCGCCCGACCTCGATCTCCACTGCCAGCGGATCATCCGATCGGCCCTGACGCTCGAAATGCGGCCCCCGGTCACCGCCCCTGAAATCGAAGCCCTGGCGCGTCAGGGCATTAAGCGGTTTCCGGCCGGCGCGGAACTCTATGTCCGGCCCATGATGTGGATTCAGGAAGGGACCACGATCATCAACCCGGATTCCACCCGGTTCGCCTTGGTCATCACCCCGGCTCCCCTGCCCCCGCCCACCGGGTTCTCGGCCACCCTGGTGCCGTTCCGGCGGGCGGCGCCGGACCAGGCCCCCACGGAAGCCAAAGCGAGCTGCCTCTATCCGATGTCGATCCTGGCCATGAGCTATGCCCGGGCCCGCGGGTTCGACGCCGCGGTGATCCGCTCGCCCGACGGGACGGTGGCTGAGTTTGCCGCGCAGAATCTCTGGTTGGTGAAGGACGGCGTCTACGCCACGCCGGTGCCCAACCGGTGTTTTCTGGCTGGGATCACCCGGGCCCGGGTCATGAAGCTCCTCCGGGATGCGGGCCATCGGGTCGAAGAGCGGGTCGTCACGGTCGAAGACTTGGCCGGGGCGGACGAGATCTTTTCAACCGGCAATCAAGGCAAGGTCCTGCCGGCGACCCGATATGAAGACCGAACCTTGACGGACCATGAGGGCGCTATCGCGGCGCGATCGTTGTACTTTGAGTTCGCCAAGTCTGAGCCCGTATAGTCCGCTGGATCGATCCCTTCGTCGTTAGCCGGAAGTTGAGTCTCATGCGTTCACATCCTGGGTTCGTGTTGATCGCCGCCCTCGCGGGGGGCATCAACGCATGTGGTGGTGGCACGGACCCCGATCCTGAACCAGTCCCAACCTTCACGCTTGGCGGCACGGTGGCCGGCCTGGCCGGAGGGGGACTCGTCCTCCAGAACAATGCCGGCAATGACCTCTCGGTCGGCGCCGGGGCCAGCAGCTTCACCTTTTCCGGTGCCGTGGGCCAAGGGGCCGCCTACAGCGTCTCGGTCAAGATCCAGCCGAGCAATCCCGCCCAAACCTGTACGGTGACGGGGGGCACCGGCACGATCGGCGCCGCCAATGTCACCAGCGTAGCCGTGGCCTGCACCACCGCCGCCTCCGCCATCACCCTCGGCGGCACCATCACCGGTTTGTCCGGCTCGGGACTGGTCCTCAAGAACAACGGCACCGCCGACCTGACCATCGCGACGGGAGCCGCTTCGTTCACCTTCCCGGGCGAACTCGCCCCGGGTACGGCCTACAACGTGACGGCGAGTGCCCAGCCCTTCGTGCCGTGGCAAACCTGCGCCATCACCAACGGCACCGGCACGGCCACCGCGGCCGTGACCAACGTGGCAATCACCTGTGCGGTCAACCAATACACGGTGGGCGGCACGATCACCGGTCTTGGCGGAACCGGACTGACCCTCCAGCTCAACGGCGGCACCCCGCTCGTCGTGGCCGCGGCGGCCACCAGTTTTGTCTTCACGGGTGTGCCGAGCATGACGACCTACACCCTCGCCGTGGCCACCCAGCCAACCGGACCGGCGCAGATCTGCTCGGTCATTACCGGCGGCGGGGCTTCGGGGCCTGGAGCACAGGTCACCGGCGCCAACATCACGACGGCCGTGATCGATTGCGGGGCCGCCGGATCGGCGGTTGGAGGCACGGTGAGCGGCCTGACCGGTACCGGCCTCGCGCTCAAGCTGAACGGCGGGGCGGCCCTGGCCATCCCCTCCGGGGCCACGAAGTTCTCCTTTGCGGCCGGGGTTCCGACCGGCGACGAATTCGGAGTCCTTCTCGTCGGGCAGCCGGTTGGGCAGACCTGCACCCTGCTCCGGGCCGAGGGCATCAAGAGCGCTCAGATCGTTTCGAGCGTCGGGATCGAGTGCATTGCCAACATCACCAGTCCGCTCTCCGGCACCTATTCCCGCCTCCGCAACGGCTTCCGGGAGTACCTCACCTTCTGGCCCGACGGTACCTTCACTTATGCCGTCCGCGCCGAGGACAACGGCTGTCCCGACCGGGGCAACAGCGTCGAATACGGCGTCTATAACTACAACGCCGCCACCAAGGCCTTCGGGTTCGTCCGCGCAACGACCGACGGCAATGGGCAGTGCGGCTACACCCACGGCAACGGTGCGAACCTGTTTGGCACCGTGACCAAATCCGCCGATACCCTGTTCCTCCACAGCAACCCCGCCGGCTTCACCCATGTCTGGATCGCGGTGCCGTCGACGCCGAGTTCGATCATCGGGAGTTTCAGCCCAGGCGGCGGGCTGTCCGACGGCACCAATGGTTCGTTTGTGGTGTTCCAGCCGGACAACACCTACCTGGTCGCCTCAACCCAGTTATCGGCGGGCGGTGACGGCCGCCCCGGCTACGAACGAGCCTGCTACCTCGCGAGCGGCGGGAACATCACGTCGACGACGGGCCAGACCTGCACGCCCGACGGCAAGCCGGTGGTCATATCGAACGGAGGCAGTCTGACCGACGGCCTCGCCTTGCCCTTCGTCATCACCGGCCCGGATACCTTCACCATCGGGGGGGCGTTTCTCCTTCGGAGGATTTTGCGGAACTGAGGGCGGCCGCCGGATCGAGCCACCACGTCACCCGCCGATTCGACCGGACCGCCTGCGACAACGGCAGCTGGTCCGCCGGATCGGTGAGCGCCGAGCGAACCGCCGGAGCCTTCCCGGCCCCGAACGCCCCGACCCACAATTGATCCGCGGCCGCCAGCACCGGGATCGTCATCGAAATCCGCCGCGGCGGCGGTTTCGGCGAATCCGCGATCGCCACCATCAGCCGATTGGTCTCGGCCACGGCAGGGTGGCCGGGAAACAGCGAGCAAACGTGCCCATCCTCGCCCACGCCGAGGAGCACCAGATCGAGCCGGCCCCGCGGACCGGCCACCCCGATCAAGGCCGCTTCCGCGGCAGCCGCCGCCTCCGAATCAGGTCGTTCGGTTTCAATCCGGTGGAGCCGGGCCGACGCCGCGGGCCCCGACCCGAATAACAGCCGACGGGCTTGGCCGTAGTTGCTGTCGGGGGCATCGGCGGGAACGCACCGCTCGTCGGTCCAGAACACATCCGTCACGAGCCACGGCATCGGCACCGCCGCGAGCGCCGGCAGGAACGCCTCGGCCAGACTGCCGCCGGTGATCGCCAGGGTGAACCGTCCTCGTGCCGCCACCGCCGAGCGGGCCATCGCCTCGACCCGCTCGGCAAACCGAGTGGCGAGCTCCGCCGGGCTGCCCACTTCCCGGTTACCGTCGTCCATGTCCATGCCGCGCCTTGGCTTGGGAGAGTCACTACTATTCAAGTTACGCCGGTTCGGGTCGAAGATACTGAAGAACCACCCCTCTCAGGGAATCGCTATGCAAATCGGGATGATCGGGCTCGGACGAATGGGCGCCAACATGGTCCGCCGGTTAGGTGCCGCCGGCCATCAGTGCGTCGTCTATGACCGCGCCACCGAGGCGGTGACCGCCCTGGCCAAAGAGGGACCCACCGGCGCCGCGACGCCGGCCGAGTTCGTCAATGCCCTCGCCACGCCCCGACTGGTGTGGCTGATGCTCCCGGCGGCCGTGGTCGACCGCGCCATCGAGGAACTGGTTCCCCTCCTCGCTCCGGGCGACACCATCGTTGACGGCGGGAACTCGCACTACCATGACGACATTGCCCGCGCCACCCGGCTCAAGGATAAGGGCCTTCACTATCTCGACTGCGGGGTGAGCGGCGGGGTGTTCGGCAAAGAGCGCGGCTACTGCCTGATGATCGGCGGCGAGGCGGAACAGGTCCGCCGGTTCGAACCGATCTTTCGATCGCTGGCTCCCGGAGGCGCCGCCGCCCCGCCGACCCCCGGTCGCGCGCCCGGCACCGGATCGGCCGAGGAGGGATACCTCCATTGCGGCCCCGCCGGCGCGGGTCATTTCGTCAAGATGGTGCATAACGCGATCGAGTACGGCATGATGGCGGCCTACGCCGAAGGCTTCAACGTGCTCCATCATGCCAACGCCGGGAAGAAGGACCGCGCTGTCGACGCCGAGACGACCCCGATGCGGCACCCGGAGCACTACCAATACGACTTCGACATCGGCGAGATCGCCGAACTCTGGCGGCGCGGGAGCGTGGTGTCGTCCTGGCTCCTCGACCTCTCCGCCCAATCGTTCGCCGCCGATCCCGCGCTCGCCAACTTCGCCGGCAAGGTCTCCGATTCCGGCGAGGGCCGGTGGACCCTGGCGGCCGCCAATGACCTCGCCGTGCCGGCCTACGTGATGGCCGCGGCCTTGTTCAGCCGGTTCGAATCTCGGGGCGAGGCGGAGTTTGGGAACAAGTATCTCTCCGCCCTGCGCATGGCCTTCGGTGGCCACGTCGAACGAGGCCATAAGTGAGCGAACCCCGATCGGATGCGCTGGTCTTCTTCGGAATCACCGGCGACTTGGCCTACAAGAAGATCTTCCCGGCCCTCCACGCCATGGCCAAGCGGGGGGTGCTCGACATCCCCGTCGTGGGCGTCGGCTCGTCCGACTACACCGTGCCGCAATTGATCGAACGGGCCCGGGCCAGCATCACCGAATACGGCGGCGGGGTCGATGAGCCCGCCTTCGCGTCCCTGGCCGGCCGGCTCCAGTACGTCCGGGGCGATTATCGCGACCCCACGTTCTTTGCCCGGCTCAAGACCGCCATCGGTACCTCGACCCACCCGCTCCACTACCTCGCCATTCCCCCGTCGCACTTCGGGCTGGTGGTCGGCGGCTTGCAGCAGTCGAGTTGTTCGTCGGGCGCCCGGGTCGTCCTCGAAAAGCCGTTCGGCCGGAGCCTCCAGTCGGCCAAGGACTTGAATAAGGTGCTCCACGCCACGTTCGAGGAGTCCGCCATTTTCCGGATCGACCACTACCTCGCCAAGGAAGCCGTCCAGAACTTGCTCTACTTCCGGTTCGCGAACGCGTTCCTCGAGCCGGTCTGGAATCGCCAATACGTCGAATCGGTTCAGATCACGATGGCCGAGAGTTTCGGCGTGAAGGGCCGGGGCAAATTCTACGAAGAAACCGGCGTGGTCCGCGATGTCATCCAGAACCACTTGGTCCAAGTCATCGGATTCCTGGCCATGGAGGCGCCGAGCAACGCGTACGCCGAAGCGATCCGGGATGAGCAGGCCAAGATCCTCAAATCGATCCGGCCGCTCGACCCGGTGAATTTCGTCTCGGGCCAGTACGTCGGGTATCGCGAGGAAGATGGCGTGGCACCGGCCTCCAAGGTCCCGACCTACGGCGCCGTCAGCCTCGAAGTCGATTCGTGGCGGTGGTCGGGGGTTCCGTTCTTCATCCGCTCCGGGAAGAGCCTCGCCACCACTGCCACGGAGGTAGTCGTCGAATTCAAGGCGCCGCCCCGCGTCGTCTTCAAAGAAGCCGCGCCCGCCATGGGCAACTACGTCCGGTTCCGGCTCGGCCCCGACGTGGTGATCGGGCTCGGTGCGAGCGCCAAGAAGGCCGGTGAAGCCATGGCCGGCCAGGCCACCGAGCTCTCGCTGGTCCGCCAAAAGGACGCCGACGAACGCGACGCCTACGATCGGTTGTTGGGCGACGCGATGATGGGCGATGCCTCGTTGTTTGCCCGGCAAGACGCGGTCGAGGCCGCCTGGGCCATCGTCGACCCGCTGCTCGATCTGGATCGAGAACCGGAGCCGTACCGCCCGGGAACGTGGGGCCCGCTCGCTGCCGACCAATTGACCGAACGGGTCGGCGGCTGGAATACGCCCTCATGAACGTCCTGGTCATCGACGTCGGCGGGACCAACATCAAGATCCGCCTGAGCGGGGGATCCGAGCCGATCCGGATCCCCTCGGGCCCCGATCTGACCGCCGCCTCGATGGTAGCCGCCGTCCGGAAGGCAACCGCCGACTGGTCCTATGACGTCGTCTCGGTCGGGCTCCCGACCCCGGTCATGAAGGGTGAGTTGCTCCACGAGCCGGTCAACCTCGGCGGTGGCTGGGTCGGTTTCGACTTTGCCCGCAAGTTCGCCAAGCCCGTCAAACTGATCAACGACGCGGCCATGCAGGCGCTCGGATCCTACCGGGGCGGCCGGATGTTGTTCCTCGGACTCGGCACCGGACTCGGCTCCGCGGTGATCTTCGACGGCGTGCTCCAGCCGATGGAGTTGGGCCACCTGCCGTATCGGAAAGAACAATCGTTCGAGGACTATCTCGGCGTTCGGGGGCTCGAGCGGATGGGGCCCGAGAAATGGGAGCGTCATGTCCACCTGGTGGTCGGGATCCTCCAGGCGGCGCTGCAGGCGGAGTACGTCGTGTTAGGCGGCGGCAACGTCAAGAAACTGGAGGCCCTGCCCGACCACACCACCCGGGGCGACAATACCAACGCTTTCGTCGGCGGCGAACGGCTCTGGGCGCCGGACCTGCCGGTCGCCGAGCCTCGGCCTGGCTGAGCGGGTGAATCGGTGAGATATCCACCAGGATCCTGACTTCACCCATCATTGTCCCCCGCGCGGAATCCAGGCCCCGCGGTGAATCAGCCCATCGAACCGTCGGATCCGGTCGACCTGTTCCAGCGGATTGCCCGGCACCAACAAGAGATCCGCCGGCGCTCCGACCACGGCCGTGCCGAGACCCTGGATTTCGAGAAATTCACCGGCATCGATGGTCGCGGCCCGAAGCGCCTCGTAGGGCGAGAGCCCGGCCGCCACTAACTCCCCAAGCTCATCGTGCAGGCTTTCACCCGGCGCGACCACGTCGATCCCGGCGTCGGATCCCGCCAGAAGGCGGGCCCCGGCGCGATGCAACGCCCACACAAACGCTCGACGCTGGGTGAGGATCGCCTGCCGCTCGCCGGCCCGATGCTGCTTCGCGAGTTCGGAATAGATCGCAAGCGTCGGACAATTCCAGGCGCCGGCGTCTTTGGTGAGGCGGGCCAGCGATTCGTATTGGGACGGATCGGGAGCAATCCAGGCCCAGGTCCCCGATCGTCCCGGGTTCACCCGGCTATCGTACCCGGTGAGGTGCTCAATCGAGCGTTGGCCGAGCCCGAGCGCGATTTCGATCGGGACGGCCGCCGGCACATGCCCCACCACGGCGATGCCCGCCGTCTTCGCTTCGGCCACAATGGCCTGATAGGCCGGCAACGTTAGGCTGGTGTAGACCTTGATCCAGCGCCACCCCGCCGCGACCTGCTCGGCCACCGCCGCGGCCGCCTGGTCCGGCCGGAGGACGAATCGGGTTTCCGGCCACTGCGCGGGTTCCCCGTCCAAGCCGGGACTGGCCGACACGATCCGCGGGCCTGACACGTCCCCGTCCTCGATCCGCTGGGCCAGTGCCGCCAAGCCCCGCCAGCCCCACATGTTCCGCACCGTCGTCACCCCCGCGGCGGGGTACTTCTCCACGTCG
This sequence comes from Gemmatimonadota bacterium, assembly GCA_031375485.1. GTDB lineage: Bacteria > Gemmatimonadota > Gemmatimonadetes > Gemmatimonadales > GWC2-71-9 > SHZU01. Next base: position 5,845 of record JANMHX010000364.1, on the reverse strand, counting down.
GCCGTTCGGATGTGCACGTGCATGTCGATGAGGGACGGCATCAGATAGCGCCCGGCCCCTTCGATGACGACGGCGTCTGGGGGCCGACTGACCGTGGCGTCACCAATCGCGGCGATCCGCCCCTCGAGGATGACCACGGTCCGGCCGCGCAACACCTGGTCAGTGGCCATCCCGATCACGTTGACATTCTGCAGGACCAGTGGCCGGGTGGCGGGCGCCGTGGGCGGATCGGCCGGGCCGGTCGGGGCTGGGCCGGCGCAATTGACGCCAAGGGCCACGAGAAGGAGGGTGCTGAACCCGAATCGAACCGCAGCGGCGATGGCATGGATCATCGGGGAAAGATGGCGCCCCCAGAGGCGGCGCGGGAGGATTCTGACACAGTTCGAACAACTGCGTTCAGCGGTCCAACCGATACCCGACCTTTCGAACCGTGACCAAGTGCCGGGGCGCAGCGGGGTCCTCCTCGAGCTTCCTTCGGAGCTCGGCCATGTGGGTGTCCACGGTTCGGCTGAGCACCGTGGCCCGGTAGCCCCAGACCCGCTGCATCAGATCATGCCGGCTGAGCACCGCACCCTCGGCCTCGGCCAACGCCCACAGCAGGTCGAACTCCTTCGGGCTCAACGCCACCTCCTCAACCCCGCGCCGCACCCGGCGGACGGCCGCGTCGACCTCGATTCGGCCAAAGGTGACCAACGGGCCTCCCGCCCGCGCCGGACGGGCACGGCGCAGCAGGGCCTCGACCCGGGCCAACAGTTCGAGCACCCCGAAGGGCTTCGTGACGTAATCGTCGGCCCCGAGCCGCAAGCCCCGGACCTTGTCCTCCTCCTGCCCCCGGGCGGTGAGGATCAAGACCGGGGTCGGATCGTGGCGAGCCCGAAGCATCCGGAGCACCTTGAGCCCGTCGAGGCCGGGAATCATCAGATCGAGAATCACAAGATCGAACCGGCTGTCCGCGAGTGTTGCCAGGGCCGCCGGCCCATCGCCGACCACCCGCACCTGATACCCCTCGATCTCCAGGTTGTTGCCGAGCCCAAAGGCGAGGTCGGCATCGTCTTCGACGACCAGAATGCTCGCGATCATCGGGGAAGCCTAACGACGAACCGGGCCCCTCGCGGCTCCGCCCGCTCGACCCAACACGACCCCCGGTGCAAGGTGACCAGGTCCCGCACCGTGGCGAGGCCGATCCCGGTCCCGGCCACGCCACCGCGCCGGGCCGCCGCCCCGCGCCAGAATCGGTGCCAGACCCGTTCCCGCTCCTCCGGCGGCACCCCGTCGCCTTGATCCAGCACCGCGAGTTCGATCGCCTCGGGAGCCTCCGTCAGCCGCACCGACACGGTCGATCCCCGCCCCCCATACTTGACGGCGTTGTCGAGCAAGTTGATCAGGATCTGGCGGTACCCGCTGACGTCAACGGCTGCCACTAAGCCCGTGGCCGTCTCGGCCGACAGACGAACCCCGCCCTTCGCGGCGAGCGACTGGAAATCTCCGACGATCTCTTGCGTGAGCGTCGCCAGGTCGACGGGTTCGAGCGTCAGGTGCAGTAACGCCCGCTCGGCCCGCGAGAAGTGGAGGAGGTTCTCGACCAGATGCTCCAGACGCCGGGCCTCTCGTTCAATCACCATCAGCGACCGTTCTCCCTCGTCCGAAGACCGGATTCGCCCCAGCCGAAGCGTCTCCGCAAAGAGCCGGATCTGGGCCAGCGGCGTCCGAAGCTCATGCGACGCGCCCGCCACGAAATCCTCGCGCAACCGGGCCAGCCGGCGTTCCTGTCTCAGTTGTCCCACCCCGGCCACGGCGAGGATGAGCGTCAAGCCGAGGACACCGAGCAAGAGCGGGAAACGCGAGCCGGGCAGGCCGCCGATCAGGAGGCTCGGCGCCAGGGTCCGCGCCACGGTGATTTCAACGGTGAGATCGCCATAGAGCGCCCCAAGGGATTGAGTGGCCCGAAAACCATCGGGGTCCGGCCGCCCTCGCGCTCCGATGGTCGTGGCCCCCGACACCAACCTGACGGCCACCCCCGAATCGAGACTCGCGCCCCGCGACAGCGACTTGGGAAGGAGGGGATCTCGGGCCAGAAACGCCTCGACCGCCGGCGACAGTCGCTCGATCGGGACGCCAAACGCCGCGCCGTCGCGGCGCGACGAGCGGAGCGGTGTGAAGACGATCAGCTCCCCGCCGCGCACGACGGTGCCGAAATAGGCCGATTCCGGCAACCCGAGGCTGGCGGTCTTGAGGGCGTCCATCACCCCCATGTCCTGGGTAGCGGACTCACGCCAGGCATCCTCTGTCTGGCCGTCCGGCGTGGTCCGAAGGGCCCACGTGGTCCACCCGATCGCCTCGCGGGACGGGCCGGTCAGCTCCGCCGCGATTCGATCCCGGGTGCGGAACGGCCGTTCGACGATGGCCCCGAGTGCCGGGTAGAGCCGGCCCGCCAGCGCGGTCCCGAGCCGGGTGGCGATGCCCTCGGCACCCAAGCTGGCATAGTCGGTCAAAACCCGCTCTGCGGCGGCGCGGTGATCCCGAGCGGTGAGATAGGCTTCGCCGGCAAGTAAGGTGGCCAACCCGGCAATCCCAAACAGCGCGGCGGCAACGAATCGGGTCCGGAACTCCATCGGTCGAAGCTAATCACCCCGGCCGGCCGGTCGCGGCCGGCTTGACCATTTCCTGACAGAAGCCTTGCGAAAACCCCAACCGAACCCGGGTCGCTCGCGGTATCATGGTACCCATGCATACTTTTCGCTTCGTCACCATTCTCGCCTGCCTCGGCTCGGCCATCGACCTCGCGGCCCAGGCGCCCCTCCGCACCGTGGCCAGCGCGGACCCGGCTCACTCCCTGCTCGATTTTACGGTTCGCTTGGTTGGGTTCAGCCGGATCCGAGGGACCTTTCGCGACTGGCGGGCCGACATCGCCGAAGGCTTCGTGGCCTTCGCCGCCAACGTCGGCTCGATCGCCACCCAGGAGGACGAACGGGATCAACACCTTCGAACGCCCGATTTCTTCGACGCCGCCCGGTTTCCCCGGATCACCTTCGAGGGCCGAACCCAGTCCGGTTCCGGCGATCAACTCATCGTCGAGGGCGACCTGACGATCCGCGACAGCACTCGGCGGATCCGCTTCCGGGCTGAGCGAACGACGCCTGAAAGTCGCGACCCTTGGGGCAGTCAGCGGACCGTTTTCAACGCCAACGTCACCATCAACCGTCGGGACTTCGGGGTCGTGGGGCCTCGGTTTTGGAACCATGCGATCGCCGACTCCGTCGTCATCGAAATCGAACTCTCCGCCCGGGTCTGGAACTACGCCGGCATAGGGTTTCGGGAAGGTGCCGTCTACGGCCCCATGATCGTCGCAGCCGCGGACTCGGGCCGGTTCGACGCCGCTGCGGCAACGATTCGCCGGGCCATCACCGAAGAACGGGACTCGACCCGGCTGCCAACCAACTTCGAAATCGAGGTGGCCACCGGACGCCTGATCCAACAGGGCAAGCTGATCGAGGCGTTGACGGCCGTCACGATGGTGGAGGCGACCGCCGAGAAGCGGTGGACTCGCTCCGGCCGCTCGAACCTTCAGGGCCGCAAAGGCGAGCTGCTCGTTCGTCTCAGCCGGTCGGCCGAGGCTGGTCCCGTATTGGAGGCCGCCCTCGCGCTCGATCCGTCCAACACCAGCGCCGCGGCCTGGCGTTGGGTCGCGCTGTCCAGCAACCGAAAGGCAACACCATGAGCTGCTCCTTCCCCGCCGCCGCCGCTCGTTGCTTTGTTGTCGTCCTCGCCACCGTCCTCCTGGCTACCACTGGCGCGGCGCAGACCCTCCGCAAGTTCCCGCCGGACTCCTTGGTCAACACGTTGGTGATCCCGCACGACACCCCGGTCACCCAGGTGATCGGCACCATGCGGAACTTCACCGGCTACCTCGGCGTCCGGTGCCCCTTCTGCCACGAGGGCGAGGAGGGCCAGCCGCTGACCAGCTTCAACTTCGCCTCCGACGCCAAGCGCACCAAACTGGTTGCCCGGCAGATGATGCGAATGGTCGCGGACATCAATCGTCGCCTGGACTCGTTGCCGGGGCGCTCGACCCCGGGCCTCATGGTGACCTGCGGCACCTGCCACCACGGCGTCAGTCGCCCCATGCCCCTGTCGACGCTCCTAGCCGATGTGGCCCAGACCTCGGGCGCCGACTCGGCGGTTGCGGCGTACCGGGCTTTGCGGCAACGCCACTACGGCAGCGACGCCTATGACTTCACCGAGCCCTCGCTCAACATCGCCGCCTTTCGGCTAGGGCGAGCCGGCAAGTTTGACGAGGCGCTCCGCCTCCTAGGACTCAACGCCGAGCTGTTTCCCAACTCCTCGGCGATGGAGGTCTTTCGGGGCAATATTCAGCTGATGCGGGGCGATACCACGGCCGCCGCGGCCGCCTTTCGGGAAGCCATCAAGCGGGATCCCAAGAACGAAGAAGCCATCGGCCGGCTCCGGTCCGTCGCCCGGCAGCCCTAACCCCCCGCCGCGGGCGCGGCGCGACTTTCCAGGGTCCCCGGGCCGGGTTACTGTAATAGCCGACTCTTTCCGGTGACCCTATCATGACGATCCGTATTGGCGACGACGCCCCCGATTTTACCGCTGACACCACTGCCGGCACGATCCACTTTCACGAGTGGATCGGCGACCACTGGGCGATCCTGTTCTCGCATCCGAAAGACTTCACTCCGGTCTGCACCACCGAACTCGGCTCCATGGCCGGTCTCAAGCCGGAATTCGAGAAGCGCGGCTGCAAGATCCTCGGGCTCAGTGCCGATCCGGTCGCCGATCACGCCCGCTGGGTCGGCGACATCCAGGAAACCCAGGGGCACGTCGTCACCTACCCCCTGATCGGTGACCCCGACCTGGCCGTGGCCAAGCTCTACGACATGATCCATCCCAATGCCACCGGCGGCACCCGCACCGCGGCCGACAACGCCCCGGTTCGCTCCGTCTTCGTGATCGGTCCGGACAAGAAGGTCAAGGCGATGATCGTCTACCCGATGAGCACCGGGCGAAACTTCAATGAGGTCCTCCGGCTCCTCGATTCGCTGCAGCTCACCGCCAAGCACACGGTGGCCACCCCGGCCAACTGGGTCCAAGGGGGAGATGTCATTATCCCGATGTCCGTGTCGGACGAAGCCGCCAACGCGAAGTATCCCGACGGGTTCAAGACCCACAAGCCATACTTACGCACCGTCAAGCAGCCGAAATGAGCGGCCTGCTTCTGGCGCTCTGCTTGGCCGTATGCTCCACAGGAGAGGACTCCGTCATGACCACCCGCGCCACCGGCACCTTCGAGGTGAAGCTTGCCCCCCAGCCGATCGTGGGTGAGATGCTGAGCCGGATGACGATCGACAAACAGTTCCACGGCGATCTCGAGGGCGCCAGCAAAGGCGAAATGCTGGCGGCCGGCACCGCCACCCAAGGATCGGCTGGTTACGTCGCGATTGAGCGGGTGACCGGCACCCTGAACGGCCGCACCGGCTCCTTCGCACTCCAACACAGCGGCACCATGACGCGGGGGACCCCGACCCTGTCGGTGACCGTGGTCCCCGATTCCGGCACCGGCCAGTTGGTGGGGCTCACCGGCCAAATGAACATCATCATCGAAGGGAAGCAGCACTCCTACACCTTTGACTACTCCCTCGGCGGGACCTAACCAACCCGGGGAGAGAGTATCGACACCCATCCGGTCTCCCGCATCGCATCCGAGCTACTCCTCGAGGCTTTCGAGGCGTACGCCGATGCCTTCGCCCGCCGAACCCGGAGCGCCATCAGCCGGTTTGAGGCCCGTGATTGGAACGGTCTCCAAGCGGACGCTGAATCCCGGCTC
>JANMHX010000383.1:0-5760 GCA_031375485.1 Gemmatimonadota bacterium | reverse complement strand
CCACCGGCCCGCTCGCCGGCGTCCGAATCGGCATCCGACATCCCCCCGATGTGGGTGACCGGTATCACCAGCACATGGGTCGGAGCCTGGGGATTGAGATCTCGAAACGCGAGAGCCTCCTCGTTCCGGGCGACGATGGTGGCCGGAATCTCCCCGGCCGCAATGCGGCAAAAGATGCAGTCGGTCATCCTCGTTCCTTTCGGCTAAGGCCCACGATCGTGGCCGCTGCCATCGCGGCGGTCTCGAAGCGGAGGATCCGGCCCCCGAGCGCGACCGGCACGAAGCCCGCCGCCCGAGCCCCGTCACCCTCGGCCGCCGTCAAGCCACCCTCGGGGCCGACGACGATCGCCACCGATCGGTCCGGGCCGGCCGTCCGAAGCTCGGCGCCGCTCGGATCGGCCAGCCAGCGGTCGGTCGTGGTCACCCCGGCGAAGGCGGCCTGGAGACCCGTCACCCGCCCGATCCGGAGCGCCCACGCCCCGCCGCATTGCTTCAAGGCTTCCGCCGCCCGTTGCTCGAGTCGCCCGCGGTGTTCGTCGCGGACCCGGGAGGCGACGTGGCGGCTCCGCTCGGTATCGAGCGGCACGACCTCGGTCACCCCGAGCTCGACCGCTTTCTCGACCAGCCAGGCAAATCGGTCTTTGTCTCCGCCGCCGACCAGAAGAATCAGCTCCGCGGGCGCCGGCATCGTTCGGACCTGGTCGAGCGTCACCTGCCAGCCCTTCCCTTGCGCCTCCAGCCGCCCGACCCCGATCCGGCCCCGGCCGTCGAGCACCTCGGCCGGGTCGCCGGCGGCGGCCCGCCGCACCCGAAGATGATGCGACTCGTCGTCGTCGAGGGTCACCAGGCGAGTGGCATCCGCCAGCGGCTCCGGCGCCAGAACCCGAATCACCGGCTCACCGAATCCGGCGGGCCGCCACCGACCACCATCCCTCGTCGACCACCTCGCCGATTTCACTGAAGCCGGCGGCGGTGAGCGGGGGCCGGAACAAATCGGCCTCGGGCGTTTCCATCCCTGCGAAGATCGCGACCCCGCCAAGCCGAAGGGACCGGGTGATCGGATCGAGCAGCAGTTCGTTGACGTTCCGAAGGATGTTCGACACCACCAGATCGACCGGCCCAGCCAGCGGGCCGAGCACCGCCGCATCGCCGGTGACGAACCGGACCCGGCTTGCCACCTGATTCCGCTCCGCGTTGAAGTCGGCGATCGGCGCCGATTCGTCATCGACCTCGATGCCTAACGCCGTCTTGGCGCCGAGCTTGGCGGCCGCGATGGCGAGAATGCCGCTCCCGCTCCCGAGATCGAGCACCGAGCCGCCCGGCTCGAGCCACTGGTCGAGGAGGAACAGGGCGCCCCGGGTCGAACCGTGTTCCCCGCTTCCGAACGCGGTCTCGGGATCGATGACGACGGTGTCCGGGCCGGGCTCGAGCAGCCAAGACGGACCGAGGCGGAGCCGGCCCACCTGGCGGATCCCGAGTCCTTCCCGCCACCGCACCGTCCAGTCGGACTGGTCGACCGGACTGGTGGCGAGCACCACCGAGGTCCCGAATCGCTCGGTAATGGCGCCGGCCGCCGCGGCAGCCGAGGCTTCGTCCGCCGCGTAGCCGAGCACCGACCCGGCCCGCTCCTCAACCGCCTGTCCGGTGACCTCGGCCAGGGCATGCGCCACCAATTCGGGGTCGGCGCCGGCCATCCCGGCCTCGATCAGCCACCAGCTCATGCGCCGAGGGCTTCCTTCAACTTGGACCAGAAGCTGCCGCTTTCGCGGGGGCGTTCGCCCTCCACCTTGGCCAGCTCCTCGAACAGGTGCCGCTGGGCCTCCGTGAGGGATTCCGGAGTCCACAGCATGACCCGAACGTTGAGATCGCCGGTGGTGCTGTGACCGAGCCGCGGCAACCCCTTGCCCTTGATCCGGAGCACCGCGCCGGGCTGGACGCCGGCCGGAACGGTCAATTGCTCCTCACCGTACGGGGTGGGAATCGGGACCTCCGCACCTAACGCCGCTTGCGAGAACGACAGGGACAGGTCGTACATGAGGTCGTCGCCGTTCCGCTCGAAGCGGTCATCCGGCTTCACCTCGATCATCACCAGCAAGTCGCCGCCCGGGCCGTTCCGGCGACCGGCCGATCCCTGGCCTCGGAGCGTGATGTAGTTGTTGTTCGACACCCCGGCCGGGATTTCGACCGCCACGGTCCGTTCGCCCCGGACCCGGCCCTCACCCCGGCAGACTTCGCAGGGATGGCTGATGGTGGTCCCTTCGCCGTGACAGGTCGGGCACGGGGTCACTTGGACGAATTGGCCGAAGACGCTCCGAGTGGCCCGCTGGACCTGGCCATTCCCCGCGCAGGTCGCACACCGGGTAGGCCGGCTGCCCTTGGCGCCGCCGCTCCCTTTGCAGGCCGTGCAGGTGATCGGCGTCTTCAGTTTGACGTTGCGCTTGGTGCCGGTCGCGACCTCGAGCAGCGTGAGCTTGGCCGTGACCCGCATGTCCTGCCCCCGCCGGGCCTCGGCCGGGTCGCCGCCACCGCCGCCGCCCCCAAACAGCGAGTCGAGGCCACCCATGCCCCCGAAGTCGCGCATGAAGATGTTGAGCGCCTCGTTCAGGTCGACATGGTGGAAACCGCGACCGTCGCGGGCGCCGCCGTTGCCGCCGAGTCCGGCTTTGCCGTACCGGTCGTAAGCGGCCCGCTTGTCGGCGTCGCTCAAAACCTCGTAGGCCTCGGCAATCTCCTTGAACTTCGCCTCGGCATCCGGTTCCCGATTCCGGTCGGGGTGGTACTGCATGGCCATCTTCCGATAGCCCTTCTTGATCTCGTCCTCGGAGGCGTCCCGCGCCACACCGAGGAGATCGTAAAACTCACTCACGTCAGCAATCCTTCCACTAGCCGGCTGGTATGCTCGACCAACCCGATGATCTTGTCGTAGGGCATCCGGGTCGGTCCCATGACCCCGAGGACGCCGGTCAGGTCGCCGCGCCGGTACGACGCGGTCACCAGCGTGAACTCCGCCAACTTGGGGTCGGCGTTTTCGGTACCGATCGTAATCGTCAAACCCCGGCGGCGATGGGATTCGAACGCCGACCGCAGCAGATCCCGCCGCTCGGTCAATTCGAGCAGCTCCCGCATCCGGACGTTCGAGGCAAACTCCGGCTGGTCGGCGAGCGGCTGGGCGCTTCCCAACAGCACGGGGCCCCCATCCGGCGCGGTGTCGAAGACGCCCTCGCGTTCGGCGATGAAGACGTTCAGCAAACTGGTGGCCCGCCCGGAGCCGTCGGCGTCGCGGAGCCGGTCGGCCACCGAGGCGCGAATCTCGCCTAACGGGAGGCCGGCGAGCCGCTCGTTGAGGAGCCGGGCCACGTGGTCGACCACTTCGGCCGCCAGCGCACTCGGAATTTCGAGGAAGATCGTCCGGACGAAGCCGCTTCCGAGCGTCAACACGACCAGCAGCCGTTCGGAACTGACCCGGACCAACTCCAAGCGCTCCAGGATCACCCGGTCGAGCGCCGGAGCCACCGCCACGCCGAGCTCCTGCGTCAAAACCCCGAGCACCTGGGCGGCCCGGCGGAGGATTTCTTCGATGGCGCCGCCCCCCGGAACCATGACGACTTCCGATTCGAGCAGTTCTCGCTCTTCGTAACTCGGCGGAGCGTGGTGCATCAAGCGATCGACGTACACCCGGTAGGCCAAATCGGTCGGAATTCGGCCACTCGAGGTGTGGGGATGAAACAGGTAGCCGCGAGCCTCCAGCTCCCCCATCGTGTTCCGAACGGTGGCCGGAGAAACGCCGAGCTTGGACCGGACCGCAACGGCCTGGCTCCCCGCCGGTTCGGCGGTTTCGATGTACAGCTGAATGATGGCGTCAAGAATCCGCGCCTCGCGGGCGGACAGCTCTTCAACTCTCTGCATCACAGTAATTTAGGCCTCATCCACCTGACTTACCAAGGTGTCCAACCGGAGCCACCCCTCCACCGTCAACACCACCCGACTGCCATCCCGACCGGCCCATCCGGCAAAGACCCATTGGTCTACCAGACCCACAGGCAGGGATGATGCCGGGAGGCCCTCGCGGGTCCGGAGGCCAAGATACCGACCTTCGAGCCGGATCTGGCGGTCGTCGAGGGTCTCCTCGCCGGCCATCCCGGCGCCGGCCCCGACGGCCCTCCGGTACCCTTCCCAATCCCGAACGTTCCACCAGCGCCGACCCCCCTCCGCGCTATGAGCCGAAGGGCCCAGGCCGAGGTAGGTGGCCCGCCGCCAATAGGCCCAGTTGTGGCGCGATTCGAAACCCGGTTTGCCGGCATTCGAGACCTCGTAGTGGCCATACCCTGCCCCCACCAACGCCTCGTGAGCCTCGAGATACTCCTCGGCGGCCGGCGCTTCCTCGGTCGGGACGGCCTCGCCGCGGGCCACCCACCGTCCGAGCGGCGTCCGGTCCTCGACCGTCAGGCCGTAGAGCGACAGGTGACTCGGCTCGAGCGCGAGCCCCCGGTCGAGGTCGTCGCGCCACGACCGGCGGAGCGCCCGGGGCACCGCGTAGATCAAGTCGATCGAGACGTTGGCGATCCCGGCCTGGCGAAGCGTCCTGATGGCGGCGGCCGGCCGTTCCGGACCGTGGGTCCGATGCATCCATTCCAGCACCGCGGGCGAGAACGACTGCACCCCGAGCGACACGCGGTTGACGCCAAAGCCGGCCCAGGCGGCCGCCCGTTCCGGCGTCACATCCTCGGGATTGGCCTCGAGCGTAATCTCCGCCGCGGCCGCGATCGAACGATCGGCCCGCACGGCCTGCAGCACGACCCCGATGGCGCCGGGGTCGAGCAGCGAGGGCGTGCCACCGCCGAAATAGATCGTCTCGATCGGCGCCTGGGCAGCCCACCACGGCGCCCCGAGCCACTGCCGCCATTCGGCCACCACCACCTCGGCAAACCGGCTCGACGGCACCGATTTCCGGACCGCGATGGCAAAATCGCAGTAGGAGCAGCGGCGGGCGCAGAACGGCACGTGGACGTAGAGATGCACGCCGGAAAATTTGTCCTCGCCGGCCCGGAATACCTACGGCACCCGCCGATACCCCGCCCCGTCCTGCTCCACCAGGCCGACGATCTCGAGTTCCGAGAGCCCGCCGATCAGGGTCTCCGGCGGGACGGCCAGCTCTTCGGCCAGGCCCTCGATCGTGCGCGGCGTCCCGTCGAGCACTCCGAGGAGCCGCTGCAATTCGGTTCGAATCCGGGCCCGGGTCAGGTCGCGGTCGCCGGTGCCCCGAAGCCCGGCCCGAAACACTGGATCCACTTCTGGATAGAGCGACAGGAGATCATCCGGCTCCCGGTAGAGCGCTGCCCCACCATCGCGAATCAACCGATTGGGCCCGACGCTGGTCCGGCTGGTGATCGGCCCCGGCACCGCCAGAATCTCCCGACCCTGCTCCAGGGCGGTCCCGGCCGTGATCAACGCCCCCGAGCCGGTGGCGGCCTCGACGACCACCGTGGCCCGGGCCAGCCCGCTGATCAGCCGGTTCCGGCGCTGGAAGCTCCCGGCCGTTGGCCGTTCACCCGGCGGAAACTCGGTCAGGAGGAGCCCGTCGGCGGCCATCCGTTCGTACAGTGCGCGGTTGGCGGCGGGGTAGATGACGCCGAGCCCGTTGCCTAACACGCCGATGGTCCGCCCGGTCGGGACCGCGGCCCAGTGGGCCACCGCATCGAGGCCCCGCGCCATGCCGCTCACCACGGTCAAGCCCCCGTCGGCGGCCAGCCGGGCCAGATC
>JANMHX010000305.1:0-50779 GCA_031375485.1 Gemmatimonadota bacterium | reverse complement strand
GCCTGCATGAAGGCGTACATCGTCGTCGGGCCAACAAAGGTCCAACCCCGCCGCTTCAAGTCCTTTGACAAGGCCACGGAGGCCGGCGAGGTCGCCATGCCGGCGAGAACCGTTCGGGTCAGCCGCTTCGGCCGGGTCGCGGGATCCGTTTCAAAACCCCAGAAATAGGCCGCCAATGAGCCGTGAGTTTCCTGGAGGGCCAGCGCCCGCCTAGCGTTGTTGATCGTCGACTCGATCTTGCCTCGGTGGCGGACGATCCCGGCGTCTTTGAGGAGCCGGGACACGTCTCGGGCTCCAAACCGGGCCACCGATGCGCAGTCGAAATCCGCAAACCCACGGCGGAAGTGGTCCCGTTTCCGGAGGATCGTCAGCCAACTGAGGCCCGCTTGAAATCCCTCCAAGCAGATCTTCTCGAACAACCGCCGGTCACCGACGACCGGGCGACCCCACTCGGTATCATGATAGGCCGCGTAGTCGGGCGAGGAGGCGCCCCACCAACAGCGCGCCAGGCCGTCATGACCCCGTACCAATCCGGACTTGGTCACCATCATCGTGATCCTGGCTGGAACAAAAACACCTCGGAACCGAGGTCACGAGGCGCAGAAATCGTCGGCAACGGCGACGGTCGAACCAGTGGCTGGGGAGGGAATTGAACCCCCGACACGCGGATTTTCAGTCCGCTGCTCTACCAACTGAGCTACCCAGCCTTGAGGGCGAGGAATATAGACCCGAAGTTGCGCCCGATCTAGCCCCAGCCCATCTTGCGTAACTCGTTCACCGACAACGCCATACCGATTCGAATGAAACCTCTCGCCGGCCTCGCCGTTGCCCTAGCGTTGGGTAGCTGTGCTGCGTTCACGCCGCCCCGGACCTCCCTTGGTCCGGGAGCAGGCCGCCTGTTGATCCTGATTTCGATCGATGGCTTTCGCCCGGATTACCTCAAGCGGCCCCCGGCGGTTCGGCTCCGCGAGCTGGCCGCTTCCGGCGTCCAAGCGGAGCGCCTGATCCCGGCTTTTCCAACCAAGACATTCCCGAACCACTACACCATCGCCACGGGTCTCTACCCCGAGCACCACGGGATCGTGGCCAACTCGATGACCGATCCCGACATCGGGCGCTTCACCACCACCGATACGACCACCAACCGCGATCCCCGCTGGTGGGGCGGCGAGCCGATCTGGCTGACCGCCATCAAGCAGGGCCGCCGGGCGGCCACCATGTTCTGGGTCGGATCCGAAGGGGCGATCCAAGGTATCCGGCCGAACTACTGGCGCGTCTTTGACCCCCGGCTTCCGAGCGCCGCGCGGGTGGATCAGGTGCTGGAGTGGCTCGCGCTCCCTCCCGGCCAAGCCCCCGATCTGGTCACCCTGTACTTCAATCGCGTCGATCTGGTCGGACATCGGCGGGGGCCCGAATCGGCGGCGGTCGATTCAGCCATTGGGGAGGCGGACGCGGCGATTGGCCGCTTGATCGACAGTCTCAAGGCCCGTGGAGTTCTTCCGCGAACCAACCTCATCATTGTGTCCGATCATGGCATGACGACCATCGCACCGGACCGGGTGATCTACCTCGATGACTACGTTCCGATCGAACCCGAAGAGATCTCCGACCTTGCCCCCGCAACCGCCATCGACCCGGGGCCGGGACGCACCGAGATGATCTTCAGGGGCTTGGTCAACGCCCATCCCAAACTCAGTGTCTACCGGCGCGAGGAAATTCCGGCCCGGTTCCATTTTCGAAGCAACCCGCGAATCGCCCCGATCCTGGCGCTCGCCGACGATGGATGGACGATCTCGACCCGGAAACGCTGGGCCGTCAGTCCGATGACGGACCTCGGCAACCATGGATACGACAACACGCTGGCTTCCATGGCGGCAACGTTCATCGCGGCCGGCCCGGCGTTCCGGGCCGGCGCGATCGTCCCGCCGTTCCAGAGTATTCACCTTTATGAGTTGATGGCCCATCTGATGGGGCTCCGTCCGTCGGCCAATGACGGAGCCCTTGATTCGGTGCGGGCACTGCTGCGGTAGTCTCGTTCTTAGGGGATCTTCGGCTTCTTGATCAGGCCCTTCAGCCGGCTGGTGGCGCTTTGTTTGGCCGCGTCGACCGCCGCGTTCCCAAGCGCCTTCTTCATTTCCTTCCACGCACCCGCCAAGGCCTTGTTCATGTCGAAGTTCTTCAACATTTCACAGGCCTGCTTCATTTGAGCCTTTTCCTCATCGGTCAACGGACGAGCCTCCCCCGCCTTCGGGTCGCCACTGACGGCCGCCTCGGCCTTGGCTTTCTCCAATTCGGCCTTGGCAGCCGCCAGTGAATCCGAAAGCTGTTGGCTGGCGAGATACCCGACCATGCCTTGGGCGGCCGAGTCGGCGTCCTGGCCCAACATCGGCTTGAACTCGATGCCGGCCGGCTTTTCCCAAACGGAACTCGGGGGCGCTGAAAGGGATACCGACGTCGCGGTCTGTTCGAACCGGAAGCAGACCAAGTCGCCGGCGGTCCGGAGGGGCACCTGCGGGCCCCGCTTCATCGAGCAAACCTCAAAGCTCAGAAATTTGTGGTTCTCGCAGACCTCGCCGGCAATCGTCTGCTCCCCGAGTTTGTCACCTAACGACCCCATCGAGCCGATGTTGAAGGCCTTCGACATCAGCGCCCCCATTTCCTTCATGTTGTCGTGGAAACGCCGTTTTCCGCTGCCGTCGAGCCCGTCATAGGCCTTGGCGTAGTGGGGTAGCAGATTCGGGCCGGCATACCCCTCTTTCTTATTCAGATCCGCCGTGTACATCGAGTCTTCGGTGACCATCGTCCAGTCCGACGACTTGGTTTCCTTCCCCATCATCTTGATGGTGGACGTGGTCCTCGTCATCATCCGGCCGCCATCGAAGGCCGTCTCCGACGTGCCTTTCTGATCGCCGGTGAGCTGGTACGTCACCTGAGCCTTGATGTTCGACTTGGGAAGTTTGAACGGGTTCGGTTGGGCAGAGGTTTGGCCGCACACCACGGCCATCAGTACTCCGGTCACGATTTGGTTTCTCATCACTAGCTCCCATGTGTGGAGGCGCCCGGGGCCGAGCCCCCTCGCCGCGTGTTCGGGGTGGCCCCATATTCCTGCCATGGTCCACCCCAACCATCCCAACCTGACGGTCCTCGATCACCCGCTCATTCAACATAAACTGGCGATCATGCGGGACCAGACCACGGCCACCAAGAACTTTCGCCAGCTCCTCGGCGAGATCGCCATGCTGATGACCTATGAGGTCACCCGCAGCCTCCCGACGGAGCGATTCGAGGTGGAGACCCCCCTCGAACGGATGGCAGCCAACCGGGTGGCCGGCAAGAAACTCGTTCTGGTCCCCATTTTACGGGCTGGACTCGGGATGGTGGACGGAATCTTGCAGCTAATTCCGTCGGCCCGAGTCGGACATATCGGGCTCTACCGGGATCATGAGACGTTGGAACCGATCAGCTACTACTTCAAGATCCCCGAGGGGCGGGACCGCGACTACTTCCTCCTCGACCCGATGTTGGCAACCGGGGGGTCGGCGATCGCGGCGGTGTCGAAACTCAAAGCAGCCGGGGCCGGCCGGATCCGGTTCCTCTGCCTGGTGGCCGCTCCGGAGGGGGTTCGAGCCCTCGAGGCCGCTTATCCCGAAGTGCCTGTGTATACTGCCGGGCTCGACCGGGAGCTCAACCAATCGGGATATATCCTCCCGGGTTTGGGCGATGCCGGCGACCGGTTGTTTGGGACCCGCTAGAAAGGGATTGACGTGAGTATTCGCGTAACATTCTGGGGTGCCGCCGGAGAGGTGACCGGTTCGATGCATTTGGTCGAGGCGGCCGGGGCCAAGATCTTGCTCGACGCCGGCCTGTTTCAGGGGAAGCGGACCGACGCCGCTAAGAAGAACCGGGAGCTTCCCTTCGATCCCCGCCGGATCGATGCCGTCGTCCTGAGTCACGCCCATATCGACCACGCCGGCCGGCTGCCGCTCCTGGTCCGCCACGGATTCCACGGCCCGATCTACGCCACCCCGGCCACCCGGGACTTGACCGCGATCATGCTGCCCGATTCGGCCAACATCCAGATGCGGGATGCCGAATTCCTGGTCCGTCACGGCCGGACCAAAGGACCCGAAAGCGATCCGCTCTACAATCTGGCCGATGCCATTGCCGTCCAAGACCTGATGATCGGCCAGCCCTACAAGCGGATCAACCACCTCCGCAAGCACCTCGCATTCGAGTTCTGCGAGGCCGGGCATATCCTCGGCTCCGCGTCCGTCGACATGCGGCTCACCGAAGACGGGGGGCACCGGTTGGTGTTTTCCGGAGACATCGGCCGGAGCGGGCTGCCGATTATCCGGGATCCCGACCCCCCGTCCGGCCCGATCGATACCTTGATCGTCGAGTCGACGTACGGCAACCGCGAACATGAGTCCACCGCGAACGCCGAACTTCATCTGGCCGAGGTGATCAAACGGGTTGCCGCCCATGGAGGCAAGATCCTCATCCCGGCGTTTGCCGTCGGGCGGACCCAAGAGTTGATCTACTCGATCCACCAGCTGGTGCGAAACGGGGCCATTCCAAGCCTGCCGATCTATGTCGACAGTCCCTTGGCGATCGACGCGACCGCGGTGTTCCGGATGCACCCGGAGGTCTACGATCGGAGGGAAAAATTCCTCGAACGCACCGAGCAGATCTTCGATTTTCATTTGGTGCAGTACGTCCGCGATGTCGCCGACTCCAAGCGCCTCAATAGGCTGAACGGCCCCGCCATCATCATCGCCGCCAGCGGTATGGCCGAGGCCGGCCGGATTCTCCACCATCTGGCCAATCACATCGGCGACCACAAGAACTGTGTGCTCTTTGTCGGCTTCCAGGGCGAACACACCCTGGGACGACGGATTCAAGAGGGTGCCGAATCGGTGAAAATCTTCGGCGAGATGATCACCCGCCGCGCCGCAGTCGAAACCATCAGCGGGTATTCCGCGCACGCCGACAAACATGAATTGCGGACTTGGGTCAAAGCCTTGGGTGGTCCCATCAAGCGGGCTTTCGTGGTCCACGGCGAAACCGAGGCCGCGGCTGCCATGGCCGTCATTCTCAAGGAGTGCGGCGTCGCCGAGGTCACTGTCCCCCGCCTCGGTGAATCATTCCTGCTGTAGTCCGTTCGCTCGCCCGGCTGTTTACCGGGCTCGGCACCGCCATCGGGGTGGCCTACCTCGCGGCGTTCGCCTGGGTCTACTCGGTCAGCCGCGACGACCAGCAACGGCCAGTCGATGCCATCGTCGTCTTGGGCGCGGCCCAGTACAACGGGCGACCGTCGCCGGTGCTCAAGGCCCGCGTCGACCACGCCTTGGCCCTCTACCGGCAAGGCCTGGCTCCAAGGATCGTCCTGACGGGTGGAACCCACCCCGGCGACACCCAGAGCGAGGCCCAAGTCGAATCGTCATACTTGGCCGCGTCCGGGGTCCCTCGAGATTCCCTCGTCTCCCTTCCCGAAGGGGAATCCACCGAGGCCTCGATGGGCGCGGTCGGGCGCTGGGCGCTCGGAGCCAAAGCCGAACGGGTCTTACTGGTGAGTGATGCCTTTCACCTCGGGCGGCTTCGGATCGAGGCGGCCCGGTGGCCGATCCAAGCCTACACCAGCCCGGCCCCCGCGAGTCCGATTGCGCCGGGAAGCCGGGCGGAGTTGGGCTACCTCGCCCGGGAGGCCGCCAAAATTCCGGCGGCCTGGATCCGGGCTGTCATGAGGACTAAATAGGACTACTATGCTGATCTCATCCCAGCGCGTCTATTCCGGCCGAGTCATCAAGCTGGACCAAGATGTGGTTCGATTTCCGGATGGCTCCGAGGGATCCCTCGACATGATTCGGCACCCGGGGGCTGCCGCCGTGATTCCAATGCTCGACCGGGTCACCGACCCCGACCCCCGGATCGTGCTCATCCACCAGTTTCGGCACGCCGCCGACGGGCCAATCTGGGAGATTCCGGCCGGGACCCTCGGCCCCGATGAAGCGCCGGAGTCCTGCGCCCATCGGGAACTGGTGGAGGAAGCGGGATATCACGCCGGTTCCCTGGAGTTCTTGACGGATATCTTCACGGCCCCGGGGTTCACCGACGAGCGAATCCACCTGTACCTCGCCACCGACCTCACCCCGGGTGCGGCGGCTCCCGAACAGGACGAATTCATTTCGATCCATGAATTTCGCTGGTCGGCCATCGGTCGGATGATCCGCCGCCGGGAGATTCGGGATGGCAAATCTCTCGCGGCCCTGCTCTTCGTCCAAGGTTTCCTGCGGGGATCCAACCGGTAGCGCCGCCTCGTCGGCAGTCGGTCCCAGGCTTAGATTCCATTCCGGAATTCGACCTGAAGGGGCCGACCCCAGTCCATGCCGAAAATGACGTTCGACGCCTTCTTCAAAGCGCTCCTCAAAGGGGATATTCCGAACGCCATTTACCTCCACGGCGCCGAGGACGTTCTCAAGGACGAGGCTGTGGCCGAGATCATCGCCCGGACGCTGGAGCCCTCCCTCAAGGATTTCAATTTCGAGCAACGCTCCGCCGCCACCCTCGACCCCGAGACAGCTGAGACCCTCTGCCAGTCGCTCCCGATGATGGCCGAGCGGCGGGTGGCCATCATTCGCGATGTCGAGGCCTGGACCAAGCGGGCCAAGGCCAAGACCACGGTGCTCAAGTACCTTGAGCGGCCGGCGCCGGAAACCATCTTGATCTTGATCCAAGGCTCCGCCGAACCGGATCTCGACGACGACCTCGCCGGCCGGACGGTGACCGTGGCCGCCGAACCCCTTCCGGAGGACCGCGCGAAACGCTGGCTGTTGCTCCACGCGGAACGAAGCGGCGTGGTGATCGAGGACCGGGCGGCCCAGCACATGGTGCGGGCAACCGGCGGGGCTTTGTCCGCGCTCCGTAGTGAGCTTGAGAAGCTCGCGGGCCTTGGCGGCGAAGGCCCCTTGACCCTCGAGCGCGTCTCGGAGTTCCTCGGCGTCCGGCATGGCGAGACCGCCGCCGACTGGCGGGACGTGGTCCTCAACGGCGATGCCGGACGAGCGGTGGGCATCTTGCCCCATCTGCTGGCGCAACCCAAGGTGTCGGGGGTTTCCCTCGTCACGTTGCTCGGCACCAGCGTCGTGGGGCTCGGCCTGGCTCGATCGCTCCACGATCGAGGCGCCCGGGGTGGAGCGCTGGCCGGTGCGATCAAACAAGCGCTCTTTCGGGCCCGGCCGTCGACGGGAATGTCGTATGACGAGGCCGCCGCGGCGTGGGGCCGTCTCGCGCCTTCGTGGTCGCCCCGGCGCGTTGAGCTGGCCTTGGCGGCCCTCCGGCGCGCCGACGAACGTTGCAAGAGCACCACCGTCTCCGACGAGCAAGCCATTCTCTTTGATCTGGTGATGGAGCTGACGCTGCCATGGCAAGCCGCCGCATGAAGATTTTCGCGCTCGCCCTCGGGCTCCTCACCCTGCCCGGGTTGGTCCCCAATCGCCTGGCGGCTCAGACCACCCCCCGGCTCGTGGCGGTGGTCCGGCTGGCCCAGGAGGGTTTGGCCGATTCCGCCCGGGGCACCGTTCGCCGGATGTTGGCGGCGACCGAACCAAGCGACTCGCTCTATCCCGAACTGCTCTTCACGACGGGGCTGGTCGCGGCCACCGAATTCGACCGTCGGATCTCGCTCCGGAGAGTGATCGTCGAGTATTCCACGTCCGACTGGGCCGATGACGCGCTCCTGCTGATGGGGCAGGTGGAGTACGCCAACAGCAACCCGGGCGCCGCGCTCTCCCAATTCGCTCGCCTCCTCGCCGACTACCCGAATAGTTCACTGGTCACCGTCGCGGCGTTCTGGGGCGCCCGGGCGGCGGGCGATCTTGATAACGGCCCCGAGGCCTGCCGGATCGCGGACCTGGGCCTCGGTTCGGCGACCGACGACGTCGAAATCAAAAATCAGCTTCAGTATCAGAAACAACGATGCGCCGCGCTGATTCAAAAAATGCCGGCCCCGGCACCGGACAGCGTCTCACCCCCTGCCCTGACCGAGCCCCGGCCGACGCCAGCCCCAGTTGCCAAGGGGTTTCGGGTCCAGGTCATTGCGGCGCCCACCCAAGCCAAGGCGAATCAAACGATCGCGCGTCTCAAATCCATCGGATATGCCGCCACGATTGTGCGCGAAGGCGGGTTCTTCAAGGTGCGAGCGGGTCCATTCTCGACCCGCAACGAAGCCCAGGCCGCCGCCGCGAAGATCCGGGCCCGTCTCGGCGGGCAATCGTTCGTCGTCGCGGACAAGTGACCCTGTCCCAATCGGAAGACACGCCCCTCCTCAAGCAATACAAGGAGATCAAGTCGCGCCATCGCGATAAGATCTTGTTTTTTCGAATGGGGGATTTCTACGAGATGTTTTTTGAAGACGCCGAGTTGGCGTCGCGGGTCCTCAACATCACGTTGACCGCCCGGGGTGACGGCGTTCCGCTTGCCGGTGTGCCCGTCAAAGCCGCGGCCGAGTACTTGAAACAGTTGGTCACCAAGGGTCACCGGGTCGCCATTTGTGAACAGGTCGAAGATCCGAAGAAGGCCAAAGGGATCGTCCGCCGCGAAGTCATCGAGACCGTCACGCCGGGAGCCCTGCTGGAGGAAGACTGGCTGGCGGGCGGCCGCAACAATTTCCTGGTTGCCGTCCACCCCGGCGACAAACGGAATCCCGCCGCATTGGCCGGGCTCGCTGCCGCCGATCTCTCGACTGGTGAGTTCGTGCTCGAATCCGTGCCCCGTCACCAACTGGCGGAAGCAATTGGCCGGTTCTCGCCGTCCGAGGTCGTGTCCGTAGCGGAGGCCGGCCTCGACCTTGAAGGCCCGACGATGCGGACCAATCGTGAATGGTGGGAATTCGACGCCGAACTGGCGAACGAAGAACTGACCCGACGATTTACGCTGGCCTCTCTGGATGGTTTGGGCATCGAGCCCGAGGATGGCGCGGCGGTCGGCGCCGCCGGCGCCCTGCTCCGCTACCTCGCTGAGCTGCAGCCCAGCGGACTCTCTCATCTCCTTCGCCCAACGATTCGGCGTTCGGAGCGCTTTCTGTGGATCGACGAGATGACGCGCCGGAACCTCGAACTCGTCGAGCCGCTTCGGACCGGGGCCCGGGGCACGACGCTGCTTGAATCGCTTGATGCAACGGTCACGCCGATGGGGGCTCGGCTGCTGCGCCAGTGGGTGCTCTCACCCCTCCGGGATCTGGCGGCCATCGACGACCGGCTCGATGCGGTCGAAACCGCCGTCCGGCGGCCAATCGAGCGATTCGACGCGCGCGAAGCGCTCGACGGGGTTCGCGACCTCGAGCGACTCGCCGGCCGGGCCGCCGCCGGCCGGGCCAACCCGCGTGAACTGGCCGCGCTTCGGGATTCCTGCCATCGGCTGCCGAAGGTGGCTGCCGTGCTCGATTCGCTGACGCCCCCCGACGCCCCGACCCACCCTTTCGCCCGCCTGGCCGCGGAGTTGGACCGGCTCGACGACGTGGCCGCCGAGCTGACGACCGCGCTGGAAGATCGGCCCCCGATGAACATCGCCGACGGCGGTGTTATTCGGGCCGGTTACGACGCCGAACTCGACGAAGCCCGCGGATTGCGCGACGGTGGAAAACAGTACATCGCCTCGATTCAGCAGCGGGAGCGCGACCGGACCGGGATTCCCTCGCTCAAGATTGGGTACAACAAGGTCTTCGGCTACTTCATCGAGGTGACCCATACCCACGCCAGCCGGGTCCCGGCGGACTATGAACGGCGCCAGACCCTGGCCACCGCAGAGCGGTATGTGACGCCGGAGCTCAAGCAGTACGAGGCCAAGGTTCTCGGCGCCGAGGAACGAATGATGACCCGGGAAGCCGAGCTGTTCGCCGCCATCCGGGGTCGGGTTGGCGGCGCCATTGCCCGGATCCAGAAGACGGCCAGAACCTTAGCCCAACTGGATGTGTGGGCCGGCTTGGCGGAGATTGCCGTCCTCAACCGGTACGTGCGCCCCCACGTGCACGACGGCTTCGAAATCGTGCTCGAGGAGAGCCGGCATCCCGTCATCGAACGGATGATGCCCCGCGAATCCTTCATTCCCAACGACGTGCGATTCGAACCCGCCAGTCGGGTCCAACTGGTCACCGGACCCAACATGGCCGGCAAATCGACGATCCTCCGCCAGATCGGGCTGGTGGTCATTCTGGCCCAAATCGGATCCTTCGTCCCGGCCCGGGCGGCATCGATCGGACTCGTTGACCGGCTCTTTACCCGCGTGGGGGCGAGCGACAACCTGTCCCGCGGCCAGTCGACGTTCATGGTCGAGATGAGTGAGACCAGCGCCATCCTCCACAACGCGACCGCCCGAAGTTTGGTGCTCCTCGACGAAATCGGACGGGGAACCTCGACCTACGACGGGGTGGCGATCGCCTGGGCGGTGAGCGAGTACTTGCATGATCGGATCGGATGCAAGACCATGTTCGCCACCCACTACCACGAGTTGATGCAACTGCCCGAACGGTTGGCCCACGCCAAGAACCTGAACGTTGCTGTGCGGGAAACCGGTGACACGGTCGTCTTCCTGCACCGACTCGAAGCCGGCGGCACCGATCGCTCGTACGGCATTCACGTAGCCCAACTGGCGGGATTGCCTCGAGAGGTGGTGGGACGGGCCAAGGAAGTCCTCCTGACCCTCGAAGATGAACACCGGGTGGTGCCCGGAAGACCAGCCCGCATCGACGTCGGGCAGTTGCCGCTCTTCAGCGGGGAACGGGACATGCAGCCGGTCGACACCATCCGAGACGAAATCTCCAAGATCGACGTCGACGCCCTGACGCCGCTCGAGGCGTTGAACCGCCTGGCCGATCTCAAGCTCAGGGCGGGACCGAGCCGGTGAGGTCATCCCGGATGTGGCTGGCGCTGCTGGTTGGCACGGGCTGCAACGCCAAACCCGACGCCACCGTGACCCTGCCCGCCGACCGACCCGCCCCGGACCGCCGCGACGAACCGCCGATCCCGCTCAACGCCGATGCGCCGGTCGGATACCCGGAGGCGCTGCTCACGCAACGGATCGGGGGCACCGTCATCCTCCGGGTGTTGATCGATTCAGCCGGGCTCGTCAAGCCGGAGTCCGTAACCGTCCAGGAATCGAGCGGATATCCTGCCTTGGATTCGGCCGCGCTGGCCGCCGGCCCGAGACTTCGCTACGCCCCAGCCCTCCGGGATGGCAAGCCGGTCGCCACCTTCTTTCTTCAGCCGTTCAGCTTTCGGGCTCCAGGCCGCCAAGGGAATCCTCGATGAACCAGTGCGTCGCAACATGAAGGTCACGGTCTTGACGGGGGGCACCTCGGCCGAGCGCGATGTAGCCATCGCCTCGGCGGCACAAGTCGTGGCGGCGTTACGGAGCCGCGGTCACGTCGTGGCGGTCGTCGATACCGCTCGCGGCTTCATTCCGGAGGCTGAAGAGTCGAAGCTCCTCGTCGCGTCCGTGGGAGTGGCCCCCCCATCCAACGAGCAGCTGACCGACCTCGAACGAGGGTTGCTGCTCTCAGGCCTGGCCGGGCTTCCGGTGGTCCGCGACGCCGAGGTGCTGTTCCTGGCCCTTCACGGCGGTCGGGGTGAGGACGGGACCCTCCAAGCGGTGCTCGATGTCCTCGGCGTTCCCTACACCGGGAGTGGCGCCCTTGGCAGCGGATTGGCCATGGACAAGGACTTGGCCAAAAAACTGTTCCGATCGGCTCAAGTTCCAACCGCCGATTGGATCATGGCCCCCGTCGGCCTGGAGCACCCTGGTGACCGGCTCGGATGGCCCTTAGTGGTCAAGCCAAGTAAACAGGGCTCCACTGTCGGGCTCAGTGTCGTCAAGAACCCGGCGGACTTCGACGCGGCGGTTCGGCTCGCCTTTCGGTACGACGACGAGGTGATGATCGAAACCTTCGTGCCGGGCCGCGAGCTGACTGTCGGGATTCTGGACGGTAAGGCTCTCGCGGTTGGCGAGATCATCCCTCGGCACGAAATTTTCGATTATGAGTGCAAATACACACCGGGAATGGCCGAAGAGATCTTTCCGGCCGATCTGCCGCCGGACATCGCCGCCCAGTGCCAGGCTTTTGGGTTGGCCGCCCACGAAGCCTTGAAACTGGGTGGCTATAGCCGGGTCGACTTCCGGCTGACCCCTGACGGTGAGCTCAGTTGCCTCGAAGTGAACACCCTGCCCGGGATGACGGCAACCAGTCTGATGCCCCAATCCGCCCGGGCTGCCGGCATCGATTTCCCCGAGCTCTGCGAGCGGATTTGCCTCGCCGCAAGGGGTCGTGGTAAGGTTAGATGATGAAGGATGACGGCCGGACCGCCAAACTGACCCTTTGGGTCACCCGATTGATCATTTTCAATGGGGTGGTCTTGGTGTTGTTGGCAACTGTATTCACCGCCCCCCGTTTCGTCGCAGCGCTGCGGTTCGACCCCGAAGGGTTCTCGGTCCGGCCGTGGACGGCGCTCACCTACATCTTCGTTCACGACAACGTCTTCCACCTCGCGCTGAGCAGTCTGATCCTCTTCCTATTCGGGTCGCCGGTTGAGCGGCGGCTGGGCGGGGCCCGGTTCATTGCGAGCTACCTCTATTGCGGGGTCGGCGCCGCCCTGCTCGCCTTAGGCCTCGCGGCCGTCATTCGGGTCGACCCGTTTTCCGGTGCGACGGGCGCCGCCCTTGGCGTCGGTCTTGGATATGTGCTCCTGTGGCCCGCCGCTGAAATTCGGGCGTTCCCGTTGCCGGTCCCGATTAAGGCCGGCACGCTGTTCTTTGGTCTGATCGCCCTCGACGTTGCCGTCGGGTTGGCGGGGAACGAAGGCGTCGCCCATCTGGCCCACCTCGGCGGCGCCCTCGCCGGGTACGTCTTCTTTCGGCTCCAGTCCCTGACAAGCCGCCGCCCGACCGCTCGACCGATCCCAATGGCCCGCCGCCCCGTCGTGACGCCCATGCGGATGCAGGAAGCGGCCTCGGAGCTCGAACCCGCGGCGCCGACCGATGATCGACACCAGGAGGCCAACGAAGAGGTCGTCAATCAAGTCCTCGACAAGATTGCTCAGTTCGGAATTGACAGCCTCACGTTCCAAGAACGGAAGGTCTTGAGCGACGCTTCGGAGCGAAAGCGGCGCGAACAGCACTGAGTTCGCCTTGCCATCTTGATTTTCACTACACGACTCCCGTATTCTGTGCCGTGCTCATCAATCTCCTCCCAGATTTTCTCGATATCCTCGCTTCGTCCAATCGGGAGGCTGCCTATTATCGGTATCTGGAGTCCCACCGCGCCGTTCTGTCGGCCTATTGGGGCAACTACGTCCTCGACCTCGAAAGCCCGCACGCGGCTGAGGTCATTGCCACCACGCTCCGCGCCGATCGGACCGACCTGAAGGCGTTGCTGCAGACCGTCAAGATTTCGCAGCAAGTCGAGGAAATGATTGGGCGCGCCACCGACGTCCTTGGCATCGACCGACCCACGGACGTCTACCTGATGGTGGGAGTCGGCGCCGCAAACGCGGGTGAGTTGGTGGTCAACGGTCGCGGAGCCGCGTTCGTCTGTGTCGAGCATTTTACCGGCAAGGTCAACCCGACCACCTTCGGACTCGGCCTTTCGCCGGAGTTGATTCCACTGTGGGTGGCCCACGAGTTGGCCCACACGGTGCGGTACACCTCGCCAACCAGTGAAAGCAGCCTCCGGCGGCTGGTCGCGGACAACGGCGGGTACTACGACTACTGGGTCGCCGCGGGGCGGGCACCGCTTCGGGAGCATTTGGTCAACGAGGGCCTGGCGGTTCACGCCTCGAGAGTCCTGGCGCCCGGCCACGACCTGTCCGACTACTTCGGGTATCCGAAGCGGCAATTTCAGCGGATGCGGGAGTTCGAGTCCTTCATCCGACGAGCCGCCCACCATGATCTCGATCGCTCCGGCATCGGCCTCCGGTTGCGCTTTCTGTCCGGGGGAATGTCACCGAACGCCCGGTTGGCCTTGGGCCGGGTTCTCCCGGAGCGGTCGGGGTACTACCTCGGCTACCGAATGGTCGAGGCGCTGGTGGCCGAGCACGGCCTGGAAACGGCCCTCCGGATGCCCGCGGCCGCCTTCGAGGCCGCCGACGAGGCGGCCCATGATATCCGATCCGCCTGAGGCTGACATGACGAGCCCCACCACCATCGTTGTCCGACCCAACGGGCCGTATCTCGTTCAGGGCCAGATCGAGATTCGGGACCCCGAAGGCAATCTCCTGACGCCTCCGGTCAACAACAAGGCGCCGGGAACCGTCAAGCTCTGCGCCTGCGGGCGAAGCGCCTCGAAGCCCTTCTGCGACGGCTCCCACAACCGGCCCTGAGCGGCGGCTTCGAAACCCGGGGCTCACTTCCCGACGCAAAACCGCGAGAAGATCGCCCCCAGCACCTCTTCTACGTCAATCGCCCCAATCAGTTCATCCAACGAAGCGACCGCCCGACGAACGTGATGGGCCGCCAACACCGCGTCTCCCGTTGGGGTAAGATGAGGCCGGGCCTCTCCAACGGCGGCGAGCGCCCCTTCCAGGGACACTCGGTGCCGTTCCCGGGTCAATAGCGGTTCGAAGTCGCCCAATGGCCTGGTGCTCTCGAACAACCGGCTGACCAGCGTAGTTTTGAGGCGGTCCAACCCAGCCCGACTCTTTGCCGAGGTTGTCAACCCAGGGCTCGGGACGAGGTCGCCTTTGGTTCGAACTACGAGAGTTCGCGGATCGGTGGCGAGCGCCGCTTCCTCAGGGTTGAGGTCGAGACCCGCCTCGACGCAGAGCACAACGAGATCGGCCGCCGCCAAATAGCGACGACTAACCTCGATCCCCATCTGCTCGATCTGGTCCTCGGATGGTCGAAGGCCGGCCGTATCGGCCAGCCGAATCGGCCAACCGGCCAAGTCGAGATCCGCCTCGATGGTATCGCGGGTGGTCCCGGGGCGCTCGTTCACCAAGGCTCGGTCCGACCCAAGCATTGCATTGAACAGCGACGACTTGCCGGCATTCGGACGTCCGGCCAAAACGACTAACGCACCCCGTCGAACCCGCTCGCCGATCAGGGCCGTTTCCAATAGACGCCGAATTGCGTCAACCACGGCGTCGAGGCCACCCACCAGGGCGGCACGGTCCACTGGCCCGTCGTCCTCTTCCGGAAAGTCCAGGTCGTAGCTCAGGAGGGCCAGCAGATCGGTCAGATTGTACCGGAGGGCCTCGAGGCGGCGGGACAATCCTCCATCAAGCTGCCGAAGGGCGCCGCGGCCCTGCGCCGCGGTGGTGGCCTCGATGAGGTCGCCCACGGCCTCGGCCTGAATCAGGTCGAGTTTGCCGTTCAGAACCGCTCGGCGGGTGAATTCGCCAGGGCCGGCCTGGCGGGCGCCCGCTTCGCACAGGACGCCGAGCAACTGGGCGGGAACCAGCAAACCCCCGTGGCAACTGAACTCCACCAGATCTTCGCCGGTATAGCTGGCAGGAGCTTGGAAGAACGTGACCATGAGTTGATCGATGGGATGGCCCGCAGGGCTGTACGCCGTGGCGAGTTCGACCTGCCGGGCTCGGATCGGTCGGTCGTCAGACCAACAGAGGACCCGACGGGCCAAGTCGAAAGCCCCAAGGCCCGAGAGCCGGACCACGGCAAGAGCCGAGCGGCCCGGCGGCGTCGCGAGCGCGGCAATCAGATCGGAGAGCAAGGGACCACCCCCGATCGTGGCGCCCGATCAGCGCTTGGACGAACTCTTGGCGGGAGCGGGCGGTGGTGCCGGGGGCGTCGGCGGCATCCGTCGCATCCGCTCTTGGGCCACCAGCCATTGCTGAGGAATGCTGGCCAAGTTTTGAACCGCATAATACAGGTTGAGTCCGGATGCGAAGTTCAGAAACAGCACCAACATCATGATCGGCATGAAGTACAGCATCATCTTCATCTGGGGATTCACCGGCATCCCCATTTGGCCGATTTTGGTGACGCCGAACATCGACACCGCCATCAGAACCGGGATGATGTAGAACGGGTCCGGCCGCGACAGGTCCGGAACCCACAGGAACGCTTGTCCGCGCAGTTCAATCGAATTCTGGAAGACGAAAAAGAGCGCGATCAGGATCGGCCACGGCAGCAACACCGGCCAACAACCGCTGAACGGGTTGACGTTGTTTTCCTTATAGACCTTAAACATCTCCTGCTGGAGACGTTGCGGATCCTTCTGGTATTTGTCTTGAATCTCCTTGAGGACCGGCTGAATCGCCTGCATCGCCATGCTCGCCCGCATGGCGCGCTGGTTGAGCGGCCAGAGGACCAAGCGGATCCCGACTCCGAACACCACCAGCGCCAAGCCGTAGGCCAAGCCGATCTTCTCGTGGAGCCAGACCAAAAGCCAGCGGGCTCCGACGGCCACCGGCCGGATCACCGGCCGGAGCCAAGCCCACCCATACGGGTTGACGTCGTCGAAGCCATGGCCGAGAGCCTGGAGTCTCGGGTATTCCATCGGTCCGACATAGAGCGAGAAGCCGACATCGCCCCTCGATCCGATGCCTATACTGGTCGAGACATCAGCCCATTCCGGCGTCCGATGGGTCCGATCGTTGGTCAGCGCCGACACCCCACCCAGCCGTCCGAGCGGCGCCAGACCGGTGTCAGAGGCGAGGACGCCGGTGACGAAGTACTTGGACTTGAGCGCGACCCAATGAAACGGCCCGCTCAAGAGCGTCGGCTCGCCCGGTTTCAGCTTGGCAAAATGGGTCAGCTCGGATCGGGTGTTCCGGGTCACGACCCCAAGTTCACGGGCGTGCTCGATGCTGTCCGATTCGGTGTTCCGAAGCCCGGGGCCCATGCCGATCAGCAACGTGCCGCCGGTTGGTCCCAGGCCCCGCACCGAACCACGGACATCGATGCGATAGTCTTTGGGAGTGAATCCGTAGGACAGCTCGAGCGCCAGCGTGCTGTCGATCGCCGCCGTGAAGGTGAGCCGACTTGAATCGGCGCCCGCGGTGACGTCGAGCCGGGGAACGGAGGGACGGAACTCGAGGTTCGAGAGCGGTACCGTGTCCCGACCGACGAGCAACGAAAGGGACAGAAACTGGCTGGCTGACCCCAACATTTCGAGGCGCTGGCCTGGTTCGTCTTTCCGCATCGAGCGATAGTCGTTCAGTGCCGCTCCGACGAGCCGGCCACCCCGCGTCGAGAATCGATACTGATACAAGGCGGACTGAACGACAACCGTGTCCTCCTCGAAACCGGCCGCTCCCGAATCCGATGGGGCCAGACTGGAACGGGTGGGGACCGGTTGCGCCGAGGCCACCGGAGATTCGGCCACCGGTGCGACAGCGGTCACCGGCGGTTTGACCACCGGGCGCACGGGCTTCTTGAGAAACAACGGGGGCACGATCAAGACGACCATCATCAAGACGATGGCCAAGACGAATCGACGATCCATAGTCGGCGCCGAGGGTTCTAGAGATTAAGGGAGTGGATCATACCCACCCGGATGAAACGGATGGCACTTGGCGAGCCGTCTGAGCCCGTACCACATCCCAAGAACCAAACCATAACGTTCCACCGCCTCGAGTGTGTACTGCGAGCAACTGGGACTGAAGCGACAACGGGGCGGGAAGGCAGGCGAAACAAACCGCTGGTATCCGCGAATCAACGCGGCGCCAACCCGACGTGGCCACTGAAAGACCGTGGTCAAGGCCCCGGCGTTTTTGACTGAACCCATCCGAGAACCTCAGCTTTGAGGTCACTCGACCGAGCGGTATACGTCGCCGGCCGGGTCCGAACCACAATGTCGATCGGCCCCAAGTGAGGTAGTCCCCCACGCCGCCAAATTTCTTTCAACTGCCTCCGCAAACGATTACGGGCCACCGCATTCGACTGGAACTTCGGGACGATCAATCCCAGTCTTGGGTGGCCCGCATCATTCACTAACCAAGCAATCTCGAGATGCAATGTTCGCTGGCGTCGGCCCCGGCTCATGACTCGCCGGACGTCTTGGGGAGAGGCCAAGCGAAGCCGCCGTGCGAAGCCCTCGGGCGTTGTCAGCTACCGCCGTGCTTGGACGGCACCGAAATGGTCAAGCTCCGGCGGCCCTTTTTGCGTCGGCGCGCCAGAGTGGCTCGGCCCCAGCGAGTTGCCATGCGGGCCCGGAAACCATGCCTGTTGACCCGCTTACGGTTGCGCGGGCGATATGACGGCTGCATTTGGATCCCCAACACTTCAAGTGAGCCCGAAAAGATAGCGGCTGCAACCGCCCCCGGTCAAGGTTGACTTTTCCACACGCCAGCCGTAAGATCGTCGCCCCTTCGCTAGACCCCCGATTTTTTTCGAGGCGAAATGCAGTTGTCCCCGAAAGACGCCTGGAAACGGATCCTCGACGAGGCCCGGCGCGAGCTCACCGAGCAAGCCGTCGGGACTTGGCTGTCGCCAGCTGAGCCCCTCAGCTACGACGGTGCCAATCTCGTGCTTGGACTTCCGGACGAGTTTGCGGTGAAGTGGAATGAAGCCAAACACACGACCATCCTGGCTAAGATCGCCGAAGTCGTTTTGGGCCATGCTGTTGCCGTGAGCTTTCGGGTCCCGGATGACCGGCTCCAGCGCCCCCAAATCGACTTCTTCGTGGCGCCGCCGCCGGAGCCGGTGACGGCGCCGATCCGGACCACCCAGTCGCCCCTCCCGCTCAATGAACGGTACACGTTTGATTCCTTTGTCATTGGGAAGTCGAACGAACTTGCGGCGGCGGCGGCCTACGCCGTCGCCGAGGCCCCGGGGCGGACCTACAACCCGTTGTTCATCTACGGGGGCACCGGGCTCGGGAAGACCCACTTGATGCAGGCCATCGCCCACGCCGTCATGCGGAAGAATCCGGCCACCCGGGTGACGTACGTGGGCGCCGAGCATTTCATCAATGAGGTCATTGAGGGCATCCACGGACGCACCATGCCCGATCTCCGCCGGCGGTATCGCAGTGAGATCGATCTGTTCTTAGTCGACGACGTTCACTTCCTCGAAGGCAAGGAAGCGACGCAAGAGGAGTTCTTTCATACCTTTAACACGTTGTACGAGTCTCAGAAACAGATCGTACTAACGTCGGATCGGGCGCCGAAAGAGATGCCCGGCCTCGAAGATCGTTTGGTCAGCCGGTTCGGATGGGGCATGGTCGCCGATGTGGGGATGCCGGACCTTGAACATCGGATTGCCATTCTCCGCAAAAAACAGGAGCAAGATCACCTCGAAACGACGATCCCCGACGACGTCCTCACCTTCATCGCTGAGCATGTCTACTCGAACGTCCGCGAACTCGAGGGCTCGATCATCAAGCTGTTGCTGTACGCCTCCCTTCGGCACCGGGAGATCTCTGTCGACCTGGCCCGCGAGGCCCTCGCCGACCGAATTCGCCCCAGCCAAGCCGCCAGCGACGACCGGCCCAAGGCCTTGCCGTCGATCGACAAGGTCCAAGATGTGGTCGCCCGGCGGTGGGGGGTGACACCCGAAGGGCTCCGCTCCAAAGCCCGGATCAAGAGCCTCACGGTACCTCGGCAAATCGCGATGTACCTGGCCCGCGAAGTCCTGAACATGCAGCTCGTCGAGATCGGACAGGCGTTTGGAGGCCGGGATCATTCGACCGTTATTCATAGCGTCGACAAGGTCCAGCGGCAGTTGGCCCGGGATCGTGGATTCCGGGATCGGGTCGATTCCGCCCGGGTGGAGTTAACCGCATCGGTCGTGTGAGTTGTTTGTGTTGGATGTGGATCGCGGGGATATTGGGGTAGGTTTTTGAGACCTTTCCCCGCCGTACACATCGAGTGAGGACGTCATCCGGAGAGCAACTCGCTTGACCATCAGCGGTTGCCAAGGTCATCAACAATGGACCCTCTCTACGACTACTACTGTTTTATTATATAGGTACTGCTTTTCTAATAGCCCGTGGTGATAACTCGACGCCCGGTGGAGAGTCAACCGAAATGAAGTTCACAATTACGCGGGAAAAATTGCACGAAGGCCTTGGAGCGGTCGCCGCCAGTATTCCCTCCAAGACCACGCTGCCGGTGCTCTCCAACATCCTGGTGGAGGCAACCAAAGACGGCCTCCGACTCTCGGGAACGGATCTCGATATCGCCGTCAGCACGATTATTCCGGCCCAGGTCGATCAGGAAGGCGCCACCACCCTTCCCGCCCGGAAACTGGTCGAGATCGTGCGAGAACTTCCCAGCGCGGCCATTCGGTTCACCGGTTCCGGCGAACAACGGGTCCAGATCGAATGTGGCCGGTCGCGATTCAAGCTGCTTGGGCTTTCACGAGACGAGTTCCCGGCCTTTCCGGCGGTGAAGTTCGTGGGGGCTTGGAAAGTGGCGGCGAAGGACCTTCAAAAACTGATCGGACATGTCGCCTTTGCCGCCAGCACCGAAGAAAGCCGGCCGATTCTCAATGGCGTGCTGTGGGAACTTCGAAGCGACCGGATGCGAATGGTGGCGACGAACGGACACCGACTGGCCCGGATGGATGTGCCCCTCAAGGGTTCGGGGCAGGCGGATCTGATCGTGCCGCCCAAGGCGCTGGACCAAATTCGGCGGCTCTACAAACCCGATGAGGAAATCGAGATTGCCCGGAGCGACAATCATCTCGGCTTCCGCTCGGCGGGAACCCAGGTCTACACCCGGTTGATCGAAGGACCGTATCCCAACTACGAACAGGTCATCCCCAAGGAAAACGACAAAATCATGACGGCCGACAAGGCAGCCCTCGCGGCAGCCCTGCGCCGGATGAGCATCGTCGCGAGCGACCAGACCCACCGAATTCGGATGGCCTTCGCCAACGGGACCTGCAAGCTGTCGGTCACGACTCCGGATCTGGGCGAAGCCCAGGAAGAAATGACCGTCGCGTACGAGGGCGACCCGCTGGAGATCGGCTTCAACGCGGCCTATGTGCTCGAGGTCCTCAAGTACATGCCGACCGATGAGGTCCGGATGAGCTTTAAAGCCCCGGAGCGGGCCGCGACCTGTGAACCCGTCGGTTGGGATGACCCGGCGAGCTATCTCTCGCTGGTGATGCCTTTACGGCTGTTGGATTAGCGATCGGGGACCGGTGGAGTCAGGCTCGATCGGTTCCTTCTCGTCCGGTGGGTCGCCATCTTCAGGCATCTGGATCGGTTCACCCCGCATCCGGCGGAGAATGAACTGCTGCCGCCACCGCATCCGTCCGGATCGGTACCCCGGATTCGACCGAAGTGGAAACGGCAGCGTTCCGGCCAGCGCGGCGGCCTGCTCTACCGTCAGTCGATCGGCTGGTCGGCCGAAGTACGCTTGGGCCGCGGCTTCAATGCCCCAGACTTCCGGTCCGAACTCCACCACATTCAAATAGAGCTCGAGAATTCTGGTCTTGGACATCGCGAGCTCAAGGCGATAGGCCGTCAGCGCTTCCTTGAATTTTCGAAGCGGGTTGCGAGACGGGGACAGGTAGAGGTTCTTCGCGAGCTGCTGGGTAATCGTGCTGGCGCCTCTGATCCGGTCGCGCCGCGACCAGGCGGCCCCGAGCACCCGGCGAAGTTCGGCCCGATCCCGGGGATCTTCAAATTCAAAATCATCCCGGCGATAGCCAAGGGCCTGTCGAATGGCCTGGAAGTCAACCCCGCCATGCTCGAAAAAGCGATGATCCTCGGCGATGAGGACGGCTTGGGGAACGGCGGCCGCGATCCGATCGAAATCAACCGGATCGTAGCGCCGCGGTAAGGCACCGTCGACAGCTTGGCGCCGGCGCTGTACATGGCGAGCAAGGCTATCGGCCTGATCGGCCCGCATGGCCATGAACGCGGTTTGTCGGGGCCAGTTCCAGCGATACCAAAGTGGCGGCGGCCACACGGCGAACATCCAAACCCAAAAAAGCGATCCTACGACGACCGACGCCATCAGGATCCGACGGAATCGCGATCGCTTGGGGACCGACGGGTGCTCGGGTCCGGGGGCGGCCGAAGACGGGTTCATAGGGAAGGCGCCCGGCCCCGAGGGAGCCGGACGCCCGACAAACAGCGACCCAAACGCTACTTCGTGACGGAAATGGTGGTCGTCCGCTTGATCGCGACCGGGATCGGATCAGGTGCCATCGGGGTCCGCACGAGGCTCTTGCCATCGGAAGACGATTCGCCCCCGAGGAACCGGCCGTTGGCTCCGACAAAGTACGAACTGGTGGCGCTGTCCTTCAACTCGACGTCCATGGTGCCGGCCATCGGATTTTCCATGGTGCCCGCCCCGGTGGTCGACGAAGCCGCATCGATCCGGGCTGCTGGTTGTCCGTCCCGGGTCACCGAGCCCGCGTGGGTGTAGGTGGTGATGGTCATCGACTTCATCGTCTGAGCCGGGGTCTTGGTGTCGACTCGGGCGGTATCGAGCCACGAGTCGCCCGCCTTCGCGCCCGGTTTGACGATCGGGAAGAACCGGGCCATCGTCCCCTTCAACTGCGATACCATGTCGTTCGAATCGGCGGAGGTCGCCGTGACCTTCCCGCGGCCCCAAGCGTCGATCGTGCCGTGCAACCATGCCCCTTGGGCTTTTTGAACCATTTCCGGAGGGACCGGGGCCGTCGAGGTAAGGCTGTCGATCACGACATGCATAATCTGCCCACCGACCGTATCCGAGAGCGTCACGGAAATGATCGCATGCTGGTCAAAGGACGTGGTCTGATTGCCCTGTCCCATGGCGCTGAGGTCGACAATCTGTTCGAGTTTGGTATCGATCCGGTACTTGGTGGTGCTCGGAGCCACCGGCCTGCTGGCCGCAATCGACCCCAAAATCAGGAACGGAACCGCGCCGGCAATGAATCGACCAGACATGTTACTCCTCCAAAAGGATGAACGTCATCGGACCGCCCCGCATTGGAGTGTCCGTCAGCGCTGGCACAACCCCCTCCCGTCCATATCTGGGCGTTAAGGGGGTTGTGGGGGGTCGACCGTAAGCCGAGTTCTGTTCGGACACCCAAGGGCGTCCGGATAGTCATCTCTCTAGGGCGACCGTTACCAGCCGCCTCCAGCAGCCTACCCGCGGCTCGTCCCGAAGGACGTGGTCGGTGTGGGTCGCACCTCGCCGCTTATTTGGCCTTGCTCCGACTGGGGGTTACCGTGCCGTTGCTGTTACCAGCAACGCGGTGGGCTCTTACCCCACCTTTTCACCCTTACCTCTTGGACCGAAACCCAAGGGGCGGTTCGTTTTCTGTGGCCCGATCCGTCGCCTTTCGGCGCCCAGGCGTTACCTGGCAGTCTACCCAATGGAGCTCGGACTTTCCTCGGGACGGAAACCCGCCCCGCGACTACCCCGTCGGCCCCCGGTGCAAAGGTAATCGGATCAACGTCCCTCGGGCGTGCCGGTCACGGCGGCCAAGCGCTGGCGGGCTTGCTGCACGACCGGCAACAGTTCGACGTCGGCCCCGGTCCACTGCTCGATGACGGCCCGATACTCACCGGCCGCCGCCGCCAACTGCCCGGTCCGTTCCAAGGCCTGTCCGCGGAGGAGCCGGACCCTGGGGAGCAGGACCCACCGAGAATCAAATCCCCGCGAACTGAAGTTTGCCGGAACGAAATCCTTCAAAACGTCGATGACCTTCGCATAGTCGCCGAGCTCAAAATAGGTGTCCGCGAGGATCGGACTTACATCCCCGTCCCACCCCCACGAGTCGGTTCGGCCGGTATTGGAGCCGAGGAGGGCCCGGGCGCCGGCCACATCCCCTGCCCTGGCGGCGATCAACGCCCTGAGAACCGGTGGAGAGCTCTGGTCGGTGAGCCGGTCGAGCTCGGCGATCGCCGACCGGTCCGCGGTCGGCCCGAGCAGGAGGCCGATCGCGGCCGGGGCGATGGCCGCGAGGTCGGCGCTCCGTTTCTCCGTCGGAGCGCCTTTGACCAGCTCGAGGCCCCGGTTCCATACGGCCCGCAGTCGGTCGGTCCGGGTGCCGGCCGCCGCATACAGGGCTCCGAGGCGGCCGATTTCCCAGAGGTCATCTTCCCGCTCTTTCGCCATGGAATCCCGATCCTCCGGCCGATTCCGGCGGAGCTCGCGTCCAAGGCGGATCAGGGCCGTGGCGCCTTGGAGGTCGCCGAAGTACCCGAGCGCCCCGATGCCTGTCATGGCGTCCAGAAGGGGTTCCGGGGCAAAATCCAATTCGCCAAACACGTGCGGTCGAACCCGCGGCAGGGCCTGGCGAACGGTTTCGGCCGCGCCGCGAAGGTCTTTCGCGACAAACTGCGTCCTGGCCTCCAGAAGGCTGAAGAACGCTTGCACCGAGTCTGGAAACAGGCTTCGCAACTGGCCCAAGGTCCGCTGGGCCTCCGCGGTTCGGCCGCTGGCGAGATAGGCCTTGTACAAGTGGTAGTGGGCCCGCGCCGTGTTGGGTTGGAGCCGAGTCCAAGTTTGGGCCAGGTCAATGGCCTGCCCCATCGCCCGCCGGCGTTCGTTGCCCAACGTGGCGGAATCAGGCACGGGCTTGTCTCCCAATGTCGCCAAGGAGTCATTGCCGACCAAACGCAACCAGCCGCTCGGCGCACTGGCGTCGTTCAATAGGGCGCCGATATGCTCGTAGGCCAGACCGTAGGTCGAATCCAGTCCGATCAGTCGTCGAAACCCCTTCAAAGATTGGCTGAGAAGCCCGGCTTTCATCTGGGGGCCGAACCCGGCATGGAATGCGGCATCGGCAACGCCGTACCACGCATCGACGTCGGCGGAGTCCTCCCGAACCAACTGACCGTAGATGGCCAAGCCCCGGAGGAAGTCGCCGGCAACGAAGGTCTGATAGCCTTGGATCAGTTGCCGGTCCCGGTTCGGCAACCGTTCCGCGGTTCGTGCGGCGCGCCGAATCGCCGCAATCGAGGTGGTGTCGACCGGACTCATCCACCCCCGGGTAATGGCCAGCTTGTAGTTCGCCAGACTGAACATGCTATCGAGGCGGACCGAGGTCTTGAGTTCGGCGCTGGCTTCGCGGAGCCGCCAATGATCGAGCGCATCGACCCCGCGGAGATAGGCTCGGTAGGCCTCGAGCGATTCCGTGGTGACCGAGGTGAGCGACGCCCAGTTCGTTCTCGGTGCTCCCGTGAGATCCAGGAGCTTCGCGGCGAGCTCGTCGAACAGCGGGCGGACGTCGGCTGTCGACAGGCCGTCGACCCGGACCGGAGCGAGCGCTCGCCCGGACCTGACATCATAGGGCCGGGCCACGAGGTGGATCGAATCGGCGACCTGCGCGAAATCCCCGAGAATCACGGTCCACACCCGACCCTCCCGGGCGAGTTGGCGCGCCAGGGCGAGACCGATCGCGCCTTGATCAGGCGCGTCAGCGTCCCGGAGCAGGTCGTGAACCCGGGCCGGATCGACAACGGTCAAGTCCCGCCATTGCGACAACGCGAGCGACAGCATGTTGACACTGCCGTTTTGGAGCCATGCGAATGGCTGCGCCTCGCGGAGGTTCTCGAACGGTAAGACGAGAATCGAACGTCGTGGATCGACACCGCGTGGAGGCCCATCGGGTCGATCGAGGAGTCCGAGGGCCAGTGCCGCGAGCCCGACGACGCCAACCAGCCATGGTACGATCCGGCGGGAAATGCTTCGGGTGGAGCCGGCCGGTGTTGGGATCGGGGTCGGGTCGTCGCCGGTCAGCGCCTGACGGAAACTCCTCCCGGTCGGCCATCGTTCGTCCGGCGTCTTTGCCAGGGCCCGCATGATGGCCCGTCCCAATCCGGGCGGGAGGTCGGGGCGGATGGACTCCAGTGGCGTGGGCGGATCCAGAATCTGCTTGGAAATCACCGCCCGGGGGGATCCGGTGAACGGCGGTGCGCCGGCCACCATTTCGTAACAGACGATACCCAACGAATACAGGTCGCTTCGACCGTCCAGGTCCTCGCCGGCCGCCTGTTCGGGACTCATGTAGGTCGGGGTTCCCATCACGGCGCCCGGGCCGGTGTGGCCGTCATCCCCCTCCACGAGCCGAGCGATTCCGAAGTCGGCGAGCATCGCATGCGGCTCGGTCGATGATCCTTCGAGCAGGATATTCTCCGGCTTCAGATCTCGGTGGACGACCCCCGCCTGGCTGGCGGCGTCGAGGGCATTGGCAATGTCGGACCCGATCCGAATCGCGACCTCCGGTCGGAGGCGCTTCTCCCGAACCAGCCGCTGTCGGAGCGTCTCCCCGGGAAAGTAGTCCATGACGTAGTAGAGCTGTCCGTTGACTTCGCCGGCGGAGTGGACCGAGACGATGTTCGGGTGACGAATCTTGGCAATCGTCCGAGCTTCGGTGAGAAATCGGGCGGAGACGACGGAGTTGGTGGAGAGGTCGGGGTGAACGACTTTGACGGCCACCAGCCGGTCCAGGGTCAGGTCCCTGGCCAGGTACACCAAGCCCATGCCGCCTCGGCCGAGCTCCCGCTCGATCCGGTATTGGTGGCCCAGGGCTGCCTGCAGGAGCTTCGGAAACTCCTTCGGGTCCATTCCTAACCGCGCCAAGGAATCATCGCTCCGAAGATACGTGGAAACGCCTCCTCAAGCCGGTTGGTCGGGAGGTTGCCGCCGATCATGGTTCTGATGCCCGGTGCGCGAGCGCCGTCGCGTTTTGGTCCCTTCTCGGTCATTTGGATGGGCTCCCCATTTTACCCTCCGTTGAGCCTCCGGGTGCACCTTCGCACAGACTTCGAATCGGAGGATGGGGTGACGCTGCCTGAACGAGGATGTCTGACGGTTGCCGCCGTCGTCGCGGAAACCGACCGGTTGGGACTCGATGCCGCCGGCATCGGGTGCTTCGCCGTGGTGCACCGGCAGAGCCTGCCGGCGGCGACGCGGGTGATTCGGGAGCACCCGATCGATGCGGTGGTGTTCTCGGTCCACGAATGCGCCGGGCAGACGGTGGAGGACATCGACAACTTGGTGCGTCGATTCCCCGACATTCCAACCGTGGCATTGGTGACTCGCGCCGATCCAGCGGCCCCCGAAACGCTCCTCCGCTTGGGGGCGACTGGGGTTCGCCACGTTGTGGACGTCAGTGGTCCCAACGGCTGGCGGCGGCTGCGGCAGTTGCTGGCCGAGCCGGCGTCTCGTCCAGCCGCCCGGATTCTCGCGCGGGTGCTCGACTCGATTCCCGAGGTGGCGCCGGATGCGAGAATGTTCCTCGAGATGATGATTCGGCTGGCTCCGTCGACCTCGGTCGCCCGCCAACTGGCGGCCCACGCCCGGATGCGGCCCAGCACCCTGGTGTCGCGATTTGCCCGAGCCGGATTACCGTCCCCCAAAACGTACATGGCGGCCCTTCGGTTGGTGTATGCCGCCCAGTTTTTCGAGAACGAAGGCCTCTCGATCACGGACGTGGCCTACCGGCTCGATTGCTCCTCGCCCCAGAGTTTCGGCCGGCATCTTCGGGCCATGCTTGGGATTACCCCGGGCGAGTTCCGTCGCCGGTTCACCTTTGACGCGGCCATTGAGCGGTTCGTTGCGCTCCTGATTGATCCCTACCGATTGGCGTGGGGCGAGTTTCATCCGATGGAGCTTGGTCGACCGGGGCGCCCCCCGATGTCGGGGTTAGTCCCCCAAGAGAAGCGCACCCGGGATCACGCGAGATTAGTTTCGAGAACCACTACCTGGTAGGGATGATCTTTTCGACTGATCCGGAGACTCCCAACTTTGATATAGTAGTAATACAAACAACCTCTATTCCAAGCCGCTGGACTGCTTCGATCCCCCCCTGCTCCCGATCAACCACCGCTAGCACACCCAACACCAGGCCGCCCTCCAGTCGGACGGCCTCCACCGCTTGGATCGCCGACCCACCCGACGTCATGACATCCTCGACGATGACCACGGCAACGCCGGGTTCGAAGTTGCCTTCGACTCGCCGCTTGGTGCCATGTTCTTTGGTGGCTTTTCTGACGCTGAATCCATCGATGACGGGTGGCGAATCCAGGCTGGCTCTCGCGATTGCGTACGCCACTGGATCAGCCCCCATGGTCAGGCCACCAATGGCGACCGGCCGCCAGCCTCGGCTTCGAACCAACGCCAGACCCAGGATTCCGATAAGACGCTGGCCCTGGGCGGCCATCGTGGTCTTTCGAGCGTCGATGTAGTAGGAGGACTGTTGCCCTGAGGCGAGGATGAAATCCCCGAAGACGAGGGATCGGGCCCGGAGAAGCTCCTCGAGTTCGCTGAGTTCGCTCATTCCTTGCGGCGACGAAACAGGGACGAAAGAAAGCCGCCCTTTCCTTTGTCGTCTTGCTGGGCGGCTTCACAGAAGGCCGTGGCGAAGTCACCAACCGTCTTCCAGCGCTTCGAAAGGTCGCGGTCCAGACCTCTCATCACAGCCGTTTCCAATTCGCTGGAGAACTTGATGGCTTTGTTGGCCTCTTTCAGCGGTACCGGCGGCTTCGATAGTAGTTGCTGGAATAACTCTCGGGGATTCTTCCCGGGATATGGCAACTGCCCGCTCAGCAGGTGGTAGGCAATCGTGGCCAAGCTATAGACGTCTGCCTGTTCCTTGACGAGCTCGCCGCTCAACGCCTCGGGGGCGACGTACTGCAGGGTGCCGACAAAGAACCCAGCCTTGGTGAGCCGTTGGGATGGGTCGTCCTCGGCGTCCCGTGCGATCCCGAAGTCCAGGAGCCGGGCCGTCTGCGACACCGGGTCGTACATGATGTTCGCCGGCTTGAGGTCGCGATGGATGATTCCGGCCCGGTGGGCAACGACCAAGGCGTCCGCCAATTGGCGGATGATCTTGGCGGTCAAGTCAGGGGCTAGGGGGCCCGCGGCTGTCAGGAAGTTGGCGAGCGGCTCACCGGCGGCCCATTCGAGGGCCAGGTAATACATTCCCTCGGCCTCACCGTAGTCGTACGTGTTGACGATGTTCGGATGGTTGAGGCGGGCGCCGAATTCGGCCTCGCGGAGGAACCGCTTGACCGCGACGGGGTCTTGGCTCATCCGGGAACGGAGCACCTTGACGGCAGCTAAGCCGCGCGTCGGGTGCTGGGCGCGGTAGACTGTCGCGGTGCCACCCTCGCCCACGAAGGCGAGAAGCATGTAACCGGCCACGGTTCGGCCGACGAGGTTATCTTGGCTCATTGGATCGGTTCAAGGTATACGCCGCCCAAGGGCTTAAGCAAGGAGCCGCGACCGGATCCGTCGTGGTTCTCCCACTAAGCTATTGAAGGATTTCCTGCCTCATGAAACTTCGCCCCCGCCTCCTCTATGCGATAGCCCTGCTTCTGATCGGCACTGGGTGCTCATCCGGTCGAGGCGCTCCGCCGGGGTCGCCCGGGACGGCCACGGATCAGACCTTGACCGAGTTGTTCAGCCTGTCGACGGTCTATCAGCGGCTCGGGCGGCTCGCCGGGACCGGCCCGATTCCGTTCGTCGGGAACGTCGCGCTGCTCGCCGGCCGGGGTGACTCGACGTTGATGACCGTCGGATTGTCGTTTGAGAATCGAGCCATCTCGTTTCAGCGCGACCAAGGGACGTTCGCGGCCCGTTTCCGAGTCGATATCTCCCTCACCCGGACGGGCGCTCCGCCGATTACGGTCAGCAAGACGGAGGTCGTCCGGGTGGCGTCGTTCCAAGAAACCCAACGGAACGAAGAGACCATCTTCTTCAACCAATCGTTTTTGTTGGCGCCAGGTAGCTACACGGTCGCGGTCATTGTGCGAGACCCGGCATCCACCGCGGCTAGCCGGGTCGAAAAAGTGGTGGAGGTCCCGGCCTTCCTGGCGGGCTCGATGTCGGTGCCGACCATGGTGTACGAGGTCCGGTCTCGAACCTCCGTCACCGATTCGCTGCACGCCGTCTTGAATTCCCGGGGCACCGTGTCGCACGGCGGGGGCGACACCTTGTTCATCTATGTGGAGGGATACCGGTTCTCGGGTCCGACCCAGATTCCGGTCACGGTTCGAGACGATCGGGACAGTGTGGTCTATCGTTCGGAAGTCCAGTTTACCGGCGGCAAGAGTGTCGAGGGGCGGGTGGTGCGGTTCGGTTCAGATGCGCCGCCGCTCGGTGAGCTCAAGATCCAATTCGGCGAGGGGCCTTCGGCTCGGAGCGTCCAGGCCCTGGTCTCATTTGCCAAGGGGTGGGTGGTCACCAACTATGAAAACCTCTTAACGCTGCTCCGGTTCTTTCCGTACGAGCCCGGGTTGCTGAGTAACCTCCGGAGCGCCAAGCCGGCCGATCGCGCGAAGTTGTGGCGCCAGTTCTTTGCGGAGACCGATCCGATTCCCGAGACCAGCAACAACGAAGCGCTGGACCGGTACTTCACCCGGATCGCCTATGCCAATGAGCGGTTTCGGGACGAGGGCGGGGAAGGGTGGCGGACCGATCGGGGCGAGGTCTTCGTGACCCTGGGCGAACCCGATCAAGCGCTAGAGAACCCGCCGTCCAGCGATCGACGGATCATCCGATGGTACTACAACGAATACCGGGCGGTGATTGATTTCGAAGGAACCCTCGGCTTTTCCCGAATGCGGTTGACGCCGAATTCCCGCTCGGAGTTCGCCCGGGCGCGGTCGTTGGTGGTCCGGGACGCCCGAAACCGATAGGCGGGTCGTCGCACCATTCGCGGGGCGACCGGGAGTTCCCCGGTCGCCCCGTCGAATTCCCAGGCTTACCTTTCCGTCCATGCCAGCCACTGAGATTCCCCGGTTGTTTCTGATCGACGGTCACGCCCTGATCTATCGGTCCTTCTTCGCCATGATCAGCCGGCCGCTTCGAACCTCGCGCGGAGAGAACACGTCGGCGGCCTGGGGTGTCGTCAACTTCCTGCTCCGTCTTCAGTCGAAGTATCGTCCGGAATACCTGATCTGGGTGCTCGACAAGGGTGATTCGTTTCGGTCGGCGATGTATCCCGAGTACAAGTCAACCAGGGAAAAGTTAGGCGCGGAACTGCAACAGGACTTCGACCTGGCGCTCGAGCAAACCCGCGAGATCCTTGCTGCCTTCGGGGTGCCGGTGGTGGCGATCGACGGATACGAAGCGGACGACGTCATTGGAACGCTGGCCCGCCGCGAGGCTGATCGAGGGGTGCAGGTCGTCATCGTATCGGGTGACAAGGACTTCTACCAGCTGATCGGGCCGCGGGTTGCGCTGCTCAATCCAGGCCGGGGTGGCCCGGCCGGGGTCGAAGAACATTGGGTCGACGAGTCCAATGCCTCCGAGCGCCTGGGGGTTGGGCCATCGAAGGTGATCGACTACCTGGCGCTGGTGGGTGATGCCTCCGACAACGTACCCGGGGTGCACGGCGTCGGGGAGAAGACGGCGGCTCTGCTGCTGGCGGAGTTCGGGGACCTCGACACGATTCTGGCGAAAGCCGGAGAGGTGAAGGCCAAACGGGCCCGTGAAGCGCTCTTGGCGGAGGCAGACCAAGCTCAGCTTTCCCGGCGGCTAGTGACGATTCGAACCGACGTGCCGGTTGGGATCGACCTCCGCGAAGCCGTGCGCCAGGAGCCGGATCCCATCGCCCTCCGCACGGTGCTGACTCGGTTGGAATTCCACTCGCTGGTCACTCGGCTTGGTTTGGTCGCTCCGCCGGCGGAGGGGTTGGCGGCAGAGCCGGGGACCGACGTTGAATCGGATGCTCCCTTGGCCGAGGTGACCGTGGTGGACGATCCGGTCGCCCTGTTGGATCTGCTGACGGAACTTCGAACGGCCCCGTTGGTGGCCTTCGATGTCAGAACCAGTACCGGTGAGCCCCACGACGCGGAGTTGGTCGGCCTTGGCCTGGCGACGAGCCCGCGCCGAGCCTGGTATCTCCCCCTCGGGCATCGGCCGGCCGACGGGGAACTCGCCGCGCCCGTCGACGTCCGGAATCTTCCCGCGCTCAGCGACCCTGCTTGTTCGCGGTTGGTGGCGTTGCTTCAGGACCCCGAAGTGGCCAAGGGCGGGCACGACATCAAACGGGGCTGGCAGGTGCTGCGGAATCACGGGATCGAGTTGGCGGGGGTGAGGTTCGACTCGATGCTGGCGAGTTTTGTCTTGGATCCGGGTCGCCGGTCTCATGGACTCGATACCCTCAGCATCGATCTCCTCGGCCGGGCAATGCCGTCGCTTCCCGAGGCGGGACGGAAGGGCAAAGCGCCGCTTCCATTCAGTGAGATGGAGGTGGCGGTGGCTGGCGGACTGGCCGCGGTGGAATGTACGACGGTACTGGCGCTGGAGGCGTACTTCATGCCGCGGCTGGCCGAAACCTCGCTTGAGCCGTTGCTCCGGGACATCGAGATGCCGTTGGTGCGGGTGCTCGTCGACATGGAGTGGGTTGGCATTCGCATTGATGCGCCGGTCTTCGAACGACTCTCCCGGGAACTGACCAGTGATCTGGTGCGGCTCGAAGCCGCCATTGCCCAAGAGGCCGGCGGGTCGGTGAATCTCAACAGCCCGAAGCAGCTGGCGGTGGTTTTATTTGAAAAGCTCCAGTTACCGATCCTCAAGAAGACCAAGACGGGCCCC
Organism: Gemmatimonadota bacterium; assembly: GCA_031375485.1. Classification (GTDB taxonomy): domain Bacteria; phylum Gemmatimonadota; class Gemmatimonadetes; order Gemmatimonadales; family GWC2-71-9; genus SHZU01. The sequence goes on along the minus strand of JANMHX010000305.1, from coordinate 18,332 downwards.
TCGACTGACGCCGATGTGCTGGAGCAGTTAGCCGACATGGGCCATGCCGTGCCGCGCCTTTTGCTGGAGTACCGAGAACTTCAGAAACTCAAATCCACGTATGTGGACGTGCTTCCGAATCGGGTGAATCGACGCACCGGCCGAATCCATACCAGCTTCAACCAAACCGGCGCGGCCACGGGCCGACTTTCCTCGTCGGAACCCAACCTCCAGAATATTCCGGTCCGGTCGCCCCGGGGCGAAGCGATTCGCCTCGGGTTCATTCCGACGGCCGGGTGGCGCTTCGTGGTAGCGGACTACTCACAGATCGAACTCCGGTTGATGGCCCATCTGTCGGGCGACCCGGCGTTCGTCGAGGCGTTCAATGCCGGCGAGGATATTCACCGCCAAACCGCCGCGCTCATCTTTGGCGTCGATCGGACCGCCGTCACCACGGAGATGCGGAGTCAAGCGAAGACGATCAATTTTGGCACGATTTACGGACAGGGACCCTTCGCGTTGTCGAAACAGCTCGGGATTCCCCAGGAGAGCGCCAAGAGTTTCATCGCGGACTACTTCCGGCGCTTTGCCGGCGTGCGGGCGTACCTCGATCGCCAAATCGAGGTGGCCCGGGCCCAGGGGTACGTCGAGACCCTGTTCAATCGTCGCCGGTACATTCCGGAAATCAAGGACAAGAACTTCAATACTCGTGCCTTCGGCGAACGGCTCAGCCAGAACTCGCCGCTTCAGGGTTCAGCGGCGGATTTGATCAAGATCGCGATGGTCCGGCTGTCCCAGGCGCTCCGTCACGGGGGCTTCGAGGCGAGGATCCTGGTGCAGGTTCATGACGAGTTGGTCCTCGAGGCCCCCGAGGCCGAGGTCGAACGGGTCGTGCCCATGGTGCGCGATTGTATGGTGGGAGTGGCCCAACTCAAAGTGCCGTTAGTCGTCGATGTCGGGGTTGGATCCAACTGGCTGGAGGCCAAACACTGAGGCTAGTGGAGTCGCTCCGGTGGTTGGCGCCGACCGCCGGGCCACCAGTTCCAGCGGCCCATGAGGTGCATGAACGCCGGCACCAAGACCATCCGGATGACGGTAGCGTCCAGCAGCACCGCCACCGCCAATCCAAAGCCCAGGAACTGCATGATCAAGACCCGGGCAAAGGCAAAGGCGCCGAACACGAAGATCATGATCAAGGCCGCTGAGCTGATGACTGATGCGGTGGCGCTCAAGCCCTCCATCGTGGCTTCGGTATTTCTACCGGTTCGGTCGAACGCTTCTTTGATCCGGCTGAGCAGGAATACTTCGTAGTCCATGCTGAGGCCAAACACCACGGCAAACACCAGCACCGGAATCAGCACAAAGATGGCTTCGGTGGGTCCGGTCAGTCGCAGAAACTGGCCGCCGATTCCGAATTGGAACACCAGAACCAAGATCCCGAAGGTCGCACTGACGGAGAGGGAGTTCATCAGGACGGCCTTGACGGGAACCAGGACCGATCGAAAGGCGATCGCCAGCATCAGGCCTGTCGCCCCAAGGACCAACGCGACCAAACCGGGAAATCGGCGCAGCATCTCGGCCTGGAGGTCGACACTCGCAGCGACATACCCGCCGACGAACACTCGGCTGTCCCGGAGCTGGCGGATCGTCTGACTGGAGGCCAGGCCGCGAATCCGGGCCACGACCGACATCGCCGATGTCAACGACGTGGTATCGCTGAGAATCACATCGACGAGCGCCAACCGGCCGTCACGGCTCAGGTAGGCATCCAGAAAATCACCGTGGCGCGCGCGGGCGGAATCGAGATCGGCGTAGAGCAGCGAGTACGCGAGGATCGAGGTCCCGGGCTCGAGGTCGACAATACTGCGAACCTGGATGACCCGGGGATCGGCGCGCATCGAGTCCGAGAGCGCTCGGAGTCCCCGGAGCTTGACCGCCTGCGTGGCCGATTGCCCCGAGGGTACTTCGACGATGATCCGCAGCGGGGTGATATACCCGGACACCCCCATTCGGGAGAGGGCCTCGACCCCGGCGCCGGCTTCCGTCTGGCTGGGCCACCAGTCGCGGGCCGGAAGACCGATCCGAATCCAAAAGACCGGCAGGGTCAGTACGCCGATGATCGATCCTCCGACCAACAACGCCCTGACGGGGTGGCGGGCCAGCGACCGGGCCCACTTTTCCCAGATCTGCGGGGCGTGATACCACGTGAGACGGCGGGCCAGCCAGCGGGGCTCGTCGATCGACCGTCCCAAGGCCGCCAGGAGCGCCGGAAGCAGGGTAATGCAGAGCAGCACCGCGACGCCCACCACGATGAGGCCCCCGATTCCGACGCTTCTGGTCTCGACCATCGGGGTCAAGAGCAAAGCGCCAAAACCGACCACGACGGTCAGTCCTGAATTAACGACCGCGATGCCCGCGGTCATCAGGGTGCGCTCCGCCGCCTCACGTCTTCGATATCCTCGGGCCAATTCCTCGCGAAACCGGGTGACCATCAGCAGGGAATAGTCGATGCCAACACCAAGTCCGATCATCGTCGTGAGATTCAGGACGAAGACCGACATCGGTATCGTGGTGGCGAGGACCCCGACGATCGAGAGCGAGACGGCGATCGCGAGCACGCCGATGGCCAGGGGAAGCAAGGCGGCAACCAAGGCTCCGAAGGCCAGAACCAGGATGACCAACGTGATCGGTAGAAGGCGCAGTTCGAATCGCTTGCCGTCCTCGGCACTCACCGTCCGGACGTCGAGATCCAGGGCGGCCCGGCCCGTGACGTGCATTTGGTAGGAGGGTCGGTTGGGTACCTGAGCCAGTACGTGGTTGAGCTTGGCCCGTAGGTCGGGGACTTTGCCTCCGACACTGTCGGCCCGAATGCGGAGGGAGACTAGAAAAAAAGTCGCCCGCCCGTTGTTGGAGACGAACAACGAATCGCTGCGGGTCAAATACGAGACGACATTCTGGACGTAGGGAAGCCGAGCGGCCGTCCGGGTCAGGGTATCGAGTACCGCCCGCCCGGCGCCCTCGGTGAACGACGTCGGACCTTCGACGGCTACGGCCAGAAACTCGCCGAAGGGCCGGGCGAATCGGGTGGACAGCAGCCGATCAGCGATCCGGGCTTCGGTCATTTCATCGGTGCCGCCTTGGAGAGCGAGGCGGTTCGGTGTCTTGGGGGCCTGGATGAACGCGATGACCCCGACGATCGCCCAGGCGGCGATAACGACCCAACGCCATCGCACCATTGCTTTGGCGAAGCTCGTGAGGATCAACGGGGTCTCCAGCTCACGGAGGGGTGATCGTTTCGTTGGATGAAAGGCTGCAAACGCTGGCAATGTAAGGGGTTCCGAGGGGCCAAGCCAGGAACCGAGCCGCCAAAAATGAGTGGGCTCCCATTTTGCAGCTTGCCGACCTGTGGCCAGACTCTTCTTGTGGTTGACGGTTGGGTTGGGGGTGCTGCTGCTTTACGGCCGATGGGCCGAGCGGTTGACCCCGACCGTGAGGCCTTCGGTGGCCGAACCCAAGGCCCTCGCCGCGCCAGCTCCGGTGCGTCCCCTCGTCGTCGCACCAACGGCCGCCGATCCGGCGACCGAATCCCGTCCGGAGAATCGGACCCCGCTGATCGCCCAACTCGCCAGGATCGAAGCCCGCCGCCGCCTCGCGCTCGCCGGTTCGGCGGTGTATCTCGACTCTCTGCTGGCCGGCCCGGACTCCGTCATCAGGCGCTGGGGCGAAGGTACGGTGCTCAAGGTGTTGATCGGAAAGCCATCTGCCGCCGATCCGGTGGTCGAAGCCGTGGGCCAGGCGCTCCGGATGTGGGAGAGCCTGCGGCTCGGGCCGACGTTTGTAGAGACCCATGACAGTGCTGAGGCGAACATCTTCGTGGGGTGGGTCACGAGCTCCGGGTCGGAGAGAACCGGCGAGGCGGAGGTCCAGTCCAATGCGGTCGGCGAGATCGAACTGGTTCGGATTTCGCTGGCCCGCACCGATCAGAAGGGTCGGGTTCTTGGGCTCGAGGAGACCCGGTCGGTCGCGCTTCATGAGTTCGGACACGCGTTGGGTCTGCCTCATTCGGGCCGCCCAACCGACGTCATGTTTCCCACCGTTGCGGTGCTGCGGTTGTCCGAACGAGACCGGTACTCGGCCCAATTGCTGTACGCGATTCCACCGGGGGCCCTTCGCGAGCCAATGCCGCCATGACGGAGCTGGACCCGGCGACGGCTTTACCGGGACAGGCCAGATCGATACCTTGAGGGCTATGGTCACCCCCGAGATCGTTCGCAAAGCGCTGCGGCAAGTCAAGGACCCCGAATTGGGTCTTAATATCGTGGACATCGGGCTGGTCTACGACATCGAGGTCTCCGAACAAGGGGACGCCCACGTCAAGATGACCCTCACCTCACCGGGATGCCCGTCGGGGGCGGAAATTATCGAGGACGCCCGGCTCGTGGTCGAACAGGTCGAGGGGATCAACAGCGCAGCCATCGAACTCGTCTGGGAGCCCTACTGGACCCCGGACCGGATGGACCCCCGCGTCCGGGCGTTCTTAGGTTAGGCCTTCGCAGCAACCAGCGCGATCAGTTCCTTTCCAAACTCGCCGACCTGCCATCGTCGGATCCCCGGCACCAGCAGGAGCTCCTCGGGGCTCGTCGGGACCGCCCGGGCCACCCCATCGAGGGTTGCGTTCGGGGCCAACAGGCCCGGGGGCAGGTTGATGCGAGCGGCCAACGCCGTCCGCCAGGTCTTCAGCCGCTCCACTCGGACCTCGAACGCCGGGTCCGGCCGGTACCGCGGATGGCGTGGAAACGCCGGGAGGTCGGCGTCCGGCACCACGAGTCCCCGCTCAATGGCTTCCAGGATCTCCGGTCCGCGTCGCGCTGCGTTATCCGGCCCAATCCCCCGGATCCGTTCCAACGCCTTGAGATCCCGCGGCGGTTCGCCGGCCAGGCTCATCAGCACTTCGTTGCCGAGAACGCGAAACAGGGCCCGGTCGAGCCGCTCGGCGACGCCCTCCCGCCAGACGTGGAGTTCCCGGAGGATCGCGAGCCCTCGGGGCGTGAGGTCGCGAGCTCCCTTAATCTTGAGGAAGGTTTGCTCCGGCGGTTCCTGGGCGGGCCACTCCACGGCCGTCAGCAGCCGGCACTCCTCCTCAACCCAGGCGAGGCGACCGATCGCCGTCAATTCATGGAGAAAGGCAATCCGGAGATCGGGGAGGTAGTGGGTGTCCGTGGCCGCATACGTGAGCATGTCCGGTGTCAGCGGTCGGGCTGACCAATCGGCTCGTTGGAATCGCTTGTCGGTTTGAATCCCAAATCGGCTCTCCAAGATCGCCCCAAGACCGATGCCGGGAAGGTTGAGGAATTGGGCGGCGACCCGGGTGTCGAATAAGTCGCGGACCCGAAGACCGGCTTCGCGGTGCATCAGCCGGAGGTCGTAGTCGGCGTCGTGAAAGATGAACTGGGTCTTGCCGTGGTCGAACCAGGGACGCAGCGGCTCGAGGCCGCCGGTTCCGACTGGGTCGACAATGACCGTCTGGTCGGGTGTCGACAACTGGAGCAGGTAGACCCGATCCCGAAATCGATGGAAGCTGGCCGCCTCGGTGTCCATCCCGACGACCGCTTCGTGCTGCCACCCGGCCACCAAGGCCTCAAAGGCGGGCCGGTCGGCGATCAAAAGGGGGTCTGGGGCGGTTCTGGAGGGCATTCGGAGGACTCCGGCAAGCAGCTTGCAGTCAAGGGATCAGGGTAAAGTAGCGACGATCGCCACGCCCGGCGTAGTTTGGTAGTCCGGGTCCCATCAATAACAAGCGAGTCGGATTGACGCGAATTCCGGAAGCGGACGTTGAACTCACGATTCACCCCGATGACTGCGACGCAGCGGGGACCGTGAGCCATGGGGCATTCCTCAAACTCTTCGAACGGGCCCGCTGGGATCAGTTGGAACGAGGCCCCGGGGTCGATGTGTTTACCCGGGATGCGCTCTGGCCGGCGGTTCGAAGGAGTGTCCTCGACTTTCATGCCCCGGTGCGGGTCGGGGAGTCGCTTCGGTTCCAACAGGTGCTGACGCATCTGGGGCGGACCAGTTTTACGATCCGGCAGACGGCTCGACGGACCACCGATGACACGGCGTTGGCCACGGCCGAGTTCCTCTTCGTGTGCGTGGACCAGCACGGCCAACCGCAACAGGTTCCCGAGGCCGTGGGCCGGTTTTACAGCGCCCGCCCCAGCGCCGATCCGATCGACCGCATCACGGTCAACGGCGTCAGTCTGGCGGTGGAGACGCGCGGTTCCGGGTTGCCGATCGTCTTCCTCCATGGGTTCCCCCTTGATCGGACCATTTGGCGCCATCAGCTCGATACCCTGAGCGGGTACCGACGGATCGCCTACGACTTTCGAGGCATGGGCCGGTCGGATGCCCCCGATCTTGGTTATTCGATGGCGATGTACGCCGATGATTTGGCCGCGCTTCTGGATGCGCTTGGCGAGGACCGGGTGGTGTTGTGCGGATTGTCCATGGGTGGCTACGTGGCGTTCGAGTTTCTCCGGCGGCATCGAAGCCGGGTCCGCGGCCTCGTCCTGATGGATACCCGAGCCGAGGCCGACAGCGCGGAAGGCCGGAAGGCCAGGGACGGGTTGGTGGCGAAGGTCAGGGACCTGGGGGCGATCGCCGCGGCCGAGGCGATGTTACCGCGGTTCTTCACCGCCACGGTGCCGGCCGACATCATCGAGTCGGTGCGCGAGATGATTCTTCGGGCCCCGGTGCCTGGCATCATCGGCGCGCTCACGGCAATGCGGGAGCGGTCGGACAGCTCGCCGCTATTGGCGGGGCTGGTCGGAATTCCAACCCTGGTTGTGGTGGGTCAGGAGGACGTCATCACGCCCCCTGGTCTGTCCGAACAGATGGCTGCGGTGATTCCCGAGGCCCGACTCGTCGAGATTCCCGGATCCGGACACCTGCCGTGTATCGAGCAGCCGGTGCCCACCACGCGGGCAATTCTCAAGTTCTTGCAGAGTCTGCGATGAAACCATCTGGCCGGCTCGAGCGTCTTGATTGGTAGGCGGTCTCGAGCACGAGTAATCCTCCCGTGTCACCGCCACGCCGCAGTACCGATGTCCATCCTGTGCCCCGGGGTCGGGTAATACCGATCCCGGGGCAGGCGTCTTTTTGGAGGACGCCCCCGACCGTTACCGCTTGGGCCGGCCGGGGGGCGTGGCGGAGGTGAACACCTCTTTGTTTTTGGCGATCGAGGCGGCGTTGGCGTCGGGCACCTCTTCCTCGGGGAAGATGGCGCTGACCGGGCACTCGGGTTCGCAGGCGCCGCAGTCGATGCACTCGTCGGGGTGGATGAACAGCTGATCATCTCCCTCGTAGATGCAATCAACCGGGCAGACGTCAACGCAGGCCCGATCCTTCACGCCGATGCATGCTTCTGTGATGATGTACGTCATCCGACTGCTCCAATTTCAGTTCGTCTTAGCCCAAGTGCAGGCGCAGGAATGCCACGGTTCGCTCCCAAGCTAATCGGGCTGCTTCAGGGTGGTAGACTTGGGGTCTGGTGTCGTTGAAGAAGGCATGGTCCGCCTCATAATAGTGCGGCTCGAAATGCCCTCCCGATCGGTTGACGGCCTCGGCCAAGTCGGCGATGGTCGCGGCCGGGATGGAGCTATCGCGGGTCCCGAAATGGCCGAGGACCGGGACCCGGAGCTGGGTTGGGTCGATCGGGACTTTGGGGTGAATTCCGTAGAAATCGACGACACATCCGATTCGGTCCGGGTAGGCCATTCCCGCATAGAGCGCGAGTTGGCCCCCCATGCAGAATCCCAGGGCCGCGACCTTGCCCGACGGGCTTTCGGAGCGGCCGAGCAGATAGTCGGCGGAGCCGCGGAGATCGGCTCCGGCTCGGTCGATGTTGAGCGCCATGAAGAGCTTCGCGGCGGCATCGGGGCTCTGGGTCGTTTTGCCGTCATAGAAATCCGGGGCCAGCGCCACGAACCCGGCGGCGGCGAACCGGTCCGCGACGGCGGTGATATGGTCAACCAGGCCCCACCATTCTTGAATGACGAGGACCCCAGGGCCGGTACCTGACTCGGGCTTGGCCAAGTACCCGGTGGTCGAGTGGCTGTTGGCCGGATATCTGACGATCTCGCCCATGGCGACTCACAGGTGGCAGGGGAAGCCAATATAACAATCGGTCGATTTAGATATGGGCTGTCAACTGCTCATGCCGTGGTTCGGGCTCTCCATAGCGATCTCGGGACGTGTACCAACGGTTCCACTCCTCCCGGAGGCAGAACGAGTCCATTCCGTGGGCCCGGTCGACGGCCAGAACGCCGTCCAAGTGGTCGATCTCGTGCTGGAGGAGTTCGGCCCGGTCGCCCTCGAGATCGATCTCCTGGTACTCCCCTTTGAGGTCCTGGTATCGGACCCGGATCCGGTAGGCCCGTTGGACTCGGATCAGCAGGTTGGGGAATGAAAAACAGTCGTCCCAGACCGAGAAATCCTCGGTGCCGATGTCGACAATTTCGGGGTTGATCAGGGGCCACGGCCGGTCCATCTCAATGTAGATGATCCGGACGGGAGCCCCGATTTGGGGCCCGGCAATGCCCCGGCCGGTTCCGAAGCGGGATTGCCAATCCCGCAGGGTATCGCGGAGGTCATCGATGATCATTCGGACAGCGGCGGAGCCGGGCTGGGTAATCGGTTCACATCGGGCCCGGAGGACCGGATCTCCGAGAAGTCGAATTCGATGAATGGTCATGTCACTCAATCTCGGAGGTCAGCGGGTTCTGGCAAGAGGCGTGTTAATAGTAGTATGTGCAACCTCCAACTATAAACAGCCCCTCGTGCCCCTATTGGCTCCAGGGGAGGGGGCTCGTTTGACAATTCCGACCTTTTTACTTAGGATTTCGAGTTGGAGACGAATCTTCTGGGTGGAGAGTAGCCGTGAGCGAGTCGGTCGAGAGCCTGGTCAACCGGGAATACCAGTGGGGGTTCGTGACGGACATCGAGTCCGAATCGCTCCCGCCGGGCCTCAACGAGGACGTCATTCGTCTGATTTCTGCCAAGAAGAACGAGCCGGCGTTTCTCCTGGAATGGCGGCTCAAGGCCTATCGGAGTTGGCTCAAGATGTCGGAGCCGCATTGGCCGAACGTCACCTATCCGCCGATCGACTATCAGCGAATCGTCTATTACTCGGCCCCCAAGACCAAAACGCCGCTCGGCAGTTTGGATGACGTTGATCCCAAGTTGTTGGAGACGTATACGAAGCTCGGGATTCCACTCACCGAACAGAAGATCCTTTCCGGCGTCGCGGTCGACGCCGTGTTTGACAGCGTGTCGGTCGGCACCAGCTACAAAAAGCAACTCGGCGAGATGGGGATCATCTTCTGCTCGTTTTCCGAGGCGGTGCTTGAGCATCCCGACCTGGTTCGGAAGTATCTGGGGTCCGTGGTGCCGACGAGCGACAATTTCTTCGCGGCCCTCAATTCAGCGGTCTTCACCGACGGGTCCTTCGTGTACATCCCGAAGGGGGTTCGCTGCCCAATGGACCTCTCGACCTACTTCCGGATCAACGCGGCCAACACCGGACAGTTCGAGCGGACGTTGATCATTGCGGACGAGGGCGCCTACGTCAGTTACCTCGAGGGCTGTACGGCCCCCAAGCGGGACGAAAACCAGCTTCATGCGGCCGTGGTAGAACTGGTGGCCCTCGAAGGGGCCACGATCAAGTACTCGACGGTTCAGAACTGGTATGCCGGGGACGAAAACGGTAAAGGCGGCATCTACAACTTCGTGACGAAACGAGGGAAGTGCGCCGGCGCCCACAGCAAGATTTCCTGGACGCAGGTCGAAACCGGCTCGGCGATCACCTGGAAGTACCCCTCGGTGATCTTGCAGGGCGATCATTCGATCGGGGAGTTCTACTCGGTGGCGGTGGTCAACGGGCGGCAGCAGGCCGACACCGGCACCAAGATGATCCACATCGGGCGGAACACCAAGAGCACGGTGGTGTCGAAGGGCATCTCGGCGGGACGGGGCCAGAATAGCTACCGGGGGTTGGTGAAAGTGATGCCGCGAGCGGACGGGGCTCGCAACTACACCCAGTGTGATTCGATGTTGATCGGGAATCGCTGCGGTGCCCACACCTTCCCGTACATCGACGTCCAGAATCGGACCGCCGCGGTTGAACACGAGGCCTCGACATCGAAGATCGGTGAAGAGCAGATGTTTTACTTGAGGCAGCGAGGGCTCAACACGGAGAACGCGATTTCCATCATCGTCAACGGGTTCTGTAAAGAGGTCTTCCGGGAGCTCCCCATGGAGTTTGCGGTCGAGGCCCAGAAGCTGTTGGGGATCAGTCTCGAAGGCAGCGTAGGATAGGAGCAAGTCAGTGGCACCGCTACTCGAAATCAAGAATCTCCGGGCCGGGGTGGCCGGCAAGGAGATCCTCAAGGGCATCAACCTCGTCGTCAACGCCGGAGAGGTTCACGCCATCATGGGGCCGAACGGCTCCGGGAAGAGCACGCTCGCGCAGGTGGTGGCGGGCCACCCCGCTTACGAGGTCACCGGCGGGGAAATCCTGTTCGGCGGAGCCGATCTCAGCGAACTCGAGCCCGAAGAACGGGCGCAAGCCGGGGTGTTTTTGGCGTTCCAATACCCCGTGGAGATTCCGGGAGTAACCAACGCCTACTTCCTTCGGGCCGCCTACAATGAGTTACGGAAGTCTCGCGGGTTGGAGGAAATGGACCCGATCGACTTCATCGACCTGCTCGAGGAGAAGTTGAAACTGGTCGAGTGGGGCCCGGACATCATGCAGCGGGCCGTCAACGCGGGTTTCTCGGGCGGCGAAAAAAAGCGAAACGAGATCCTCCAAATGGCCGTTCTCGAGCCGAAGCTCGCCTTGCTGGACGAGACGGATTCGGGGCTCGACATCGATGCCCTTCGGATCGTGGCCAACGGCGTGAACGCCCTCAAGCGTCCCGATAATGCCTACGTGGTCGTGACCCATTATCAGCGACTGCTCAATCATATCGTTCCCGATTTCGTCCACGTTCTGGCGGATGGGCAGATCATCAAGTCGGGCGGCAAAGCACTGGCCTTGGAACTCGAAGCCAAGGGCTATGAATGGCTCACCGGGGTGGCCGAGGCCGCGACGTGATCGAGAGTTATGTTCGGCAGTTCGAGGCTGCCGCGGCCAATGGCGGCGCGAAGGCACCGGAGTGGTTGAAGGGGATTCGCCAAGGCGCGATCGACGGGTTCCGCCAGTCGGGTTTTCCGTCGACCAAGGACGAGGAGTGGCGGTTCACGTCCGTGGCCCCGATCGCCCGGGGCGGCTTTGTCGCCCCGGGGGCCCCAGGGGCCCTGTCCCTGGCCGACCTAGCGCCGTTTCTTTTCGACCACCCGGAGTGGCCCCGGATGGTGTTCGTCGATGGCCGGTTTGACTCGTCGTTATCGAATGCCCCGACCGAACTCGGACTCACGGTCACCACGATTGCCGAGGCCCTGGCGGCCGAGCCGCAGTTGATGGAACGGCACTTCGGCCGGCATGTCCGGCCGGACGAAACGCCGTTCACATCGCTCAACACGGCCTTGGCGCGGGACGGCGTGGTGGTCCGGACTAGTCCTGGATCCGAGATCCTGGTCCCGGTTCACCTCGTGTTCGTCTGCTCGGCTGCCGCTGACGGGATCGTAACCCATCCGCGAGTCTTGGTTGTGGCGGGAGAACGGTCGCGGTTGCAAATGGTCGAGAGCTATGTCTCGCTCTCGGACCGGACCCGCTACTGGACCAATGCGGTGGCCGAGGTGTCGATGGAGGCCGGATCCTGGGTCGAACATGGCCGGATTCAGCGCGAGAGTGAAGCGGGGTACCACATCGGGTTTACCCACGTCGACCAGGCGCGGGATAGCCACTATCGTTCGTTCTCGTTGGCGATGGGTGGGGCGATCGCCCGGCATAACCTTCACACCAGGCTCGGCGCACCCAATACCGAGGCCCTGTTGTACGGCCTGTACATCGGACGCGGGGATCAGCTCATCGATACCCATACGACGATCTACCACGACGAGCCCAATTGCCGCAGTTGGGAGGTCTACAAGGGCGTTCTGGATGACCGGGCGCACGGGGTCTTCAACGGCAAGATTTTCGTCACCCCGGAAGCCCAGAAGACCGACGCCAAACAAACCAACCGGACGTTGCTCCTTTCCGACTCCGCCCGGGTGGATACCAAGCCCCAGCTTGAGATCTTCGCCGACGATGTGAAGTGCACCCATGGCGCCACCATTGGGAATCTCGACCCGATGTCGGCGTTCTATTGCCAAAGCCGGGGCATTCCCGCCGAGGTCGCGCGGCGACTGCTGACCCACGCATTTGCCGCCGAGGTCCTGAACGAAGTGACCTCCGAACCGATTCGCTCCGCGCTTAATCACGTCGTGTACGAGCGGCTCGGAGTCGCCCGCTAGGCGCATGACACCGGATCTGGTGGTAACCGGAGGGCCCCCCATGGTATCGAGCGGGGTTCGGTGGGATCCCCTGGCCATCCGGGGTGATTTCCCGATGCTGGCTCAGTTGGTCAGAGGGCATCCGATTGCCTACCTCGACAATGCCGCGACGGCTCTCAAGCCGGACGCGGTGATCGACGCGATGTTGGTGTACTATCGGGAGATGACCGCGAACGTAGCCCGAGGCGTGCATTCGACCAGCCAAGCCGCCACGGAGCGCTATGAGGCGGTGCGCGCGCTGGCCGCTCGGTTCATGGGGGCCGCCGGGCCGCACGAAATCGTCTTCACGGCCGGGACGACCGCCAGCATCAACCTGGTCGCGCAAAGCTACGGCCGGTCGGTATTGCGGGCCGGCGACGAAATCCTCGTAACCGAGATGGAGCACCATTCGAATTTGGTGCCGTGGCAATTGATCGCCGACCAAACGGGGGCCCGGATTCGAGCGATTCCCTGTACCGATCGGGGCGAGTTGGACCTGGACTGGTTCGAGCGGGAGCGGTCGGATCGGACGAAGATCGTTGCCATCTGTCACGTGTCGAACGTGCTCGGGACAGTGGTGCCGGTGGCGCGAGTTGCGGCGCTGGCGCACGAGATGGGGGCGATCTGCGTGGTGGATGGGGCCCAAGGGGCGCCTCATCTCGAGATTGACGTGCAGGCGCTTGGGTGTGATTTCTACGCCTATTCGGTCCACAAGCTCTTCGGACCGACCGGCCTCGGCGTCCTCCACGGACAAAGCCGGCTCTTGGAGCGGATGCCGCCCTGGCAGGGGGGTGGAGGGATGATCGGGCATGTCGAGATTGCGCGGTCGACCTACGCGCCGCCTCCGGCCCGGTTTGAGGCGGGGACGCCGCCGATCGGCGAGGTGTTCGGCCTCGGGGCGGTCTTTGAATATCTCGCTACGTGGGATCGGGAATCCGCTCGACGTTACGAAGATGAACTGGTGCTGCAGGCGGTGGCACGGCTGGAGGAGCTCGAAGGGGTCCGCGTCCACGGTCAGGCGCTGCCGAAGGTCGGGGTGGTGAGCTTCTCGGTGGATGGCGTCCATCCTCATGATGTGGGGACCGCACTCGATGCCCATGGGGTTGCGGTGCGGGCCGGGCACCATTGCGCTCAACCGCTGATGGCCAAGCTCGGGGTGACCTCTACCGTTCGGGCTTCGTTTGCGCCCTATAACACGGTGGCTGAGGTGGATGCGCTGGTGGCCGGTGTCGAGGCGGCCCAGAAAGTCTTTGGGCGGTGAGTGACCTCGATGAGTTGTATCAATCCCTGATTCTCGACCACAACAAGTCGCCGAGGAACTTTCAGGAACCGGCGGCATTCTCCGGTCACGCGGAGGGCCGGAACCCGCTTTGTGGCGACGTGTTCAATGTGTGGGTCGAGGTTCAGGACGGGGTGGTCACGAACGTGTCGTTTCTGGGGCAGGGGTGTGCGATCTCCAAAGCATCGGCCTCGATGATGACGACGACGGTCAAGGGGAAGCCCGTGGCCGAGGTTCGGGCGCTATTTGACCGGTTTCACCAGGTGGTTACCGGCAAGGTGTCGGTAACCGGCGATGACAAGAAGGAAGCCCGGAAGGCCTTGGGCTGTCTCAGTGCGTTTGCGGGGGTGTCCGCGTTTCCGATTCGGGTGAAGTGTGCCACACTCGCGTGGCATGCCATGATGAAGGCCGTCGAGGACGGAACAGGGGGAAAACCAGATGCCGTATGATGAACGTTTAGTGGCGCCGATGCGGGCGGAATTGACCGGCTTGGGCGTGAAAGAACTTCGGACCGTGACCGAGGTTGACCAGGTGCTGGGCGATCCCGCCGGGACCCAATTGGTCTTCGTCAACTCGGTGTGCGGATGTGCCGCCGGCTCGGCTCGGCCGGGGCTCGCGCGGGCGTTGCAGAGTCCGGTGAAGCCGGCCAGTGTGTTCACCGTGTTTGCCGGTCAGGATCTCGAGGCAACGGCCCGGGCGCGGAGTTACTTCGCCGACTATCAGCCGAGCTCGCCCTCCGTCGCGCTGTTGAAGGATGGTGAGGTGGTGTATTTCCTCCACCGTTATCAGATCGAGGGGCGGGGTCCCGAGGCCATTGCGGCGGAGCTCAACGCGGCCTTCTCCGCCCATTGTGCCGCGTAGCCGTTCATGAGCGGGCACGTGTTTCATCCCGGGCACGAGGCGCTTCACGGCATCACAGTCGTGCTGGATGATCGCGATGGGCGCACTTATGTGGGACGGTACCACGAGGCGACCCCCCGGGGCGTCATGTTGCATGACGTCGCGGTTCGCGAGGCCGGTGCCGCCGCACTCGACCGTGAGGCTTGGCTCAAGCGTCAACTGAAGTTCGGAGTCCAGGTCACGCACCGCACGCTCCTGGTGCCACAGGAGGCCGCGGTGGGGCCGTTGACTCGGCTCACTGATTTGATGTTGTAGTAGTACAAGGTACCTCGGTGCTATGTAAAGCATCATTGACAAAAGGTCAATGATGCTTTACTATTTTCTGGTCATGCATTAGGGGGCTTCTTGGGAAGAGAACCAGCCACGACCGCCTCACATTCGGCCCGAATGATCGGATTGTCGTTGTGGTCGGCCGGCCTTGCGATCGCTGTGTCGGCGGTGGATCGCGCCGGTTGGCTCGCGGGACCGGTGCGGCCGATCGTCGCGTTGGTTCCGGTGGTGCCGCTGCTCGCCTTTTTCGTTCGGATTGCCCGGTGGCTCCGGAGTCTGGATGAGCTTCAGCGGATGATCCACCTCGAGGCCATGGTGATTCAGTTCGCGGCGACCGGCATCTTGGTCATGAGCTACGGGATGCTGGCCAAGTCGGGAGCGGTACCGAATGTCTTGGCCACGACCGCGTTTCCGATCCTTTGGGTCGCCATGTTCTGTTTTTGGAGCGCCGGGATCGTGTGGGTTCGCCGGAAGTACCTGTGATCAATCGGCTGCGAGTGCTTCGGGCCGAGCGCGGGTGGTCTCAGGGCGATCTGGCGGACCAACTGGGGGTATCCCGGCAGACCGTGAACGCCATTGAAACCGGCAAGTACGATCCGAGCTTGCCGTTGGCTTTTGCGATGGCGCGATTGTTCAGCTGCGCCATTGAGTCGATCTTCGATCCGGGCGGAGTGACATAAAGCGGGATGGTCCGGAGACCACCAGGGAATGGCGGTGGTGACGGCCCGGGCCGATGCGGGGTTCTGGCAGACGGTGGCAGCGGTTGGGACAATCAACTCAAGGGACGGGCGAGATGGCGGAGACGGTAATTGCCGTCAATGGGGTCACCAAGCGGTTCTCGGGTCATACGGCGGTGAAGAATCTGTCGATGTCCGTGGCACGAGGTGGGATCTTCGGTTTGTTGGGCCCGAACGGCGCGGGCAAGAGTACCACGATTCGAATGATCATGAACATCTTCATGCCCGACGAAGGTCAGGTGGCCGTGCTCGGATCCACGGCGGGGAGCCGAGGCCTTTCGGCCCGGATAGGGTATCTCCCGGAAGAGCGCGGGTTGTACCCGAAAATGAAGGTGATCGATCAGATCATTTTCTTGGCAGAGACCAAGGGGATCCCGCGAGCGGTTGCCCGGAAGCGGGCCGGGGAGTGGCTGGCACGGCTGGACCTGGGTGATTGGACGGCGAAGAAGGTTCAGGATCTTTCGAAAGGGATGCAGCAGAAGATCCAGTTCATCGGAGCGCTGCTTCACGAGCCGGAGTTGGTCATCCTGGACGAGCCGTTCAGCGGTCTCGACCCCGTCAACAGCAAGACGATGCGGGAGATCGTGGTGGACATTGCCCGTCAGGGGCGGACGGTGTTGTTCTCCACCCATATCATGGAACACGCGGAAAAGATGTGCGATCACATCGTGATCATCGCCCATGGCGAGAAGCGAGTGGACGGAACCCTGGCGGAAATCAAGCGGGAGTTCGGCGGGCAGCATGTTGCCCTAACGTTCACCAGGAACGCGGAACGGGCGGCGCGGGTGTTGGCGGACCGGACCCTGGTGTCGAAGGTGTCGGATTTCGGGGCAACGGCCGAGGTGGCGTTGGCCGCGAATGAATCGGGCGATCGGTTGCTCGAGGCGTTGGTTCGGGAAGGGGTCGGGCTGTCCCGATTCCAGGTGATGGAGGCGTCGCTGCAATCGATTTTCGAGGCGCGCGTCGGGGTCGATGGGGCCCGTCCGTTTGCCATGCGAGAGGAGTCGTAATCCGATGAGTAAAGTGTTTGCGGTGATTCGGCGCGAATTCGTAGAGCGGGTCCGCACCAAGGCGTTCGTGATCGGCACCCTGCTTGGTCCGGTCTTCTTCATCGGGATGGCCGTGCTGCCGGCGCTTCTGCTCAGCCGAGAGACGACGGGGCGGAAGGTGGTGGTCATTGACGCCGGCACGGGCGAGTTCGGCGCCAAGATCACCGCGGCGTTGGCGGCGGCCAAGAAGGGAACCGGGGCGGACGCGGAGTCCAAGTTCGTGCCGACTCTCGTGGTGGCCGGGACCCGGGCGGAAGAGGTTCGGGATTCCTTGGTCCGGATGACGGGGCTCTCGAAGCGGGCGGAGGGCTCCATTGATGGCCTCGTGATGGTCTCCGAGAGCGGGATCGCGAAGGGCCAGGCGAGCTATCTCGGGGTGAATGTCGGGAGTCCGCGGGACATGGAGGACCTCCGGGGGATCTTGAGCCCGGTGATGATGACGGAGCGCCTCCAGCGCGCCGGGGTGGACCCGGTCGTGGCCCTTGGGGCGGTAGTGCCGCTCAGCCTGGAAACCCGCAAAGTCTCGGAAGGTAAGCTTACCAACGAGAGTGGGGGGGCCACGTTCGCGTTGGCGTACGCGATGGGGTTCATCTTGTACATCTCCTTGTTGCTGTACGGTACCCAGGTGATGTCGTCGGTGATCGAGGAGAAGTCGAACCGGATCATGGAGATCTTGGTATCGAGTTTGACGCCGTTTCAGCTGCTGCTTGGCAAGGTGGTCGGGGTGGGCGCCGTCAGCATGCTCCAGATCGGGGTGTGGACGACGGCGGCGAAGCTCCTCCGCGATTATCAGCCGCAGATCATGAAGGCGTTTGGGGTATCGGGGGCGGCTGGAGGTGGGATGCCGTTCATGCTGCCGTCGATGCCGACCGATCTGCTGGTCATCTTCCTGATCTACTTTGCGCTCGGGTTCTTGTTGTACTCGGCGGCGTACGCGGCCATTGGCTCGATGTGCACCACGATTCAAGAAACCCAGCAGGCGCAAATGCCGGTGATGTTGTTCATCATCATGGGCCTGATGAGCATGTTCGCGTTGCTGAACGAGCCCAATGGGACCTTGGCGCGGGTGCTCAGCTTGATCCCCCCGCTCGCGCCGTTCGTGGTACCGGTCCGGCATTCGATCGCCCCGATTCCGATCGGGGAGCTGCTGTTGTCGATTGCTTCGACAGTGGCCGGCCTGCTCTTGATCGTGTGGGTGGCCGCCAGGATCTACCGCGTGGGTATTCTCTCCTACGGCAAGAAGGCCTCGGTCAAGGACTTGTGGCGCTGGGTCCGGGCCAGCTGAACGCTGGGCGGTCGAGGGTGGTCGTCAGGGGCGGGGGAGCGATCCTCCGCCCTTCTGTTTTCCGGGCTCTCGGGTAGCTTCCCCCGCCTATGGAATTCGATGTCGTGGTGGTCGGGGGTGGTCACGCTGGAGCGGAGGCGGCGGCCGTGTCGTCCAGGATGGGCGCCCGGACGTTGTTGCTGACCCAGAATCTCGAAACGATCGGCCAGATGTCCTGCAATCCGGCCATTGGGGGGATTGCCAAGGGGACTGTGGTTCGGGAGGTGGATGCGTTGGGCGGGATCATGGGCCGGGCGACGGACCGGGCCCGGATCCAGTTCCGGATGCTCAATCGCTCGAAGGGGCCGGCGGTCTGGTCGCCGCGG
>JANMHX010000286.1:0-23836 GCA_031375485.1 Gemmatimonadota bacterium | reverse complement strand
CACTGGCGGTGACCGGCGGCGTTCATCCCGCGCTCGATGCGGTTCGGGTCGGCTTCGAACGGGCGCCGTATCTTCAAGTACTTCAATCCTGGCGCCACCGGTAGCCGCGATGATTCCCAAGCCCCCGTTTGCCGCGACGCTCAGCCTCGAGGATGAGTTGGCGCGATTCGAGGCGCTGAAGCCCCGGCTGGCCGACGTGTGGCAACACCTGAGCGCCGACGATACCTCGGCCTATACCTCCGTCATCGTCCCGTCACTCACGCTCGATCAGTATGAACTCACCAAACTCGCCGGGGCCACGTACTACGAGGAACGGCTCCTGTTCTTGTTGATCCGGCTTCGGAATCCGCGGGCCCACCTGGTGTATGTCACCTCCTACCCGGTCCACCCGCAGGTGCTGGAGTACTACTTGCAAATGCTGGCGGGCATTCCGGCCAGTCACGCCCGGGCCCGGCTCACGATGATCGCGGCCTACGACGGATCGCCGCGGTCGTTGACCGAAAAGATCCTGGAACGTCCCCGGCTGATCGAGCGGATTCGATGCGCGATCCGGAGCCCGGCGGACGCGTACCTCACGGTGTTCAACGCCACACCGCTCGAGCGGAAGCTGGCGGTGTTGCTCGGGATTCCGCTCAACGGTTGCGACCCGGCATTGAGCCACCTCGGGTCGAAGTCCGGGGGCCGAAAGGTCCTTCGCGAGGCCGGGGTCCCGATACCGGCCGGTCGCGAAGACCTCAAATCCGCGGACGATATCGCGTCGGCCTTGGAGGAGTTAGCGGGAGAACGGCCGCAGATTCGCCGGGCCATGGTCAAGCTGAATGAAGGATTCTCGGGTGAGGGCAACGCCGTCTTTACCTATCCCAAGTCGCCCAGTCTGGCCGCGATTCAGGACGCCATCCCCGCCCTCAAGTTCGTCGCGGCAGGGGAAACCCCGTCGGGGTTTCTGACCAAGTTCGCCGAGATGGGCGGGGTCGTCGAGGAGTTCGTGGAGGGGGCGCGGAAGCGATCGCCGAGTGCCCAGATCCGGACCAGCCCGAGCGGGGAAGTCATCCCGGTGTCCACCCACGAGCAGATTCTTGGGGGGGATGACGAGCAGATCTTTCTGGGCGCCCGGTTTCCGGCCGAGGAACCGTATCGGTTGGCGGTGCAGCAGGCGGGCATCCGGGTCGGCGAGGTCCTGGCGCAGCACGGGGTGGTGAGCCGGTTCAGCGTCGATTTTCTGGCCTGGCAGGATGCCCGGCGTGATCCGTGGCAGTTGGCCGGCATCGAGATCAACCTCCGGATGGGCGGCACGACCCATCCGTTTCTGGCGTTGCGATTTCTCACCGGGGGTGCGTTGGATCTGGCCACCGGTCTGTTCCGGAGCCCCACGGGGCGGGCCAAGTACTATCGGGCCACCGACAACCTGCGCTCGGCCCGGTACCGGGGGCTCTTGCCGGAGGACCTGATCGAGATCCTCACGGTCAATCAGTTGCATTACAGCGAACGAACGGGATCCGGAGTCCTGTTCCACATGATCGGGGCGCTGAGTGAGTTCGGGAAGATCGGCCTAACGGCGATTGCCAATACCCCGCGGGAGGCCGATACGCTCTTCGACCGCGCGGTCGAGATTCTCGATGCGGAAACCGTGTACGGGCAGCCGCCCACGGCGTCCGGGGGGTAATCGGCGCGGAGTCTACTGCGGGTGTTGGACGTCCGTGGGGTCCGTCGAGGTGATGCGAGACCGGGTGGGTACCCGGACTCGCGGGAGGCAAAAGGCCGGCAGGCGTTCCGCAGCGTGGACCCGGCCGGTGATGTGGCCCTGGACCGGAAACGGCTCGCCGGCCTGAATCAGGGCATCGACGCGGGCCTTCCGGTCGGCTCGGACATTGGTGTACTCGGCGACTCCGTCGAGCCTCAACGCGTCGCCGGTGTCGAAGTCGAGGACCAGGAGCGCAAACCCGCTGCTGGCCCGGAGGTTTCCGGTACTCACGAACATGCCGTCGCCGAGATATTCGGTCCATCGAATTGACCCGGTGTCCGGCTCGAAGTGCAGAAAGCCCGGGTGTCCCCCCCGGTGGGAAACGTCGGCGCCGCCATCCGGGGTCGTGGTGACCAGAAACGCGGTTTCCCCCTGTGAGGCGGTGTGCCGGACCCAAGGGTCCGTCAACGCGATCGGGCGGGCGCCGGTTGGCCCGACGTGGATCGCGGAGCTGGCCGATGCCGTTGGCGTCATGTACTTCCGGCAGTTGGTGAACGCCAAGCGGCAGCGGAGTTCCAGGTGGTTTCCGGCGTCGTGGAGCACGCCCGACAGCCGGGACCGACGGGCCAGGGCCGGGTTGATCACGATCCCCCCGCACCGGCCGGCGGCCGGCAGTAGGTCGAGGAGTTGTCGGGGGAGTTCGACGATGATTTCGTCGCCGGTCTCCCGAGCGATGGCCAAGGGAGCGGGGCCGGAGACGGCCCCGATTCGGATCGTCTTGCCCGCCGGGCCGGCCAGGATGATCAGGTCGGCGATCGCGGTGAACTCGGCCACCGGACCGACCCAGGTGCTCAGCTTGTCGGCGCACTGCACCGAGTTGGCCTCGCGCTGGACGGCTCGCTGGGCGTCGTGGTACTGGAACGGCTGCATCGCTAGCGAATCCGCCAGCCGTTGACCGGGCCCGGGTTGAAGAACTTTTCGGGCGTCATGATGCCGTCTTTCTTGAAGACCTTCCCGTCTTTGAGCACGAAGCGGACGTTCCGAAGGGCATCGATGTCCTGGAGTGGATTGCCCGTCACCGCGATCAGATCGGCGGCCAGGCCTGCCTTGATCAGGCCCCTGGTTCCCAGGGTTTCGCTGACCCGATACCCGGTGACCGTCATGGCGCGGAGAATGTCGGCGGGCGGAATCCCGGCGGCCTTCCAGGTTTCGAGGAACTCGATCGCCACCTCGCCGCGGGTTTTGCCGGGCACGTAGTAGTCGGCGTCGGTCGAGAAGGTGATGGCGACTTTGTTGTCGTAGGCGTTTTTCAGGCCGCGAACGGTGGTGGCGTAGGCGTCGGGGGTGGTATGGCCGGTCAGGGTCAGAGGCGTTTCGGTCCCGGCCCGGAAGATGCCCTTTTCGGCCATCAGCTTGTGCATTTCGTCGGTGAGACCGATGTCGTGGGCAATCGACCAGATGCCGGCCCCGATCGCCCGCCGAGCGCCGTCGACGGTCTGCACATGCCCTTCGACCTTGACCCCGGCCTTGGCCGACTCCGCGATGATCAGCCGGATTTCGTCGGCGGTGTAGCCCCATGGCTTGCAGTCGACGCAGATCTTGATGACCTTGGCGCCGAACAACAAGTTTTGGCGAATGGCTTTGACGATTTCGTCGGGGGTGTCGGCATCGAGGTACTCGGGGTAGACGATTCCTTTGCCGACCGCCATTTCCGGGGTGGGCCAGAACTGGCCGCCCATGCCGCCGATGATGATGCCCGAGTTGATGATGGTGGGCCCGGGAATCCAGCCCTGCTCGACGGCCACGCGGAGGGCGGCATCGGCGTAGTTGCCGTTGTTGCCCATGTCGCGGACGATGGTGAAGCCGGACGAGAGCATCTGGATGCCGTTCGAAACGGCCTGGATGGCGCGAAGCGGGGTGCCTTCCATGACGTAGGTCAGGTAGTAGATGTCGTTCTCGGGCACTTTCTTGTAGGTCAACGCCAAGTGATTGTGGGCATCGACCAAGCCGGGCAACACCGTCAGCGCCGAGAGATCGACGATCTCGGCCCCGGCCGGGATCGCGAGGCCCGCGCCGACGGCGGTGAACTTGCCGCCCTGAACCAGGATGATCTGATTGGTGGCCATGGTCCCGGTTTCGGGGTCGATGAGGCGGCCGGCTTTGATCGCGGTGACTTGGGCGGCCGCGGAACTGGCGCCGGCGAGGGCGAGGGCGAGGGCGAGGAGCGCCCGGGAGAACGTGGTCATGGTGACTCCGAGTAGGGGCCGACGAGCGGGTTCGGCACGAAGGTACCGGTTGGACGGTCGGCTGTCGAGCGGCGGCTTGGCCCTTGTGGCTCTAGATTACGCGGCTGGTGGTCCGCTCAGGGTTCGATCGTATTGCCGGGAGCCGGCTGGTGCCTAAGACTCACATTCTCATTCGGTCCGGCCGAGCGGCTGTGCTCTGGCGCGCCGCGAGGTGGACCGCCATGGCGGCCCTCGTCGCCGTGCTGGCCATGTTGGTCTGGGCGCCGGCTCAGGGATTGGTCGTGGTCTGGGGTGCGGCCATTCCGCTGGTGGCTTTGTCGCTCTTCGTGACCCCGGTGGCGTGGCGCGGGGTGTGTCCGTTGGCCACGTTGAACGAGTTCGGGAACCGGTGGCGGGTGGCTCCGCCGCCGTCGCCCGCGCTGCAGCAGGCACTCGGCGCGGCGGGGTTGGTGCTCTTCCATGTCTTGGTGCCGGCCCGCCTGCTCTGGTTCAACCATAGCGGCCCCGCGGTCGCGGCGGCCGCGGTCGGCATCGGTCTCCTGGCGATCGGTCTCGGGGCTCGGTTCGCGGTTCGGTCGGGCTTCTGCAACTCGCTCTGTCCGATCCTGCCCGTTGAGCGGCTGTACGGGCAGGCGCCGCTCATGGAGTGGGATCGGGCGCGGTGCGGGGCCTGTACGGTCTGTACTCCGCGGGGCTGCCTCGACCTGGCCGCCACCAAGGCGCTTCCGCAGCTGCTCGGGCCTCCCCGCCGCACCGACGAATGGCTGAAGGCGCCGTTCGGGATCTTCGCCGCGTGCCTGCCGGGATTCATCCTCGGGTATTTCCTGGCGCCCCCATCCCCTCCGGGCCCGATCGAGGCCTATGGATACACGGTGACGGGCTCGTTGGTGAGTTATCTCGTGACCACGGTGACGATCCGGGTCACCCGCCGGGAAGTCGAGGTCGCGCTCCCGGTGATCGCTGCGGTGTCGGGGGCGCTCTATTTCGGTTTTACGGGGCCGGCCTTGGCTCGGTTGTGGCACGTCCCGGTGCTCGCGGGCGGCGCCCTCTCGGTCATTCTCGTGGCGTTCGTGGGGTGGTGGCTCCGCCGCGCCTTGCGGTCACTCCGCCTGGCCTGACCCTTCCGCCTCGCCCCTCCAGGAAGCACATTGGAGCATCCCTTCGAGGAGTGACCCAGTGCAGCGTTTGACCGGCGTGACCGTCGCCCTGTTATCGCTGGCGGCGTGCGCGCCCCAGCCGAAGTCCGCGTTGCCCGCCGATTGGGAAGCCGCTCTCGTCACGACCCGGGAGCAGGTCTGGCGCGAATGGTTCGCCGGCTCCGCGGCATTGGCCGATGTCTTGACGGACGACTTCGTCGGCATTGGCTTCGGGTCGGGCGCATGGGACTCCAAAGAGACGACCCTGGCGGGGTCCCGGGAGTTTGCGGCGGGCGGCTCGAAGCTGGTGTCGTTGAGTTTTCCGAAGACCACAACCCAGGCGATGGGCGACGTGGTGGTGGTGTACTCGAACTACGAGTTGGTGTTTGCCTCGAGCAGCGGCGAGCAGACGACGCAGAAAGGCCGGGCCACGGAAGTGTTCCGTTGGAAGGACGGTCGCTGGCTCCATCCGGGATGGCACCTCGACTCGGGGCAGTGAAACCGGGTGAGATCCGGAATCCTGGGCCGGCCGGCCAATCCGCTGGTAGACCCGAACACCCTCGCCGCCGTCACGTTCGTGATGAAGGGCGGCGAGGTCATCAAGGACCACTAATACAGACAGATCGGATCGTCGCAGGACATCAGGCGGTAGTTCCGGTCCGGTTCGCCGCCCGCCAGCCACCTGACGAAGTAGTCCCACCGTTTCTTGATGGTATATACGGGCAGCCCGTGCTCGGCGTCGGGCACCACCAGCATGTCGAAGTCCTTGCCGGCCTTGATGAGCGCGTCGACCAGCCGGTAGGTCATCGTCGGATGGACATTGGTGTCCATGTCGCCATGCATCAGCAACAGGCGGCCCTTCAGGTTGCCGGCCAGCAGGTAGTTGGCCTGGGACTCGAAGTTGTCGCGCCCCATCAGGGTATCCTTCTTGAAGCGCCCCTGATACTTCTCGCCCCAATCGAACCGGTAGCTCCGGTTGTCGTGATTGCCGGACCCCGACACCGCCACCTTGAAGAAATCCGGATACCGAAGGATCGCGCCGGTCGACGAGAAACCGCCGCCTGAATGACCGTAGATCCCGACCCGGTCGAGGTCCATGAACCGGTACCGGGCGCCGAGCTGCTTGGTGGTGGCGATCTGGTCCGGGATCCCGTTGTCGGTCATGTTGCCGAAGTAGGCGTCGTGAAAGGCCTTTGACCGTCCCGGCGTACCCAGCGCGTTGACCTCGACCACCACGAACCCGAGTTCCGCGAGCCCCCGACGTTCCCCGTTGGTCTGGAATCCATAGTGGACGACCGTCCCGATCTGGGGGCCGGGGTAGATGTAGACGATGACCGGATACTTCTTCGTCGTGTCGACGCGGGACGGGAGGTACACGAACCCGTACAGGTCCGTCAGGCCGTCCCGGGCTTTCACGGTAAACGGCGTCGGCGCGGTCCAGCCCATTCTCATCATCTCGGAGGCGTCGGCGGTTTCGACGTCGAGCGTCTTCCGTCCGTCCAGGGCGGATCGGACCGTCGTCACCGGCGGAAGATCCGGACGGGTCTCGGTGTCGACGTAGTATTTGCCGGTCGGAACGAATGACACCCAGTGATGTCCCGGGCCGGGGGTCAGGTCGGTCAACCCGGAGCCGTCGGCGCCGATTCGCATCAGGTGGGCGTAATACGGGTGGGCCGGGTCCTTGCCTAACGCGGTGAAGTAGATCTGGCGGGTGACGGGATCGACGTACTTGAGCCACTGCACGAGCCAAGGCCCGCTGGTGACTTGATTGAGCAATTTGCCCGCGGTGTCGTACCGGTAGAGGTGACCCCAGCCGTCCCGTTCCGACCACCAGAGGATCTCGGAGTCGCCCACCACGCGCCAGTTGCCGGTGGCGACCCCGCTGGCATTCTCCGTGAACGTCGGGAGCGAATCCGCCAGCACCAGACGGGAGGTTCCGGTCGCCGCGTCGGCGGTCAGGAGCCGGACGCTCGGGTTGGCCCGGGCGGCGTCGGTGAAGTAGATCCGGTCGGACTTCGGCGTCCACTGAATCATCCCGACTCCGGTCCATCCGAAAACACTGGCGACCGGCTTGGCCCCTTGCACGGTCACATTCGTCTTCTGGTCCAGATCGAGGACGTGGATCTCATAGGTCGGGACGATCGAGTCGCTCGGCACCGCGTTTGGATACTGGAACAGCTTCGGGACCGTGCCGGTCGAGGAGTACACCGGGAATTTGGTGACGCCGCGTTCGTCGACCTTGAGGGTGGCAAGCTTCTTCGAATCAGGCGACCACACGACGAAGGGTGAGCGCGCGTCGGGATCGGGCATTGGGCGTTCGGCCGCGCCGAACCCGTATCCGAACTCTGCCGAGCCATCGTTCGTGAGTTGGATCGAGTCCCGGGGCTCGGCCACTCGGCGGACCCAGAGGTTGCCCTTCCGAACGGTGGCCGCCCACTTGCCGTCGGGCGAGAGCGCGGCCCACGCCGGTGGTTCGGTGGTCAGGGTGTCGCCCTTGGTGCAGCGATAGGCCACCAGATCGCACTC
The DNA here is from genome assembly GCA_031375485.1 of Gemmatimonadota bacterium. Lineage (GTDB taxonomy): Bacteria > Gemmatimonadota > Gemmatimonadetes > Gemmatimonadales > GWC2-71-9 > SHZU01. The sequence goes on along the minus strand of JANMHX010000286.1, from coordinate 16,247 downwards.
GTAGCGCTTCACGCCGAGCCGGAAGGCGATGGCGGTTTCGTTCTTGAGGAACTTGAAGGTTTGGAACGGCAGCTTGGTGCCATCGAACGCGGTGTCGCCCGCCACCGACATGGCCGCGGCCAGCCGGGCGTTGTCGAACAGGGGGCGCCGGGTGCCCTTGACCGGGTCGACGATGATGAACTCGGCCCCGCGCGGGGTTTTGACCCGGTAGCGGAACCGGGTGCTGTCGTCGAGCCACTCCGGGCTTCCGAGCCCGAGTCCTTCGACCCATGGCGGGACCCCGTAGAGCCGGCTCGGCGCGATCCGCATCATGTCGGCGCGGTTGTAGTCGGGTTGGGCGGAGGCTCGGTGGAGCGGCAGGGCGACGGCCAGCAAGGCCAACACGCCGCCGAGACGGACGGGACTGAAAGAGACGGACATTCAGAACTCTGGGGAAGGTTGTCCGCCAAATCTACTCGACCGTTCCACCGATCGCCGAAGGGTGTCCTTGACCCGCCCCGGCTTGCCCGGCACCCGCGCCGGCGATACCATGAGGCCAGTCTCTTCCCAGGAACCTGATGCGAGTCCGCAGTGCTCTTGTCGCGATCGTGCTGGCTGGATCCGGTGGCTGCACCCCGGCTCGCGAACCCGAGGCGGCCGCAGCCGTCTCACCGTACCCGGTTGATCCCCGGATTGACCGATTGGTCGATTCGATTCGGGTGGCCCGGAAGATCCCCGGTGTCTCGGTCGCGGTGATGCGCGATGGCGCGATGGTCCATGCGGCGGGCTACGGGCTCGCGAACGTCGAGCAGGATGCCAAGGCGACGGCCGAGACCGTGTTCCAATCCGGCTCAGTCGGAAAGCAGTTCACCGCCACACTGATCATGATGTTGGTGGGCGACGGGAAGCTCGGCCTCGACGACCCGATCCGAAAGCACCTCCCCGATGCGCCGAAGAGTTGGGCCCCGATCACGATCCGCCAGATGCTGAGCCATACGTCCGGTTTGGGTGACTACCCGGCGAGTATGGATCTTCGCCGCGACTATACCGAGGATCAGCTCCTTCAAATCGTCTATCAAACGCCGCTGTTGTTCGCTCCAGGGGCCAAGTGGTCTTATAGCAACTTGGCCTACCTGACCCTCGGCGCCATGGTGAGGCGGGTGACCGGCGTCTTCTACGGCGATCTGCTGGTGGAGCGGATCTTCAAGCCGCTCGGGATGGGGACGAAGATCATTAGCGAATCGGATATCGTGCCCCATCGCGCCTCCGGCTATGTGCTGAAAGACGGCGCGCTCAAGAACCAGGAATGGGTGTCGCCGTCGCTCAACTCGACGGCCGACGGTGCGCTCTATTTTACGGTGCTCGACTTGGCCAAGTGGGATGCCGGCTTGGGAGCCGGTCGGGTGCTTCCGAAGGAGAGCCTGGAACAGATGTGGACGCCGGTCAGGCTGAACGACGGTTCCACGTATCCCTATGGTTTCGGATGGGGGATCGGCGGGGTGCCCGGCCACCGGCTGGTCGAGCACAGCGGCGGGTGGCAGGGGTTCTTGACCCACATCGTCCGCTATCTCGATGACCGCCTGACGGTGGTCGTCCTGGTCAATCTCGCGGCCGCGGAATCCAAGCCGGGAGACATCGCGCACCAGGTTGCCGAGTTGGTCGAGCCGTTGGTGAAGCCCAAGCCGATGTCAAAGTAAGGTCACTTCTTTACCGCGGCCAAGATCAGCTCCAGGGCCCGCCGGGCCACTTGGCCCCCGGCATTGAGCGAGTCGGGCGACCGGTTCATCGCGGCGGCCACGGTGACGTCGGCGGCGGGACAATGCCGTACCGTCGTGCCCCAGTATCCGCTGTGGCCGTAGCAGAGATCGGTCCCCACCCGGCCTCGCCCGATCCCCATCCCATAGCCGGAGGTCGAATCAGGGCCGAGGCTCGGGGCCGATGGCGTCAACATCCCCTCGAGGATCCCGGGCTTGGTGAGGATCTCGCCGCGCACCAGGGCCCGGTAGAAGCGGGTCAGGTCGGCCAGGTTGGAGACAATGCCGCCGCCCCCGTAGAGGTCATGCGAGGGGTCGAGACCATAGGTGTCGGTGCTGTCGAGGTACTGATGGGCCCGAGCGGGGGTGCCGGCCGGGACCGAATCCAGAGATTCGAAGTACGTGTGGGCAATGCCGAGCGTCGGGTAGCCGATCAAGGTGGCCACGGCCGCGCCCATGCTCTGGCCGGTGGTGCGTTCGAGGAGTTCGCCTAACAGGATGTAGCCGGTGTCGGAGTAGTGATAGACCTCGCCGGGCTTTCCGTAGGGGGCCCCTTTGTCGATCGCGAAGGTCAGCTGCTCGGGCCGGGTCCACCGGTGGGCGAAGTTGGCCCCGATGGCCGCGGCAAACTCCGGCGACATCGCGTAGTCGAAGATCCCGCTGGTATGGGTCAGCAAATGACGGACGGTGATGGCCTCGGTGTCGTAACCGTCGCGCCGCAGCTCGGCCAGGGATTCGGGCGAGAGGTGTTTGGCGATCGGATCGTCGAGCCCGACCTTGCCCTCCTCGACCAGGCGAAGCGTCGCGGCGGCGATGTAGGTCTTGGTGTTGCTCGCGATCCGCATGGTGTGCTCGGGCCGGAGCTTCTCGCCGGTGGCCCGGTCGAAGACGCCCGCGGCGCCCTGCCAATCGAGCCCGAGGCTCGGGGCCTGGACTCGCAGGATCAACCCGGGAATCGACGGCGTGGCCGCGACGGTGCTGTCGACGAGGGCCTGCAATGTCTGAGTAAGGTCGGGGGCCTTGGGCCCTCCGCACGCGGCCAGGAACAACGAACCGGAGACCAGGAATTTTCGCATTCTTAAGTTTCGGGCGTGAACCCGATCGGCGCAAGTTCGGCGATCGGCTATCGCTTACCGAACAGTCGGCCGAACAGCCCCGGTTTCGGCGGGTCGGGGGGAGCGGCCGGTGGCGCGGGGCTCGCGACCTGTCGCTCCTGGCCGTTGGTGATCTCGGCGACAAACTCCTCGACCGAGGCGTGGCGGCCCGCCGGGGCCTTGGCGAGGGCCTTGAGCAAGGCCGCATCGATGGCCGGGCCGAGTTCGCGGCGGTGCCGGCTGGGCGGATCGGGCGGCAGGGCGAGATGACCTTGCAGCAACTGCAGTACGGTCGTGCCGACAAACGGGGGCCGGCCCGCCAGCATTTCATAGGCGACGCACGCAAAGCTGTAGAGATCGGCGCGGGCGTCGGCATCGGCGGCGCCGGTAATCTGTTCGGGACTCATGTACGCCGGGGTCCCGAGCGGCATTCCGGTGCCGGTGAGATTGCTCTGGACGTCGAGGGCCCGGGCCAACCCGAAGTCAACTACCAGGGCCTGCCCGTCGGAGATCATCACGTTCTCGGGTTTGAGGTCCCGGTGGATGATGCCCTTGGAGTGGGCGTAGCTGAGGCCGCTCCCGACCTGCGCCACGATCCGAAGCGCGTCGGGAATCGCCATCAGGCCGCGGGTGGCCAAGGCTTCACGGATCGTTTCGCCGGAGACGAACGGCATGACGTACCAGTAGAGCCCGTCATCCACGCCCGAGTCGAGGAGGGCCAGGATGTTGGGGTGCTCGAGCGTCTTGGTGACCGTGATTTCCCGGAGGAACCGTTCGGCGTTGGTGGCGGTCGCGGTTTCGGGCGGCAAGAGCTTGATCGCGACGGACCGGCCGGTGGCAACCTCGACGGCTTGGTAGACCCGGGCCATCGCACCCCGTCCCGCTTCCTTCTCGATTCGATACCGGCCCTCGATCGCGGTGGCGAGCCGGGCCAACAGCACCGCGGGGTCGCTGGGCTTCACGAGAGCATGACGTCCTGTGCCAGGGTGCCCGTGGCCCGGCGAAGTGAATCAAGGACCGCCGAAGGGGGGAGTCGCTTCCGGCACCGGATTTGGTAGCGGAGTCCGACGGCGCCGTCCGGCTGGGCCACCTCGCCCTCGAAGCGCCACTGCTTGGCGTCCATCTCGAGGGTGGTCTCGATCGAGCGGCGCAACTCGCCGACCAACCCCGCACCGGCCGCTACGACGATAATCGCCACCTCCCGGGTCTCCGCGACTGGGGTGGCCGGGACGACCAGGTCCTTCGTCAGGCTTTGGTTCCGCTGCATGGCCTTGTCGGCCAACGCCTTGAGTTGGTCCGATGTCATGGACTGGAGCAAGTGATGGTCGAGTTGCGCGACGTACTCGCCGGTCCGCCGGTCACCGCTCAGGTCCTTGGCCAACTGGACCCGTTTCTGGGCGATCTCGTGCGACAGCGGGGCCGGCGCCCGGGCAAAATCGGTGACCCAGAGTCCTAAGGCCACCAGGTTGAAAAACGCGGACGCGGCCAGCGCGACGGAGTAGGCTTGGACACCCACCGCGAGGCCCAAGGCAATGGCGACGAACACGTAGACGGCATCCTTGGTGTCCTCGAGCCGGTGGCGAAACGCCACTGCGCCGACGATGCCGCCGAGCGAGAAGGCCAGTGGCACGCTGTGCTTCACCAAGACGACCACGATGGCCACCACGATCGGCAGCATGACCAGGGTCTGGGCCAGCGACTGCTGGAAACCCCGTTTCTGCCGGGCGAAGGTATAGACCCAAATCATCGGGAGCGTGAGGAGGAGCGCCGAGCCCATGGTGATAACGGCCATCAGGGCGGCTTCGCCAGGGGAATCGAGGTTGGGCTCGACCCTGAGGTTGAGGTCCGTCGCGCTGGGTCGAGGTACCCCGGACAGGTGGCTGGCCAGCCACGGGCTCAACCAGACCAAGACCAAGTAGATCCCGGCGAGAATCGCATAGTAGACCGTCAGGCGGACGACGGGCCGCCAGGTCTGCTCGATGATGCCGAATTTTCGAGTTGGTTCATCCATGGGATGGACTAAGATACGCCAATTGCGCCGTCCGGGGGAGTCTCTTCCGGTCTGGCGGCGACCCGTGGCTTAGAGGATTCGGACCCGGTAGGTTACCCGGCCGGTCCCGGCATCGCGGGCCGGTTAACCCCCAATTGGAAAGTGACGACTGGCTCATGAGCAAACTGCTAGGCAAGGTGGCCTTGGTGTCGGGTTCCGGCCGGGGCATCGGCCGGGCCATTGCCCTGAAGCTCGCCGCCGCCGACGCCGCGGTGGTCGTCAACGATCTCGATTCCGGCCCGGCCGACGAAACCGTCGCGCTCATCAAGGCGGGCGGCGGCAGGGCCGTGGCGTGCAACGGGAGCGTGACGGAGGCGGGGTTTGCGGAGCGGTTCGTCACGACCGCCGTCGAGACCTTCGGCGGCCTCGACATCATCGTCAACAACGCCGGCTACACCTGGGACAACGTCATCCAGAAGATGACGGACGAGCAGTGGGACGCCATTCTGGATGTCCATCTCAAGGCCCCGTTTCGGATCCTCCGCGCCGCCGCTGATTTCATCCGGAGTGCCGTCAAAAAGGAAACGGAAGCGGGGAAACCGGTGTATCGGAAAGTTGTCAACATCTCGTCGGTGTCCGGAACCTCGGGCAACGCCGGCCAGGCCAACTACTCGGCGGCCAAGGCCGGCGTCAACGGCCTGACTCGGGCCTTGGCTAAGGAGTGGGGCCGGTACCGGGTCAACGTCAATTCGGTGGCGTTCGGCATGATTCAGACCCGGCTCACCGAAGCTACGGCCGACGGAAGCGCCAGCATCGATGTCGGTGGCCGGCAGATCAAGGTGGGGGTCAACCCGGACATCATCAAGTTCGCGGAAAAGATGATCCCGCTCGGCCGCGCCGGGACCGCCGAGGAGGCGGCCGGAGCGGTGTATCTGTTTTGCATTCCGGAGTCGAATTATGTCTCCGGCGAAGTGCTGATCTGCGGCGGCGGCTATACGATGTAGCTAGTCCCGGTAGTCCGGCGCTTCCCGGTCGAGCAGCCGTTTCAGGGCCTCGAGGTGCTTGCGCGGCTGATCGACCGCATCGGGATTGCTGTTCATCGCCTTGACCATCTCGGTAATCACTCGCTCCGGTATCGGCCGGAGCGGGCGCCCCGTCGACATCGCCAGCACCTGCACCATCGCCGCTCGCTCCAGGAAATAGAGGTCGTTCCAGGCCGCGTGAATCGAGGCCCCGGTGACGATCACCCCGTGGTGGCCCAAGAACAGGACGGTCTTGTCGCCCATGGCGGCGGCCATCCGGTCGCCCTCGGTGTGGTCGAGGGCCAGCCCGTCGTAGTCGTCGAGATAGGCAATCCGTCCGGCGAACTGGAGCGCGTTCTGCGACACCATCTCGAGGCGGCCCGCCTCGATGACGGTGAGGGCGGTGGCGTATGGCATATGGGTGTGGAGGACGGCCCGAGCGCCGGCGTGCTTGAGGTGGAGCCGGGAGTGGATGAAGAAGGCCGTGTCTTCAACCGCGTTGGTCCCCTCGAGAATCTCGCGGTCGGCGGTGGCCAGGACGAGGTCGCTGGCTTTGAGTTCGCGCCAATGGAACCCGAGCGGGTTGACCAGAAAGCGATGGCCGGACGGTTCGACCGAGTAGCTGAAATGGTTGTCGATGCCCTCGTTGAGTCCGAGGCGCTCGGCCGACCGAAGGGCAGCCGCCAGGTTGACCCGGTCGGGGTAGTAGGACGGGATGGTCATATCAGATCGGTTTTTCCGCCATCAGGGCGAATGTGTTGTCTTCGGTGTCATTGAAAAACGTCATCCACAGTTCATACGCCGGCGTTCGATGGACGACATGCGGTTCGTCCCGAAAGCTAACGCCCCGCCCCTTGAGTTCGGCATAGGTGGCCACTACGTCCGCCACCCGGTAGTACAAGATCGAACTGGGATGATCGAACTCGGGCTTCTCCGCCTTGGAGAGCATGAAGCGAGTCGCACCGCACTGAAAGAACGCCAACCCTGGAAACCCGAACAGGAAGGGCAGACCCAGTTGATCCCGAAAGAACCCCGTGGCCCGGTCGAGGTCTTTGACCACAATGGCTACCTGCCCGAGCGTAGCGTCCCGAAGATCCGCCATGCCGTCCTCCAGCTTTACGAGGTCCGCCAGCCAGTGTACCCTTGTGTTGTTGCTCGGCACTCGGCACTCGGCGCTCGGCGCTCGGCGAGCGCGGGATCTTTAAGGTAAGTAGCTGCGTCGATTCGTCCAGACCGCTACGAGGAATGCCTGCCCAAGGCCGCCGAGGCTGCCACGCCCCCTAACCCCGATACGAGTCTCATGGACAAACGTGCTGCCAATCTCGCCGTCTTGGTCGCCGCACTCGGCTACTTCGTCGACATCTACGACCTGATTCTCTTCAGCGTCGTTCGGGTTCGCAGTCTGACCGATATCGGGGTGCCCGAAGCGCATCTGCTCGACGCGGGAGTCCGGCTGATCAACCTCCAGATGTTCGGGATGCTGGTGGGGGGCATTCTCTGGGGCGTGCTCGGCGACCGCCGGGGCCGGCTCTCGGTCCTGTTCGGATCGATCGTGATGTACTCGCTCGCGAACCTGGCGAATGCCTTCGTCACCTCGGTCGAGATGTACGGCGCCCTTCGGTTCATCGCGGGGATCGGACTGGCCGGCGAACTCGGGGCCGGTATCACCCTGGTGGCGGAGGTCATGTCGAAGGAGTCCCGGGGCTACGGGACGTCGGTCGTGGCCGGCATCGGCGTGCTCGGGGCCATCGCGGCCGCTTTGGTGGCCGAAGCCTTCGACTGGCGGACGGCCTACATCGTCGGCGGGGTCATGGGTCTTGCCCTGCTGGCGCTCCGGGTGGCGGTGCGGGAAAGTCACATGTTCCAGAGCGTCAAATCGACGTCCATCGGCCGCGGCAACTTCTTCGCGTTGTTCGCCGATCGGCGCCGAGGCATCCGATATCTCTCGGTGATTCTCGTGGCGGTCCCGATCTGGTACGTGATCGGCGTCCTCGTCACCTTCTCGCCCGAGTTCGCCAAGGCGCTCGACCTCGGCTATACGCCGAGCGCCGGCCGAGCGATTCTCTGGCTCTATGCCGGCCTGGCGGTCGGTGACATCGCCAGCGGCGCCCTCAGTCAAGTGATCCGAAGCCGGAAGCGGGCCATCGGGCTGTTCCTTGGGCTCACGGTGGCCGGGTGCGCCGCGTACTTCTTGGAGGTAGCCGGCACCCTGGCCGGTTTCTACGCGCTCTGCAGCGCCATGGGCTTCGCGATCGGGTACTGGGCGGTGTTCGTGACGATGGCGGCCGAACAGTTTGGGACCAATCTTCGGGCCACCGCCACGACCTCCGCTCCGAACTTCGTCCGCGGGGCGGTGGTCCCGATGACCTGGGCGTTTCAGTCGTTTCGCGACGGCGGGCTCGGAGTTGTCGGGGGGGGGATCGCGGTCGGTGTCGTGGTGCTAGTGCTTGCCGTCATCTCCCTGTTTGCACTTGGGGAAACTTACGGCAAGGACCTCGACTACGTTGAATCTTGATCTTCGGATGAGGGATACGATGCGAATAGTATGCAAGATGGCCGGGCTTGGTCTGCTGATCGGGACTGGGGCCTGCTTGACGGCGCCACCGACCGACCCGAGCAAGGAGACCATCGCGGCGATCGCGGGACGCGTGGTCCGGCCCGACGGGACCGGCGTCGGCGGTCCGATTGTCGCGGTCCAGCTCTTGACCGGCGCGACCGGCGGGAGCGCCCAGTTCATCAGCTCGGCGTCGGTCATCGGCGCCGACGACGGTCGGTTCCTCTTCGTCTTTCTGATCAATGGCTTCACGCCGCAGACCGGGTCGGCCATCGTCTCGGTGACGGCGCCGATCGGGAGCGGGCTGGCGGGGCGGGATACGTCCGGCATTCCGGTCAAGCTGATCTTGGGCCGATTGGCGACCGACACGGCGTACGTTCAGATGGAACTGCGCCCCCGGTAAGGTTTTTCGGCCTCGCGGGACCACCTCTGGTATGTCGAGCGACCGCGAAGCCAGGTTCGACCGCATCATTGCCGCCGACGGGGCCGCCCTTCGGCGGCTCGCGATGACCTACGGCCAAACCCCCGCCGATGCCGACGACCTTTTCCAAGAGATTTGCTTTGCCCTCTGGCGCGCCCTGCCGTCGTTTCGGGGCGAGTCGAGCGAACGGACCTTCGCCTTCCGGATCGGCCACAATCGGGGGTTGACGTTCCGGGCCCGGCGCCGGCCGGCGGCCGCCGAGATCGACCACCAGCTGAGGGACGAAAGCCCCGGCCCAGTGTCGTTGGCTACGGCTGCGCTCAACCGGGAACGACTCTTGGGGGCCGTCCGTCGGCTCGCCGAAGGGCACCGTCAAGTGGTCATGCTGTCACTCGAGGGCTTGCCCCACACTGAGATCGCCCAGGTTCTAGGCATCACCGAAAACAATGCCGCCGTCCGATTGAGCCGAGCCCGGACCGAGCTCCGCGCCCTGTTGGACGAGAAGGGAGCCGGGGCATGACGGCCGTCCAGGACCGGGAGTGGGAGAGTCTGTCCGCCACGTGGCGGACGCCGCTCGATCCAGTGGATGCCGGCTGGGTTCGCGCGTTAGTGGACCGGCATACCCGACGGCTTCGGTTGGTGGTGGCCATGGAGGCCCTCGTTACGGTGGCCGGCGTGATCGTGGCGGTGGCCGTGATGGTATCGGGACGAACCGCCGCCGCGATCGGATGGGGCCTCGCCGCGCTGGCCCACACGCTGGTGGTGGCCGGGTTCACCGCCTGGAACCGGGCCGGCGTCTGGAGGCCGCTCAGCGAGGCGACCCGGGACTATCTCCGGCTGGCTCGGGAGCGATGTCTCCGGCAACGGCGGGCCGCCTGGATTCTGGGCGGATTGGTGGCCGTCGAGGGCGCGGGGCTGGCCCTCTGGGCGCTCACTACGGAAACGGATTTGCCCCGCACCACATGGCAACTGGTCATCGGCCTCGCGGTTGGGGGGCCGCTGGCCTGGTCGATCTGGTCCGGGAGGTCGGCGGGGCGCCGGCTCGTTCGTCTCAGTGGGATCGAGCAGGCCTTGGCGCGGGTAGCGTAGCAACCAATATGGGCGGGCCGGTGCGATCCGGCTCGCGAACCGCAATGCAAGTTCTCCCCTCCTGTCTCTGATTTGGCCAGCCGGTCAACAATTTCGCGCAACGCCCTGCACCGCGCAGGAAAATCCTCCTCAAAACATGTGATTCACGGTCAGGTTTTCCTGCCGCCGAGGCGGCATGCAAGCTGCCTTTTGAACGCAGGGAACTCTGTTCAGCCTGTCGTTGACCAAGCGAGGATCGAATGAAGGGTATCACGGCCATGATTGGTTTTGCGGTGCTCGTCGCCGCCGGACGGGCGTCCGGGCAGACGGCGCGGACCGCGGCGCCGACACCGGCGGCCAAGCCGGCGAACCCGGTGCCGGCTGATGCGCCGATGTTCGGCCGCCAGGGGCTCTGGTTCAGTGCCGGGCTCGGGGCGGGGAGCACCAGCATCCATTGTGCGATCTGCACCGGCGATCTGGGGACCCGGGGTACCTCGGGATATGCCCGGATGGGGACGACGCTGAACGGGCGGCTCCTGGTTGGGGCTGAGCTGAACGGCTGGCTTCGAGGCAGTGAAGATGGCAATCAACGCGTGTTGGCGCTGACCGGGAACGGCTATTGGTATCCGAATCCACGCCACGGCTACTACTTCAAGGGCGGGCTCGGTTTCGCGAGCTACAAGCAGTGGCAGACCGATCGGAACAACAGCGATGTCTCGACCGGGATTTCGACCGGCGGCCTCACGGCGCAGGTCGGGACCGGCTACGAGATGCGGGTCAATCCCCGGATGTCGTTCGTGCCGTATCTGAACCTGGTGGCCACCGCCCAGGGCTCGTTGGCGTCCGAGCGATCCGACGCGACCCATTTCGAACGCAACACCCTTCCCAATCGCGCCAACGTGCTGATGCTCCAGCTCGGTCTCGGCGTCACCTGGCACTAGACGGAGAGACTCTCATGACTCGATACTCGATGGTAGTGGTTGCGGCGTTGTTCGGGGCCGGCTGCGGTGAAGTGTCCATGACCGGACTCGACCCGAGCGCGCCGCAAAGCGTGGCCTTTCAGACCTGGAAGCCCGGCGCCGGCGATACCTGCCCGCTGTCGGTGCACCAGCAGTATTCCACGGTTGGCCCGGACGGCAAGCTCTACCCGACGTGGCATCCGCCGGTCGATCCGGCCACGGGCTGCCAGTTCGGGCATGAACACGGCCGGGACCCCCATGGTTCCGATCTGTTCTCGGAGATTGGCGACCTGCCGCTCGGCTACGCCAACGAGCAACTCGATACGTTCGATCCGGCAGGCCGCCGGCACGAGGACCATGTCGGCCACAAGTACGAATGGGAGAACGACGTCCAAATGAACGTCGCCAACGGTGGCGGCGTGCTGTCGGTCAAGTGCGACATCCTCTACAAGCTCCACCAAGGAACCCACTCGAAGGATGCCTTCACCAACAACCTTCACGAGGTTCAGTATTACGCCAAGTGCAACGACGGCACCGAGGTCCGGATGATCATGATGGCCGCGATCGGCACGGCGGGTGAGTTCACCCGGACCTGCGACGGAGCCCGGATTCGGGTCGGGACCGCGACTCCGGCCAATTCGCCGAACGGGGGAGGGCAGCGGGTCATTCCCGACATGACGTGTGTCGAACGCCACTTGCTGGTGGCGAACGGGTCGACGTCCGATGCCCGGGCCGCCCTCCATGAGAGTTGGCAGCAGTCGCTGACCCTCCGAACCCCGGATGGCAAGACCCTGGCGCACATGAACCCGTACTTCCAGGTCTTTGCGCCGAGCCGGTTCCACGATCCCGCCAAGAGCGACATCACCGGCCGGTCGGTCGACATGTGTTACTTCACCGAGCCGAACGGCGACCAGGCCCGGGGCGGTCCCTGCGCCGCCGCGACCCAGAACGGGACCATTGCCGGCATCACGCAAACCGACCCGCGCTCGCCGTTCAACGGGGTTCGGCGAGTCATGGACATGAACTCGTTGGACCTCAACAACGCCGACGGTCCGACCACCTGGTACACCGATCCGTTCGGCCGGGGCGCCAAGACCACGCCGTTCCCCGGGTCGATCCGGCAGTACATTGCGAAGATCAACAACACGGGGCTCGATCTGTCGGGTCCGGGCATCGGCTCCAATCGGAATTACGGCGGCCCCGGCGTCCACGCGCCAAACTAGGCGTTGCGGAAGGCTCGGGCAGTTGGCCATCATTCGGGGTCTCCAACGAGGCCCCGAATGTCGTTTCCGGGCCACCCACTCAAACGCCGAGGCCGCTATGACGACCCGCCGCCGCTTTCTCGCCGCCGCCTTGGCGGTCCCGCTGGTCAATCGGGGCCGCTTCACGTTGTTCCGAGGCACCTCGACCGAGTATACCGCCCGCTGTCTTGGATTGATGGAACGAGCCTTGGTGATCGACATGCTGAGCCCGCTCACCCTCAACTTTCCGTTGATGGGCAAGTGGAACGCGAACCCCGAGTTGTTTTCGGCGGCGGACTTCGAGCGGTTTCGGTCGTCCGGCATCAACGTGTTCCATACCGCCGTCGGGACCGGCGGCCCCAACGCCTACGACAGCACCTATCAGTTCATCGCCAACTGGAATGGCTTCTTGGCGGGCAACGACCGGTATTTCACGCGGATCGACTCGGTCACCGACTTCGGCAGCGTCAAGGGGTCCGGGAAGCTGGGCGTCATGCTCGGCGTGCAGAACTCGGAACATTTCCGCCGGCCGGCGGACGTCGACACCTTTTACGCCATGGGCCAGCGGGTGTCCCAACTCACCTACAATACCCGGAATCTGATCGGCAACGGCTCGACCGAGCGGCGCGACGAAGGGCTCAGTGATTTCGGTCTGTCCATCGTCGACCGGATGAACACGGTCGGGATGGCCGTTGACGTGTCGCACTGCGGCGATCAGACGTCCCTCGACGCGTTCGAGGCGTCGAAGAAGCCGGTCTTGGTGACGCACTCGAATGCCCGGGCGCTCAACCCCGGCCATCCGCGCTGCAAGCCCGATTCCGTCATCAAAGCGGTGGGCAGGGCCGGGAGCGTGATGGGTATTACCGGGGTCCGGAACTTCGTCAAAGGCAGCGAGCCGACCACCATCGAAGACCTGCTCAATCATTTCGACTACGTCGCCAAGATGATCGGGGTCGAACACGTCGGCGTCGGGAGCGACATTGACCTCGATGGCTATGACGACATGCCGCCGGAGGACTACAAACGCCTCAAGGCCGGCTACAAGGCCGACTATGCCTTCCGCGACAAGATCGATATCGATGAGGTGGCCCATCCCAAACGGATGTACGATCTGACCGACGGGCTGATCCGCCGGAAGTACACCGACGATCAGATCCTCGGGATCCTGGGGGGCAACTTCCGCCGGGTGCTGTCGGGGATTTGGGTCTAAAAGGTGCTACAGGCAACGGCATGCTGAACGGTCATTGCAACACCGCGCCCGCCGGGTTCGATCCCGTCCGAGACCTGCCGACGGGTTTCTTCGACGCCTATCGCGAACTCCACCGGGCCTTCAGCCCGCGGCAGCAGGCCTTGGCTGCGGCCCGGGTTCGGGCCCTCGAGGCGGCTCATCAGGGCAACCTGCCGACCCATCTCCCGCCGTCGGACGCGAGCACGGGCGACTGGCGGATCACGGTCCCGGCTTGGTGTGCCGATCAGCGAAATCAGATGACTGGGCCGGCCGACGACGCTGAGTTGGTCGTCAAGATGCTCAACTCCGGTGCCCCCGGTGTGATGATCGATCTGGAAGATTCGATGGCGAATCGATGGGAAAACACCCTCCGGGGCCACGCCAACGCGGTCGCCGCCCTCCATGGGACCCTCGCCTACGACGACGCGAAACGGAAGGCCCGGATTGGGATCCAGCCGAGTGGCGTGGTGACCTGGGTTCGGGTTCGGGGTCTTCACCTCCATCAGGCCGGCGTGGTGCCGGGTGAACTCACGTCAGCGTCCCTGTTCGACCTGGCGCTGTTGGTGCACAACCTCGACCCGGCCCGGCTCAAGCATCCGATCGCGATCTACGTTCCGAAGTCGGAGTCAGCGGAAGAGGCCCTCTGGTGGCGCGACGTGTTCGAGCGTTTGGCCACCGACAAGGGGCTGCCCCCAGACGCGATCAAGTGTATGGCGTTGGTGGAGTCCCACCCGATGGCTTACCGGATGGAGGAATTCCTCTTTCACCTCCGCGATCATATCCTGGGGCTCAACCTCGGCCGGTGGGACTACATGGCGAGTTTGATCCATTTCAACCTGCCCAATCCGGCGTGGGTGTTGCCCGATCGCAACACTATCCCCCACGATGTGGCCTTTTTCCAACGGCTTCGGGAGCTATTGCCTGATGTCTGCCACAAGCGGGGCGCGCTGGCGATCGGGGGGATGACCGCATTGTTCCCGAGCCGGGTCGATGCCGAGCTCAACGCTCGGGCCCTGGCAACCCTGGAAAAAGACAAGCGGAACGAGGCGATGGCGTTGATGGATGGCGCCTGGACCGGCCACCCGGACCAAAATGCCGTGGCCGTGGCCCAGTTCCCGGCCCCCAATCAAGGGTTTCGGCGGCCGACGGGTCTGGATCGGTATCCCGATCTCCGGCCCGAGCCGACCGGAGTCGGCGTCCACACGGAGTCAGGCACCCGGGCCGCCGTTCGCGTCACGATTCAGTATCGCGCGGGGGTCCTCGCTGGTAGCGGGGCCAGTCTGATCGAAGGGTATATGGAAGACCTCGCCACCGACCGGATCTATCGGTTGATGCTGGCACAGAGAGTGCTTCATCGCGACTCGATTTCCGTCTTTGATGGGTCGGGGCGCCCGGTGCTCCATACGCCGGCGTACCTGACCCGAATCTATGACGAGGAACTCGAGGCGTTGCTCGCGCGTTTCACCGGCGCCGAGGACCGCGAACGTTATCGGCAGGCCCGCCGCGAGAGCGAGGCGATGATCGTGGCTGGCCAACACGACCCGGTGTAGACCCGACCAGACCAGAGCGAGGCGGACATGATCGACCGATTCAATCCCGTGCATCATTCCATCGGCCGGGAAGCGGCCGACGCGGCGACGATCCAGGAAGAGTGGAACACCGAAAGCCGCTGGCACGGGATCGTCCGGCCCTACTCGCCGGCCGACGTGCTCCGGCTTCGGGGGTCGATCCGGATCGAACACACCCTGGCACGGCTGGGCGCCGAACGGCTCTGGTCGCTGATGACCACCGAGCCGTTTGTCCGGGCTCTCGGGGCCCTCACCGGCAATCAGGCCATGCAGCAGGTCCGGGCCGGTCTCCAGGCGATCTATCTCTCCGGATGGCAGGTGGCCGCCGACGCCAACTTGGCCGGCCAGATGTACCCCGATCAGAGCCTCTATCCCGCGAACAGCGTTCCGATGGTGGTCAAACGGATCAACCAAACGCTGCAGCGGGCTGATCAGATCGAGCATGCCGAAGGCCATCAATCCGGGGTCCATTGGTTCGCGCCGATCGTGGCCGATGCGGAGGCCGGGTTCGGCGGGCCGCTCAACTGCTTCGAGTTGATGAAGTCGATGATCGAAGCGGGCGCGGCCGGGGTGCATTTCGAAGATCAGTTGGCCAGCGAGAAGAAGTGCGGGCACCTCGGCGGCAAGGTCCTGATCCCAACCCAAGCCGCGCTCCGGAACCTGATCGCGGCACGGTTGGCGGCAGACGTCGAAGGCGTCCCCACGGTGTTGGTGGCGCGAACCGACGCCAACGGTGCGGCCTTGATCACCAGCGACGTCGACGAACGAGACCAGCCGTTCCTGACCGGAGAACGAACCCCGGAGGGATTCTTCCAGGTTCGGCCGGGGCTGGACCAGGCCATTGCCCGCGGCCTTGCCTACGCCCCGATTGCCGATCTGATCTGGTGCGAGACCTCGACGCCCGACCTCGACGAAGCCCGGCGGTTTGCCGATGCCGTCCACGCCCAGTTCCCCGGCAAGATGCTGGCGTATAACTGCTCGCCGTCATTCAATTGGGAGAAGAAACTCGACGCCGCCACGATCGCGAAGTTCCAGGTCGAACTCGGCGCCATGGGTTACAAGTTCCAGTTCGTGACCCTGGCCGGATTCCACGCCTTGAACCACTCGATGTTCGAACTGGCCAAGGGCTACTCGACCCGCGGCATGTCGGCCTACTCGGAACTCCAGCGAGCCGAGTTCGCCTCCGAGGCCAGCGGGTACACCGCCACGAAACACCAGCGGGAAGTCGGCACCGGCTACTTCGACGACGTGGCCCAAGTGGTCAGCGGCGGCTCGTCGTCGACCACCGCGCTCGCCGGTTCCACCGAAGCCGCGCAGTTTTGATCTCGGCACTCGGCGCTCGGCACTCGGCACTCGGCCGAGTGCCGAG
>JANMHX010000248.1:0-2690 GCA_031375485.1 Gemmatimonadota bacterium | reverse complement strand
CGCGGCTCTACGGCGACGTGCCGGGGGGCGACGTGGCCCGTGCCGTCGTGGTGCAAACCTTTGACGTGGCCCTCCGGCTCCTCCACCCCGTCATGCCGTTCATCACCGAGACGCTCTGGAAGCGACTCCCCGGCCGGCCGGACGACGCCACCATCATGGTGGCCCCGTGGCCCACGCCCGATCGCCGCGCCACCGATCAAGCCGCCGTCGACGAGTTTGGTGCTCTTCAGGAACTCATCAGCGCGATCCGCTCGATCCGCGCCGAGTACAACGTGCAGCCGGGCCAGTCGATCCGGGCCACCCTGGCGCGGTGCAGCCCGAACGTGGTGGCCGCGCTCCGCCAGCAACAGCCGACCATCGAACGATTGGCCAAGCTGAGCGGTCTTTCCGTGACCGAGGCCGATCCGGCCGGGGCGCCGACCGGCGCCAGCGCGGTCCTGACCGACGGCACCAGTTTGACCGTGCCGCTCGGCGACCTGATCGATGTGGCCAAAGAATGCGCCCGGCTCGGCCAGGAGATCGCCCGGCTCCACGCCGCGATCGGCAATCAGGAAAAGAAGCTCGGCAACGAACAGTTCGTGAGCCGCGCGCCGGCCGAGGTCGTGGAAAAAGAGCGGGAGAAGCTCGTCAGTTGGCGCGATCAAGCCGCGGTCCTCGAAGGCAAACGGGCGCTGCTCGGATGCCCCGCATGAGGTGGATCGCCGGCATCGTCTTGCTGGCGTCGGTGGCCTGCTCTCGGATCGGCGAACCGCCGGGTGGTCCGCCTGACGTGGCCGCGCCGGTCATCATCGGCACGATCCCCGAGTCCACGGTCGTTGCCGAAGCGTTCAAGGGCGACGCCGAGTTTCGGTTCAATGAAACCGTGAGCGAGGGATCGAGCCCCAATTTCGGCCTCGGCACCGGCGACCTCGAGCGACTGATCGTCCTGTCGCCGACCAAGGACGTGCCGGTTGTCGGCTGGAAACGAAGCCGGATCACGGTCCATCCGAAGGAAGGATGGCAGCCCAACCGGGTCTACCGGATCGAACTCCTGAGCGGCTTGATGGACCTCCGGACCAACCGGAGCAAGACCGGCCGGGTCATCACCTTCACGACCGGCGCCCCGATCCCCACCCGCTTCATTTCGGGCCGGGTCATCGATTGGGGCACGTCCCGGCCCTCACCGCTGGCCCTCGTGGATGCGCTGCTCCTTCCCGACAGTCTGTCCTATCGAACCACCGCCGACTCGACCGGCCGGTTCGCGTTCGGCCCCCTCCCCGACGGGGAACTGATCGTGGCCGGCGCCGTCGATCAGAATCGGAACAACCGGCTCGACGCCCGGGAAGTCTTCGACACCACTCGCCTCGCGGCCGGCCGCGATACCGTCGGCGAGATCTGGATGTTCAAGCACGACACCGTGCCCGCCCGGATTCAGGCCGTCGCCAAGAACGATTCGATGTCGATCATGGTGACCTTCAGCCAGCAGCTCAATCCCTCGCAGGCGTTCACCCCCGCGCAGGCCCGGGTGCGGCTCCTGCCGGACTCGACCGAGATCGAGGTCGAGGCCGTCGTTACCGAGAAACTGTACGACTCGCTCTATCGTCGCCCCGCCAAACCGGATTCGTCGAAACCACCGGACTCGACCGCGATCCGCGCCCGCGCCGACTCCATTGCCAAGGCCGACTCCGTCGCCCGGGCCGACTCGGTGCGACGCGCAGTGGCGGCGGCCCGCCGGCCCGGCCGCAATCAGCCGCCACCCCGCCCGGCCGCCGAGGGACCGCTGACGACCAAGCCACCCTTGTTCGACCGCGTGGTCGTGCGGGTCCGCCAACCGCTGACTTCGGGGTCGAAGTACATCGTCGAGATGAGCGGCGTCGAGTCGGTGAGTCGGGTCACGGGGCGGGCAGTCCAAGGCTTCCAGATCCCGGTGGAAAAGCCGGTCGTCAAGGACTCGACTGCAAAGGACTCGACCGCGAAGGCTTCGACCGCGAAGGACTCGACCAAGGCCAAACCAGCCGTCCCTCCGCGATGACCGACGGCCGCCGGAGCCTCCCATCAATCGATCGCCTGCTCCAGCTTCCCGCGATCGTCGAGCTCCTGACTCGAGTGCCCCGCAATGTGGTCGTCGCGGCGGCCCGGGAAGCGGTGGCGGATGTCCGGCTCTCGGCGGGTGGTCCGCCGGAAGACTGGGGCGCCCACTTGGTTGAACGCGTGGCGGCCCGCACGGCGCCATCGCTCTATCCGGTCATCAACGCGACCGGCGTCGTGATCCATACCAATCTCGGACGGGCCCCGCTCTCGGCGGCCGCGATCGAGGCGGTGGTTCGGATCGGCGGCGGGTACAGCAACCTCGAACTCGATGTCGCCACTGGGAGCCGGGGCAATCGGCTCGACCACGCGACCTCCTTGCTGGCCGAATCCGCGGGCGCCGAAGATGCGATCGTGGTCAACAACGCCGCCGGGGCCTTGGTGCTGGCACTGAACGCGCTCGGGGCCGGCCGGGAGGTGGTGATTTCCCGGGGGGAACTCGTGGACAGCGCCGCTGTTCTCGCCGCGCTGGACAGCGGTCATTTGTCTGGCTACGCCGCCGACGTCATGGATCACGAGCCGCCGCCCGCCGATCACCCGCTGCTGCACCATCCGAAGGCGCTCATCACACCTCACATCGGTAGCCGCACCTTCGAGAGCGTGCCCCGTCAGGCCATGCGGGC
>JANMHX010000213.1:0-43518 GCA_031375485.1 Gemmatimonadota bacterium | reverse complement strand
GCCTGCCCGACCTGCGGCGAGTTGGCGCGGCCGGGGGAGAAGTGCGTTACCCACGGCGTGGCCGCGGTAGTCCGGCCGCCCGCCAAGGGCGGGGCCGCCGCGCCGACGGCCGGCCCGATCGCGACACCCACTGTGGCCCCGCCTCCACGCCGCGGCTCGAGTGCCCCGGCCACGAAACCGCCGTCCCACGCGGCCCAGGGCACCACGGTGCAGGCGCTGGCCCGGAAGCTCCGGCTCGTGGTGTTAGGCGGTGTCGCGCTTCCCCCGCTCGACGTGGACCCCGACACCATCGTCGGGCGCGGCGAGGGACCGTTCGCGATCCTGCTCGATCCGTTCCACGACAAGGGGCTGTCGCGACGCCACTGCCAGTTTCGCCGCGGCGCCACCGGCACCTGGAGCGTCACCGACTTGGCCGGTCGGGGGTCGACGATGGTGAGCGCGGACGGCACCTGGTCGGCGGCGCCGCTCGCCCAGAACGCAAGCCAAACAATCGAGCCGGGACGGGACCACGTTCGACTCGGCTCGCTCGCCTTCCGGGTCGAGGCGATCACGTGACCGCACCCCGGGCGCTCGTCGCCACCGCCGCCTCGACCACCGGACCAACCCGGAACCGGAACGAAGACATCGCGGTGCTCGGCACCGAGACCGTTCGCGATCGGGCCGCCTCGGTGTCATGGAACGTCACCAGTGCCGGCCGTCCCTTCTTGGCCGGGGTGCTCGACGGCCTCGGCGGCCACCAAGGCGGCGACCACGCGAGTGCGCGGGTCGCGACCCGGCTGGCCGCCACCGTCGGGCGCTGGGCCCTCGACGTCACGGCGGCCGACCTGGCCGCTGGCCTGACCGAGGCGTTAGGCGACGCCCGCCGGGAACTCGAGGAACTCGGCCGGCTCGACCCCGCGCTCGCGGGCGCGGGGACCACCTGCACCGCGCTCGTGGTCACAGCCGCCGCCTTCGTCCTCCTCCACGTGGGTGATACCCGATGCTACCGCCGGCGTGACGGCCTCTGGAAGGTGCTGACCACCGAACACGCGGTGTTTCTTCCCGACGGCTCGGGCCGGCTCGTAGGGCGGCTGACCCACGCGGTCGGCGCCGGCGTTCCCGCCCTGCCGGCGGAATTGGTGACCGACCTGACCGACAAGTGCTGGGCGGGTGACGTCTTTCTCTTAGTAACCGATGGCGTCTTCGCGGCCGCCGGCGACGACACCGCGCTGGAAGTGGCGCTTGACGCGCCTGATGCCGCGGGAGTGCTGGAGCTGGCCCTGAAGAACGGTGGGCCCGACAACGCAACGGCGGTCCGATTGGAGATCTTCGAATGAGTGCCACACCCACCCCAGTCTCCCTGGCTACGTTGGCGCCGCCACTCAAAGCGCCGGTTGCGCCGGAGATCCCGGCCCTTCCGCCGGCGCCGCCTGGTTTCGACACGGCCGCGCTCGGGCCGCTCCCGCCGGCACCCTGGACGGTTCGCCAAGTCCCCCGGAAGTTCGTGATGGCCGGGGTCATTCCGTTAGGCGTTGCGGTGTTTCTGACCCTGTTCAGCCAGCTGTTCGACTGGCCCGGTACCCCGGAGGCAGCGCTGGCCGACGCCCGGAAGGCAGCCTCTGTAACCGCCAAGTCGGGGCAGCCGGTCTGGTATCTGGCGCCGGGGGTCACCCCGCCCGTGCCGCTCACGCCCTGGCCGACGATTCCGAGCGTGGTCGGCTTTCCGAATCACAAGGCCGACCTGACGGTGCGGTTCCTGGTCGGGACGGACGGCAAGGTTGACCGCACGGGACTCACGGTCAGCGGGCCGGGGTCGGGGCCGGTCTCGGCCGTGACGGCGGTGTTGTACAGTAGGATGCGGTTCAAACCGGGACGGGTGGGGAGCACCCCGGCGCCAGTGGTCATGGAGCGCCGGTTTCGATATCCGATGTAACCGCGCGCATGGCGACGGGGACCTTCTTCCGGTCTGATTGCCTCATTCCACCCGTGGAGCATATGGTCAACCCAAGAGTTTGGCTGGCACTGGCAGTGGCGGCCGCCCCGCTCGGCGCCCAAGCGAACAAGCCCACAACACCCGCGACGGTGGCCATCAAAGCGGGACACCTGATCGACGGCCGCGGCGGGCCCCCGGTCGCCAACGTGGTGATTCTCGTTCAAGGCGAACGGATCGTCGCCGTGGGAGCCGGCATTCCGATTCCCGCCGGTGCCCGGGTGATCGACCTTTCGCGGGCGACCGTGCTGCCGGGTTTGATCGACTGTCACACCCACATCACCATGGCTCCCGGCGCCAGTGACGATCAGTTTCGGCGGACCTTCGTCGACGCGGCCATCTTGGCGCCGACCTATGCCCGGGCCACGGTCGAGGCGGGATTCACCACCATTCGCGACCTCGGCGCACCCCAGTTCGTCGACGTCAGCCTCCGAAACGCCATCGATCGGGGCGACATCGTCGGACCCCGGATCATCGCCGCCACGATGGGCATTAGCGCCACCGGCGGTCACGGCGACGCCAACGGCCTCTCGCCCTACCTCCACAGCGATGAATTCTCCGGCGTCGCCGACGGGGTCGATGAGATTCGGAAGAAGATTCGGTTCGAGGTCAAGTACGGTGCCGGCGTCATCAAGGTGATGGCGACCGCGGGCGCGATGTCCGAAGAGGAATCGGTCGAAGCGGCGCTCTATACCCAAGCCGAGCTCGATGCCGTGGTGGATGAAGCCCGGATTTGGGGCCGTCGGGTGGCCGCTCATGCCCACGGCGCCGAGGGCATCAAGCGAGCGGTTCGGGCCGGCGTCGCGTCGATCGACCACGGCACCTTTCTCGACGAGGAAGGCGCCCGGCTCATGGCCGAGCGCGGCACCTATCTCGTCAAGGACTCCTACGAGGACCGCTGGTTCCTCGAGCGGGCGCCGGGGTGGGGGTACCCGAAGATCATCCTCGAGAAGCTGGCGAAGATCGTCCAAGGGCACGAAGCCGCTTTTCGACTGGCGCGGAAGCACGGGGTCAAGATCGCGTTCGGCACCGACGTCGGCATGCTGCCGCACGGCGAGAACGCCAAGCAGTTTCGCGATTATCTGGCGTGGGGCATGTCGCCGATGGAGGCGATCCTCACCGCGACGAAGAACGCCGCCGACCTCCTCGGGATGAGTGACCGGATCGGCGCGGTGGCGCCGGGTTTCCTCGCCGACCTGATCGCCGTGCCGGGCGATCCTCTGGCCGATCCCAGCCTGCTCGAACGGGTCAGCTTCGTCCTCAAGGGTGGGGTGGTGGTCAAGCAGTGACCCAAGGCCTGGATCGAGCCGGCGGCCCGCTCCCGTCCGAGGATTCGAATCCCCCCGTGAGCCTTCCTCGTATGGTCGCTTCGAGTGATGGACTATGGCGTCACCGCTCTGCTCCCGACCGGCACGACTCGCAAGACTGGAGGCATCTATGTGGTTCACACACCGCGCCTGGATCCCGGTCACCTGGGTCCTCTCCATCGCCAATCTCGCCGCCGTGTGGTTCGCCGCTCGACCCGATGAACCGTGGCATGCCACCGGTCACGCCCTCCTCGCGGCCGGTCTTGCGCTCGGCGCGCGACACCTTCAAACGCGACTGCGGACCGGAGGCCTGGACGAACAGTGGCAACGGACGCTCGACCAAGACGCGCACTCGCAGGAAGCCGTGGCCGGAATGCGTTCGCGGGTCGAGGAACTGGAGGAACGGCTGGATTTTGCCGAGCGGCTTCTCAGCAAGGAGCGGGACGGCGATCGCGTCGACTCACCACCGCGTTGACAACTCCGCGGTCGGTCCGCGCATCCGGAGTAATCGACACCGAGCCACCGGCGGAGTAGTTGGCGGGAGCGAAGGAACCTTCCTTACCCATGAAGACCACCACCGAGGCCAGATCGTATTGGTCGCCCGCCAGCTTGGGCATCGGCTTCCGCGAGAGGTGACCAACGGCTTTGGCAGTGGACCGCCCGAGCCCAGGAATGGAAGCGGGCTCGCTGATGCCGACGGCACCGGCCTCAACACCGCGTCGGGCGCCGCCCCGGTCGGTGGCGGCGGGTCGAAGAGATCCACCGGCTCGGCGTGGGGCTCGCCACTCGTGCGGGCTCTCAGTCGGAGCAGGGTGGGACCCCGGCCTTGGCTCTCTGGCCCCCACCGTGGCACTTACTGCGGCGCGATTAGCGAACGACCGTAGTATTTCCTCCGCGGCCGCGAGCGGCGACGACAGCAAGCACGACGATCAACAACGCAGCAATGCCGCCGATCGCGATCCACACCGGATTGGCATACCAGACAGTATGCGTGGCATTGGTTTGAACCTCGACTTTGAGAGTCGGATCCTGCAGCAGCGCGAGCGGTGCCGCCATCGCTGTCGCGGCACTAGCGAGCAACAAGCCTGCCGACGTCGGCAGCGTTCTGATGAAGTGCATTTATTCCTCCGAGTGAATGTCGTCCAACGTAGACCGATGCGTTCCACCACGATCCCCCCGTACGCAGAACGGCGGCAGGATCGCCGGAACGGGCTGGCAGAGTCGCCGCAAGCCCTGGTTGCCGCGCAAGCCTCCCGGAGTAGGTTCTGCCGCCTCGCCTTAGAACGAAACCTAACGATGGGCGCCGGCCGAACAATGGCTCGAAGGATTGAGAGGAGCCTTAGCTCTTTAGGCTGATCAGTTATCGATGCCTTGGTTCCGTTGACACCTCGGACAAGCCCTCCCCGCGGTCCGCCGTGACGCGTTGAACGAAGTCCGCCGGGGCATCAACCGGGCCCTGCCACCGGGATACCAGGAAGGCATCCAGTTTGGGATGATCAGCTGGTTCGTTCCGCTGTCCAGGTACCCTGCGGGCTATGGCGGCAACCCCAAGCAGCCCCTACCGATCATCAGCCTGGCGTCCCAGAAGTCGTACATGGCGCTACACATGATCTGCTTCTATGGACAGCCGGCGCTGTTGGAGTGGTTTAAGGCGCAATACGAAAAGAGCGGCAAGCAGTTGGACATGGGGCAAGGCTGCCTCCGTTTCAAGACGTTGCCGGCCCTCGCGCTGGATGTGGTCGAGCGCACCGTGGCCCGGCTCCCGGTCTCGGCATACGCCGCTGGCTATCAGGCTATGCGTGACGCGATGGGCAAAGGGAAGCCCAAGGGCGGCGTTGCAAAGCGGCTTGAAATCAGCAATGTCAACGTGCCCGGGCGGACGACCCGAATCAAGGCTGACAAGTACGAAGCGATGCGTCGAGCCCTCCTCGCAGTCCTGCCAAGGCGGTCGCCGGGCCTGACGCAAGCCGAGATGTTCAAGGCGGTGCGTTCTCAGCTTCCTCAAGACCTGTTTCCCGGTGGCGCCACGGCGAACTGGTGGGCCAAGACCGTACAACTGGATCTCGAGGCGAAGAAGATCCTCATGCGAGAGAACTCAGAGCCATTGCGCTGGTATCGCTCGTGACGCGTCAAGCTCGCTCGCGTCTCATTTCGCGGGCAAGCCGCCGGTTGTTCGCGCGGTGTTCGAAGCGGTACTCACCGCGGTGCGGCGCCACGGACCGGTGACAGTACTGCCGGAGAAGACCCGGATCGCTTTTCAGGTTCGGATGTCGTTCGCTCAACTCACGCCACGCCGCCAGTGGGTCGACGGGCACGTCGTGCTGGCACGTCGGGTGGAGCACGGACGTTTCCGCAAGATTGAGATGATCTCCAGACGCAATCATGTCCACCATTGTCGGCTGTTCACACCTGCGGATGTCGACGCGGAGGTCAGCGGGTGGCTGAAGGAGGCGGATGCGGTTGGAGGGCAGCAGCACCTCCGCTCGCACTGATCGGAGAGAGAGGCCCTATTTCAGCGTACTTCGTGCATCTCGCCGGGCGGCTGGCATCCCTCGCGCTCGTGGCGGCGAGTTGCACCGGTCGTGCGCAAGCGCGGCCCGCCTGCACACCCGCGTTATGTCGGTTATTCCCCGTCGACCCAAGACTGGTGGGTTGCTAGTCACCGCGGACAAAAGGCTCCATTTCGCAGTCGAAACGGTTATTCAGGTGCCCGCCGAAGACGCGACATTGGAGGCATGCCCCCTTGCCTTCCCCCGACCGCCGAGCGTACCGTATGGCCATGCCGATCCCGGCCCGTGTTTGGACCCGCGACGACGTACTCGCCCTCCCGGACGACGGGAACCGCTACGAACTTGTCGACGGCGAGCTGCTGGTGAGTCCAGCGCCCAGAGGTCGCCATCAGCGAGGGGTCTGGCAACTCCACCTGATCGTCGCTCCGTTCGTCGAAACGCATCGACTCGGCACCACGGGAATGGCACCCGCCGACCTCGACCTCAAGACCGGACAACTGCTCCAACCCGATCTCTTCGTCGCTGGAATGGTCGCCGGAAGAGAACCGGTGGACTGGCCCGACTACCCGGTCCCGTTGCTGGTCGTGGAAGTCCTGTCGCCCTCGACCGCACGGTACGACCGAGTCACCAAACGCCGCCGCTACCAACGAAGCCAGGTCCACCAGTACTGGATTGTCGATTTGGACGCGAGGGTCATCGAACGGTGGGGTCCCACCGATGCCCGGCCCGAACTCATCACCGGATCGATCACTTGGGGGCCGGTGGCGGGGGCCCCGGCACTGACGATCGATCTCGACGCCTACTTCGCCAAGGTCTGGATTTGACTTCGCGATCCATGGCGAGGCGGCCATCCTGAAGTCATGGAGCCGATTTCGTTATCCGATGTAAGAGCGCAGTCAGGGCGCCGCCGTCACCGAGTATCCCCGCACCACGTGCCACCACCAGCGGCGTGGGCCGGCCGCGCCCCGGGCGACGAGGACTCGCCCGGTGCCCTCATCCACCCACGACTGTTGGCCGTCAGCGTGCTGCAGCACCAGCACGGCCGTGCGCCCGCCCGATCGGGGCAGCGAATCCCGGCGGAGCACCAGAATCGAGTCGACGGCGTCGGTAAGGCCGGCCGTGCTGTACAGCGCGTGCATTGGCGCCACAAACACCGATCCCACCCCCGGTCGGGCCGCCGCGATCGCCGCCACGACCATGGGGCGCAGGTAGAGAGGAGGGGCGGCAGGGTATTCGAACAAGCGGGGCGGCTGCCCCTCCGGGACCACCCACCCCGTCGCGCGACCCCCGGTCGTCAGCAGCGACGCCGAGTCCAGGCGCGAGCGAACCGCTTCGCGTTCAATCGCCAGGGTGCCTCGCGCCGTGCGCGCAACCTGCGTGGTCGTGATCGCGCCGGCACTGTCGCGCCAGCTGTCGGTCAGCTCCCAGGTACCACCGGCGACGCGCCGCACGGTGCGCACATACCAGGCGCCGCTTCGACTGAGCGCCGCCCCGGACTCACGGGCACTCGTGAAGGTGTCGAGCGTATCGAGCGTTGATACCAGCGTGGCCACGCGCAGGTAACCAAGGGGACCTGCCCCGGCGCCTCCGATCAGTAGCCGCTCGCTTCGGGTGGAGCGATCGTACACATAGAGCCCCGGCCAGCCGTCGACCGCTTTGGCGTACGCTACCAAGCGCCCATCGCGCGAGGCGCGAGCCCCTTCGGCCCCCGCTGAATCGGCGAAGGCCGACATCGGATCGAGCGGCGGCGTGGCATCGCGGAGCGGCGCCGTGGTCTCGTCGACCCCAAGCGAGACCCAGCTCGCGGCACTCAGGGCACGGCGGGCCTCGGCCGGTTCCATCTCGTTCCAACGACGTTTGGGATACCCGACGCGCCGAAACGCCAGGCGCCGGGAGTCCGGCAACCACGTAGGCGCCTCGGCTGCATACGCTGTGTCGCTGACGCGCCGAAGTTGGGAGCCGTCCGCACGCATGAGGTAGACACGGCTCGCGACCTCGCCGATCGTGGGGGTCAGCTGGAACGCAATCCAGGCCCCGTCGGGGGAGTAGCTGGCGAAGAACCGTTCGCCACTCCCGCCGTCGGTGAGTCGGCGGGCGCTCTGACCGTCGTTGTCCATGACGTAGATATCGCGCCGGCCGCGGGTGCCGGCGGCGTACACCACATGAGCGCCATCGGGCGACCAGCGCGCCTGCTGGGCGTCGATCGAGTCCGGCGTCAGCTGGCGCAACCCGGACCCGTCGACGGCGATGGCAAAGATCGCCGACGGGCCCCGAAGCGTCGACTCGAACAGCAGCTGCCGGCCGGAAGGTGACCACTCCGGATTGTGGAACTGGATCGGCCGGGCCAATGCGGCGGCCTGCGCCTGGAGCCCAAACGGGATGGCGATGGTCGCCGCAATCCCGCTGGCCAAAAAGTGAAGCGCTCGCATGCTAGGAGAACGAGATCCGCTTGGTTTTGAGATCCCAGACATAGAGCGATTCACCCTCGTAGTGCTCGCCGCCGCGAACCACGTGCTTGTCGCGGACGAATTTGCGGTCGAACACCCATTCAAAGCAGTATTCGTCGGTTGGTTGGGGTTTGCGCGGGAAGCGCGGGCGCGAAAGACACCGCCGCGGCGAAGGCAACAAGAGGAAGTTACAGCATGGCGGCAAACCTATCCCCCCGGCGATCGAACGAATAGAAGATTTGCTACCGAGCCTCTTCGAGGAGCGCGGTATCGTCAACCCGGACCCATCGACGGCGATCGCAAAGATCGCCGACGGGCCCCGAGGCATCGACTCGAACAGCAGCTGCCGGCCGGAAGGTGACTCCGGATTGTGGAACTGGATCGGCCGGGCCAATGCGGCGGCCTGCGCCTGGAGCCCAACCGGGATGGCGATGGTCGCCGCAAGCCCGATGGCCAAGTAGTGAAGCGCTCGCATCCGGCTCACCGATGCACGCTAACGGGTCAGCGTGTGGGTGTATTTCATCACTAGGGTCCGGCTCAGGGACAACGGACCCCGCGGGAGGCTCCCCACCGGCATCCGGTCGGCGTCCAACAAATCGTTGTAGACGATCCAGAGGTCCCGGCCCTCCGCGAACCGATACCGAACTCTCACATTGGCCCCGACCGACTCCGCCGCCCGGCTGTACTGGACGAACGCCGACACCGACAACTTGGCATCATGGGCGTAAGAAGCGCGGATCTGGGCCTGGTCGGCATCGAATCGCTGATTCCGGCTCGCGAACCGGATTCGGTTCACCCGGAAGTCGGCCCCGGCCTGGAAATGCGCCGAGGCGTTCCAGCTCGGGCTCACCCCGACGGTGGTGATCGTGCCGTCGTAGAACTCGCCCACGGTGGCGCTGACGCCCGCCGAGAGCCGGGAGCGCCCGGAGGTCGACAGGTACCCGCCCAGCTGGTCGAACTGGTGGGTCCGGGCCGGGATCGTGGCGGATCCGAACGTTAGGCCTTGGTCGAGCCGTTCGTAACTCCTGGTCCCAACGAGGAAGCCGCTGATCCCCGACTTCAAGGCGAAGTTGAGGTACAGATTGGCGCCCCGGGAGTCGTCGAGTTTCGTGTCGTTCCGGCGGGCGGCCGTCACCACCAAGCTTGGGGTAATGTTCTGGAGGACGGTCTTGGTCCCGGGGAACCAGCCGTAGCGGACGTTGGCGAACCCAGTGGCCACATTGCGGCGCTGGATGAAGCCGAGGCCTGGTTCGAAATCGGCGCCTTGCCAGGTCGCGCTCACGGTATAGACCAGGCCACTCTGGGAGCGACGGGCCCAGTTGATCCTCGCCAACCCCGCCGAGCCGCCGCGCTCTGGCCGACTGTCATCGAATGACTGCGCCCACACGCCCGTCACATAGTCGTTGCCGAACGGCCGAATCACCGCATCGGCCGCGTAGAGGACATTGTAGCCGCCGGCGGTCGGGAGCCGGCTGGTGACCAAAGCGCCGAGATACGAACCGGACCCGAGGACACCGCGGCGGACCCGGACCACGGCGTCGTTCTCGCTGCCGTGGCCGTCGGCGGTCGCGGTTTGCATCGACAGCATCCCGAAATCGAGGGCACCGGCGCGCCCGGCCACTCGGGCGCCACCGTAGATCCGAAGGGGGCTTCCGTCGGGGGCGAGTCCGATCCGGCGGCTGTGAAACAACCGGCTCGGCCCGAAGTCGCCGACCCCGATCTGGAACAGGTCGCCCCGTTCCAGGAAGAACTGGCGTTTCTCGGGGAAGAAGAGCGAGAAACGAGTCAGGTTGACCTGCTGGTTGTCGGCCTCGACCTGAGCGAAATCCGTGTTGGCCGTGAGGTCGAGGGTGACGTTGCTGGTGAGGCCGAGTTTGACGTCGACGCCGGCCTCCTTCGACGCGGAGGTATTGCGCCCCCAGGCCGAGGCGAGGGGATCAAAGGCGGCCGCCGAGTTCGCGCCACCGAGCAGATACGGCGTGAGGTACACCGGGGAGCGGGCCGCGATGCCGGCCAAGTGCACCTTGTGTGCGATCGACGGACGGAAGAGCCCGTTCGCATAGGCACGGGACAGCCGCGGGTAGGTGGCCATCTCATTGCGGGCCGCCGTCTGACGATGAATGATCACGCCCATCACGGCGCCGTCCTGCCCGGGCTGAAAGCGAAGCGTGCTGATCGGAATCCGAAACTCGGCATACCAGCCCGACTCGTCCCGGCTGGTGGCCCCGTCCCAGTAGCCGTTCCAGCTCCGGTCGACGTTCTGGCCGTCGTCCCCGATGGCGTAGTCGGTGAGGCCCCCCGCGGGATTGAGGGCGAAGACCAGCCCGGTCCGCTCGTCGCCGGCGGAATCGAGGATCACCATCAGGTGATCCTCGGAGCCGAGCTGATCGCGCGCAAACAGCCCGGGACGAATCGACCCGGCATCCTCGACGAAGAGGCGGGCGCCCACATAGAGAAACTTGTCGTCGTAGAGCAGCCGGATGTCACTCGAGTCCGAGGTCCCCGCCCCTTCCGTGGGCGTGTACTGGACCAGCGGCACCGGCCGGGCCGCGTTCCACGCGGTTTCCCGCGGACGCCCATCGAGCGCCACCGCCGCGGTCGTCCGGACGAGACGGACCGGGTCGGCCGACGATTGGGCCCTGAGCGCACCCGGCCGCCCCACCCCGGTCGTCATCACGATGACGCCGATCCACCCCCAAGCCCGCCGTGCCGACATTGAAGCCCCTTTGGTTCCGGTGACGCGCTGACGGAGTCAGCCTCTCCCTCGTCCTGACGCCGGGACGCGAACCGGTGTTTCGCCGTTCGCGGCCTCGGAAGGGTGCTTCGCTGCACCGCGACCGCCGGCTTGAACGATGTGGTGAAACGCCGCAACATCATTCAATCGTCGGAATCTCAAGGGCCGCAGTATTCGTCAACCGTCCCCCAACACCCTGGAGCTGACATGAAGCGATTCCTGATCATCTATCACTCGCCCGTTTCCGCCTTGGACATGATGGCCAATGCCACACCCGATCAGGCGAAGGCCGGGATGGAACTGTGGATGGCGTGGGCTGGGAAAGCGGGCACGGCGCTCGCGGATCTGGGCTCGCCCCTCGGCGCCGCCCGGGCATTCGCGCCGGCCGGTGATCTGACGCCGTCGCCATCAACCGCTGGAGGGTATTCGATTCTCGAGGCAGAGTCGTGGGAGGCGCTTGCCAAGCTCCTCGCCGGGCATCCGCATTGTCACGTTCCGGGGGCGTCGATCGTCGCCCACGAATTCTTGACGTTGCCGGGGATGTAACGGCGAAGCACGGCGCGCCGGCCCACCGTCCTCGCTAGCCGCAGATCCGACCGGGCCAAAAGCCGGCCCCGGTCGAGGCGGTCCGGGATCAATCGCACCCTCTCCCGCAGGCCACCAAGTAGACCGCCACCAAGCCGAGGAGCGTCGCGGCGTCCGCCACGGCCCCCGCCACGCCGAGCTTGGACCCGAATCGAAGCCCGAGGTAGGTGGTCAGCCGCTGCCGGGTAATCGGGGAACCGCCGGCCTGGTACTCGGACACCGGGATCAGGAACGACTGGGCCGCGATCCCAATCCGGTCCTGAAACATCAGGGCGACTTCAGGCGCGAACCGCGGCATGTTCTCCGACCGAGCCAACAAGAACCCCGGCGAGACGTCGAGGGCCGCGCTCGTGGACAGCCAGTACCGGACCCGCGGTTTGGCGGCGAGATAGAGCCCGCCTAACAGGCCGGTCTCGACGGTTCCGCCCACGGCCACCCGGCGCCCGAGATTCCGCATCCCGCCCACCGCGACCGACGGAAGGAACCGTCCCCCCGGCGCCGAACTCGTGTACCGGTCGACAGAGGAAAGCCGAATGCCGTACCCGGACTCGGTGATCCAGTAACTCCGGCAGGCGGGCAAAGGACGGCCCCGAAAGCAGGATCGCTCGGTTCTGGCGGTGGAGTCCTGGGCCGGGGCGATTCGGCCGACGGCCAGGACGAGGATGGCAACCAACAGCGTGACTCGGTTCATGTCGGCCTCGAGGGGTCGAAGAAACATCGGGACTCAACGGCCGGAGGGCACCGCGGGTTCCAACCAAGATCACGAATCGCCGTGACCCCGCCGGGAACCGGACAAGGTGCCGCCCGGCCCCTTGGGCGCCAATCGGGCTGGCTTAACTTAAGGCAACACCCTTCAGTGAAGGTCATGACCATGCGCCAATACCTCCCCCTCGTCGCCGCCCTAGGCTTCCTCTCGGTCGTCACGCCGGCCGAGTCCCAGAAGAAAGCCGCACCCCAAAGCCTCGAAGCCGCAATCGATCCCGTCATCAAACAGATGATGACCGAGTGGCATATCCCCGGTCTGGCGGTTGGCGTGGTGAAGAACGGCCAGATCATTCTGCAAAGAGGCTACGGCCGGCGGGACGTCGAGCACGACCTCCCCGTCACGCCCCGGACGCTGATGGCCATCGGTTCGAACACCAAGTCGTTCACGGTGGTCCTGATGGGCCTGTTAGTCGATCAGGGCAAGCTCGCCTGGGACACCCCGGTTCGCGCCTACCTCCCGACCTTCCAGATGTACGACGAGTACGCCGGCAAGACGATGACCCCGCGCGATCTCGTGAGCCACCGCTCCGGGCTCCCTCGTCACGACTTCCTGTGGTACGGCCGCCGCTACACTCGGCCCGAGCTGGTCGACCGCCTCCGCTACCTCGAGCCGACCCACACCTTCCGCGAAGTTTGGCAGTATCAGAACCTGATGTTCGCCACGGCAGGCTACCTCGCCGAATCTCTCTCGGGTCAGCCCTGGGACCGGATGATCCGCGACCGGATCTTCACCCCGCTCGGCATGACCCGGTCGCTCACCGACACCCACGGCTTCACGGAAGCCGACGACCATTCGATCCCCTACGCCTGGCGAGATGGCGCCATCACGGCCATCCCGGTCCGGTCGCTCGATGCCGCCGGCCCCGCCGGCTCGATCGTCTCGAGCGTCGAAGACATGCTCAAGTACGTCCAGTTTCGGATGGCCCACGGCCGGAACCCGAGCGGGCTCCGACTCTCGGTCGCGAACGAAGACGCCATGCAGTCCCCCCAAATGGTGATCCCCGGCGGCGGCTACTGGCCGGGCTTCGATTTGGTGAGCTATGGCCTCGGACTGGTGGTCGGCTCCTATCGGGGCCACCGGGCGGTGCTCCACGGCGGATCGATCGACGGATTCATCTCCCAGATGTCGTGGCTCCCCGACGACAGCATCGGGGTCATCGTGCTCTCGAACCGGGGCGACCCGAACCCGGTCCCGACCCTGGTGGTGCAATCGATTTACGACCGGCTCTTGGGACTCACCCCGATCGACTATGTCGCCAAGCAGAAGCAAGCCGACCTCGCCGACGCCCGCACCGCCGACTCCGCCGCCGCGGCGCTCCGCGCCGGCCAGAAAAAAGGGACCGAGCCAAGCCAAGAACTCACGGCCTATACCGGCGCCTATCAGCACCCCGGATATGGCACCGCCCTCGTCAAGCTCGTCAACGGGCATCTCGAAGTGGTCCTCGACGACCTGGTGGCGCCAACCACCCACTATCACTATGACACCTTCGAACTCGGCGATGCGAAGAGTCTGGTGCCGTTGAAGGGGCTCATGAGCTTCGACACCAATGCCAAGGGCGAGATCGACCGGCTTCTGCTCCCCTTGGAGCCGACGATAGCCCCGATCGTGTTCACGCGGAAAGCCCCTTGATCGGCAGTGAGAACCGGGCCGAGCCGCCCCGGCAACTCACCGGCGCGACGCTCCTCCGCGGCGTCGAGGAACTCGCCCGGCACGATCCGGATCTCCGCGCCATCGTCCGGCGTCATGGACCCCCGCCGCTCTGGGCCAGGCGTCCGGGGTTCGCCGCGCTGGTCCGGATCATTCTCGAGCAGCAAGTCTCCCTCGCGGCCGCCCGCACCATGTTCGAGCGACTGCACGCCGCCGCCGGCGGGGTGACCGCCGACTCCGTCGCGGCGCTCGGCGTGGCCGGACTCCGCTCGCTCGGGTTCACCGGGCAGAAGGCCGGCTATTGCCACGGACTCGCCGAATCGCTTCGAAGCGGAGCACTCGATCTGGGTGCGGTGGCGCGGGCACCCGACACCGTGGGCCGGGACCGGTTGCTGGCGGTGCGGGGGCTCGGCCGGTGGAGCGTGGATTGCTACTACTTGGCCGCGCTCCGGCGGCCCGATGTTTGGCCGCACGGAGATCTGGCGTTGGCCGACGCGGTGCGAGACGTGAAGCGGCTCCGGGCCCGACCCGACTACGACCGGCTGACCCGGTTGGCCCGCCAGTGGGCCCCGTGGCGGTCGGTCGCGGCCCGGATTCTCTGGCATCATTACCTCGCGGCGCGAGGCCGCGCCTAGTCTCGGATCGGAGTGCGGATGCGGTTCGTTCAGTCGGCGTCAACCGAGTACGCCACGAGCGCCGCGACTCGAATCCTTCGCCAGCGCTTCCTCGTATGGCCGGTTCGTCCAATGTTTCACGACGCTCCTCAATTGCGTCGACTCGTAAGACTGGAGGCACTATGTGGTTCAAGCACCGCGCGTGGATCCCGGTCACTTGGGTGTTGGCCGTCACTAATATCGCCGCCGTGTGGTTCGCCGCTCAGCCCGCCGAGCCGTGGCATGCGACCGGGCACGCCCTCCTCGCGGTCGGTCTAGCCCTCGGCGCGAAGCGGCTCCAAGAGCGGCACCGAGCCGCCGGTCCGCCCGAACCGTGGCAGCAGGCCCTCGACCAGGCCGCGGACTCAGAGGAAGCCGTGGCCGGGATGCAAACCAGGGTCGAGGAGCTGGAAGAACGCCTGGACTTTGCCGAACGCTTGCTCACCAAGCAGCGGGAGCCCGCTCCGGTCGACTCGACACCGCGTTGACCCGTCGGCCGTTAGCCGCCAGGACCGGCGCAGTTATCGCCGGCGCGACGCCGCCAACATCGAATCCAATTGGGCCCGGTCGAACCACCGCCCATTGGCCATGACGCCAACCGGCCGCCGAAGGACCGCCAGATTGCCTAACGGACTCGACTCGACCGCCACGAGATCGGCCGGGGCACCGACGACCAGCCGGCCTTGGAGGGTATCCCCGATGAACTCACCCACGTTTCGCGTCGCGGACACCAGCGCCTCGTAGGGTGTGAAGCCGCCGTCGCGGACCAGCGTGGCGAGTTCGTCATGCACCGAAAACCCGGCCACCATCAAGGGGTTGGCGGCGTCGGTGCCCAGGAGGAAGCGGGCGCCCGCGGCCCGAAGCACCGGCAGGACCGCCATTTGAAACCGGTAGAATGCCGAGGGGCTCCGAGGCGGGTTGGTTCCGGCGAGCGAGCGCCACCAACCGAGCGACGCCGAGTCGGCCCACGCCATCTCGGGCGCCTCCAACCGGTCGGTGTACTCGGTGGTGCGGGTGCCATCGAGCACCCGGAGGACCGCGAGGGTTGGGGTCACCCAGGTCCGGCGCCCGGCGAACAACGCGGCTGCCCGGCCGAGTTGGGTCGTGTCGCCCTGATGCCCGCCGATGGCCATCCCGATCTTTTCGATGTGCTGGAGGGCCTGCCCGGTCTCCAACACCCGCGCCAGGCCGACGGCCCCGGGGATGTGCCCGTCGAGCGGCAGGCCGAGTGCCGCGGCGGTTTCCACGAAGGCGTCGTAACTCTCTCGGGAGAGGCCCTCGTAAATCTTGAGATAGTCGTAGCCGGCCGCCTTGACCTCCCGCGCCGCCACCACCGCCTCAGCCGGCGAGGTAATCAGCCGATGCCGGTACTGGAGCGGCGCGCCCACCATCAGGGGCGAGGCCACCAGCATCCGGGGCCCGACTACCTCCCCACGGGCAATCCGGTCGCGAAGCCGGAGGTGGGTGGGCGTGCCGTTCATCTCCCGGATCAACGTGACCCCGTTGGCCAAGAACAGCGGTAACTCCGCCTCCGCGGTGTGGACATGCATGTCGGCGAGCCCGGGCAGGAGCACCCGGCCGGCGAGGTCGATCCGGCACGCACCGGCCGGCACCGACCCCGGGTTCACCGCGGTTACCCGCCCGTCCTGGACCACCACGGTACCGTCAGGCACAAGCGCGGGACTGTCCATGGTCAAGAGCGTCGCGCGGACGAATACGATCGGCCCCGGGCCGGTGCATGGCGCTGGGCGGGTGACCCGCGGCGAATGAATGGCGACGACGGCCGCAACGGAAGCAAACCAGATCATCGGGGACTCCCGGCGGAGGACGGCGTGCCGTCGAGCAGCCGATCCGAATATCGGGTGGCCGGTTCGACGAGGCGGCGGTAGAGGCTGGCGGCAAGTTCCCGAGCTGCGTGGCCCTGCCAGTCGGCCGGCAAGACAGCCGGCGGAAGGTCCGGGTCGTCCCAGGCCACGCCCAGGAAATCGAACACCAGCGCAAACCGAAACAGGAAGGCATCGCGGTCCGATACGTTCTGATCGAGGGCTCGGGACAGCTCCTCCAAGCGGATTCGGACTCGTCGGTACCGCTGGTTGAGGGCCGGCACCCGCCAGTGGGCCAGGATCGTGGGCGTCGCGGCCACGTTGGTCAGGGGACCGCGGACGATGATCACGTGGGCGCGGGCCGCGGCTCCAATCGCGCCGGCGAGTTCCCGGCCGACATCCCGCGGATGGAGATACACCTCATCGCCCATCAGAGCGAATCCTTGAACGGCCAGCAACGACACCACCCGCTCGCGGGCCACTCGGTTGGCCGGGCCGCGAAGGTTGAGGTGCACCATCGTCCACTGGCCGTCCCAGTCGGGCGCCGCCGGCTGGAAGATTTTCGCGAGGCCGGTTTCGATCTCTCCATCCGCCACGCCGGTGGCCCGATAGAACTTCACCCGGCCGGCCCGGCGGGTCAGCAGTTCCCCCTCGGCCTCCATCCGATAGAGAGTTTGCCGGACCGCCGCCAGGTCGCGGCCGGCCTCCGTCAGCGCGCGGACGAACCACATGCCGGGCAGTTCCCCGCCCCGCCGCCGGCCGAAGCAACTCAATGACGAGTAGACGAAATAGCTGAGCGGCACGGTGTCAATAATTGACATGATTGCCGGTTTCTGTGCCATAGTTGTCAACAATAATCGACCGGCAACCGGGCACAAGGGGAACCGGGCCGGTCCCGATTGAGATTCCGGAGATTCCGCCCTACGTTCCTCGGGCGCCACCCCTCTTCCTCCAAGGCTCCCCGTGATCCGCTGGCTCAAAGGCGCGACCGGTCTCTGCTGGCTTGGGCTGGCCTCGACCGGCGCTGCCCAAGTCCGGGTCGCCATTCCGCGGGGCGTCCTTCGCGGCGTCGCGACGGACTCGGTCCGTCAAGCCGGCTTGGGCTACGCGTTGGTCACCGTGGTCGGCGCCGATCGGCGGGCCTTCGCCGACGAGAGGGGCGGGTTCGTGATCACCGGCCTCAAGCCCGGCCCCGACCGCGTTCGGGTCCAACAAATTGGGTACGCGCCCGTTGAGATCGACGTCTCGCTGGTCGATCCGGGGCGGGACCCCACTGCCTCCGCCCAACTGACGATCGCCCTCGGGACCCGAGTCCAGATCCTGCCCGAACTCACCGTGACGGCCGCCCGCGACCTCCGAACCTATCGGCAGCCAAGGGAATGCGTGGCACCGGCGGGCGCGATCGGTGGAGCGGCCGGCCGGCTGGTGGTCGACCAAGCCGTTACCAACGCCGACCGGATTCTCGCGGTCGAGCGCGACTACCCGTTCGTCGTCACCTTCGAACACGTCCGGGAGGCCTACGACTCGACCGAGCGGCTGGTGGGCCGGTGGATCGACACCATTCCGCTGAATCCCGCCAAACGGATGAAGTATCGGCGGGGCCGGGTCATCGGCCGGGACCGGCTCGGCCGACCGAGTGACGCGGTGTACTTCACGATGGGCGATCTCAGCCAGGACGAGTTCCAGCGGGCGCATTGTCTCTGGTACGTCGGCGTCGATTCCACCGAAGCGGGGTGGGTCCACCGGATTGCCTTCGAACCGGCCCCCGGAGTCGGGGCGGCCGATTGGGGCGGCACCCTTCAGTTCGAGCGGGACTCCTATCACTTGGTGCGATCGGACGCCTGGCTGGTGCGGGCCGTGGCGGAGCCCGGCCTGGTCCAATCCGCGCGGTGCGCGGTGCGCTACGGAGGCGAGATTCCGACCATCATCCACGAACAACTGGCCCTCTGCCAGACCGACGCCGGCGGGTCGGGCACCGTGAGCTCGCGAGACATGTACCGGGTCCTCGCCACCCGCTTCCTCGGCCGCCGGCCCGGCGAGCAACCCTAGACCGCTTCTCCCATCGTCTATCGATGGGGGTTGACATCCGCGCGGAGAGGGTCATCTTCCATCGACAGACGATGGGAAAGACCCCGTGACCACCGAACGCACCCCCGAGCTCCTGCCCGGCACCCTCGACCTCCTGATCCTCAAGGCCGTCGCCCGCGGACCGATGCACGGGTACGGTATCGCGCTCTACTTGAAGCAGGTCTCGGACAGCGTCCTCCAAGTGGGGGAGAGTTCGCTCTACCCCGCGCTCCAGCGCTTGATGCTCCAGGGGCACCTCAAAGCCGCCTGGGGCCTCTCCGAGAACAACCGGCGGGCCCGCTACTACACGCTCACGCCCTCCGGGAAGAAACAGCTCGCCGCCGAGCGCGCCGAGTTCGACCGGATCATCGTCGCCATCCAACGGGTACTCGCCACCGCCTGAGGACGCCATGAAATTGCTGCGCCGCATCGCCTGGTGGTGGAACCGAAACGCCGAAGCCCGCGCCCTGGCCGAGGAGCTGGCCGAGCACGAAGCCCTGAAACGGGCGGAGTTGGTGGGACGAGGGATGGACCCCGCCGCCGCGGCCCAGGCCGCGAAGCGCGCCATGGGGAACGCCACCTGGATGCGGGAAGAGGCCCGGGCGGTGTGGATCTGGCCCTGGCTGGAACGCCTGGGGCAGGACGTCCGGTACGCCATCCGGTCCGCCCGGAAGGCGCCGACGTATTCGCTCGGCGTCATCGCGATCACCGCGCTCGGGATCGGCGCGTCGGCCACGGTGTTCAGTGTCGTCGACGGGGTCCTCCTCCGCCCGCTCCCATACCCCGCCGAAAATCGGTTGGTGTACTTCGACAACGGCTCCCATTCGCCACCCCGGTTTCGGGATTGGCAACGCGGGATCCGCGCCGTGGAGGGCTGGGCGGCGGCGTGGCGAGGGCCCGAGGACCTGGTCGGCGCGGGAGCACCGCAACGACTGATGACCGCGCAGGTCTCGCCGGGGTTCTTCGACGTGTTCGGCGGCCGGGCGGCGACCGGACGGCTGTTTTCGGCCGGCGACTACGAGGGCGACGGATCGGAAGTCGTCTTGAGCGGCCGCTTCTGGCGCCAGCGGTTCGGAGCCGATCCCGCGATCATCGGCCGGCGCCTAACGATCGGCGGACGGGGCGCCGTGGTCGTCGGGGTCCTCGACGATCGCTTCGTGGAGCCGGACCAGATCGCGCCCCGGCCCACCGACGTGTGGCGCCCGCTGGTGTTGCCCGCCACCATTGCGAACGACCGGCGCTATTCCATTCTCGCCGTGGCCGGGCGGCTCAGGCCGGGGGTGACCCTCGCGGAAGCCCGGGCGGAACTCATCACCGCGGCCACCGACCTGTTCCGCCAGAACCCCGAGGTCCACGGCAACGGCGAGGGCAAACCGGAGCCGATCGTCATCCTGCCCCTCAAGCAGGCCATCGGCGATGTCATGAGCAAGCCGCTCTGGATCCTGCTCGGGGCGGTTGGTTTGATGCTCCTGATTGCCGGGGCCAACGTGGTCAATCTGACCCTGGCCCGCGGCACGGACCGAACCCGCGAGTTGGCCGTCCGGGCTTCGCTCGGCGCCGGCCGGAATCGCTTGGCGCGGATGCTGGTCACCGAGTGCGTCACCCTCGGGCTGGTCGCCGGGGCGATCGGACTTGGCCTGGCCTACCTTGGTGTGAAGAGCCTGTCCGCCCTCTACCCCGGTGATCTCCCCCGCGCCGCCGAGATCGGCGTGGATGCCCGAGTGGCGGGGTTCGCGGTTCTCGCCTCGATTTTGCTCACCGCGCTCGCGGGTCTGGCGCCGGCCCTCGGACTCAAGAGCCTCTGGCTGAGTGAGGCCATCAAGTCGGCCACCGGATCGGGCACCGGCGATCGCTCCCGGAGCGCGCTCGTGGTGGCCGAGATCGCCTTGGCGCTCACCCTCCTGGTCGGTTCGGCGCTCCTCTTCCGATCGTTCCTCGCCATCGTGAACGTGCCGCCGGGTTTTTCGCCGGAAACGGTCGGCGTCGCCAACCTGGTGCTTGGCGATCGGTTCACGCCTGAGCAGCGACTCGCGTTCGCAGACGCTCTGGTCCGGCGGATCCGGGCCATTCCCGGCGTCGCGGAGGCCGCGACCGGCGTGGTGGCCCCGATGAGCCGGTTTGGGCGGAGCCGGTGCTGTTGGGGCGAGCGCGGCGTTCGCACCGAGACCGGACCGGTCAGCGACACCCGGGTCATGCTTCACCCGATCGGCGACCGCTACTTTGAAACCATCGGCGCGACGATCACGGGACGGACGGTATCGGACGCGGAGCCGCTCGCGTCGCCCTACCCGGTCGTCATCTCCGATCACTTGGCCACCAAACTCTTCGGCGCCGCCGATCCGATCGGGCGCCGCATTCTGACCGGGGAGTCCTCTCGCCGCCTCACGACGACCACGGCGGGCGACCCGGCGAGCACCAGCGACGGGGGCTGGATCGTGCAAGGCGTCGTACGCGGCCTCCACCTGTTCGGACTCGACCAAGAGGCCGAGGACGAACTGTTCGTTCCCTACCGCCAACTCGGCGGCGACTTCGACGAGATCAAGATGCTGTTCCGGTCGTCCGGTGCCCCGGCGGCCCTGATTCCCGCGATCCGGGCCGCGATCAACGAGCTCGATCCGACGATTCCAACCGACGACATCGTAACCATGCCCGCGCAGGTCCAACGGACCTTGGCGGAGCCCCGGTTCTACAGCATCCTGATGGCGGCCTTCGGCGGGCTCGCCCTGATCCTGGCGGCGGCGGGCACCTATGCATCGATGCTCTACGTGGTCCGCCAGCGGAACCGCGAAATGGGGATTCGGATCGCCTTGGGCGCCCAGGCCGGCGACGTCACCCGCATGGTGGTGGGCCGGGCGGGACGGCTCACGTTCATCGGGCTGGTCATCGGCGGAGTCGGGGCGGTCGGGCTGGGCCAGTTGCTTCAAAGCCTGCTCTTCGGCGTGAGCGCCCTCGATGCGGTCGCGTTCGGGCTGGCGGCGTTTCTGTTGGGAGCGACCGCGCTCGCGGCGGCGTGGATCCCCGCCCGGCGGGCCGGGCGGGCCGATCCGTTGACCGTGATTCGGAGCGACTGACGGGGCGCCAGGCCGTCTGGTCGGGCGCGTCGATCCCTCCAGCCGCGGTTGCGACTCGGCATCTTCGGAGTAGCTTCTCGGAATGAGCTTCCCGATCTCCACAGTGTCCCTGCCATTCCGCCTGACGCTCGCCTACGCCATCACCGCGATCGGCCCGACTCCGGCCGGCCTCGTGGCGCAATCCCGTGGGCCGAGTGCCGACGTGATCTTGACCGGCGGGCGGATTCGCACCCCCACCGGCTGGACCGAGGCCCTCGCGGTCCGCCGAGGCGTCATCGTCGCCGTCGGTGACGCGGCCACCGTCGCCAAGACCCGGGGACCCACGACCACCGTCGTCGACCTCAAGGGCGGCACCGTGCTGCCCGGACTCCACGACACCCACGTGCATCCGCTCGACGGCGGCATCACCGAACACCGCTGCAAGATCCCCCAAGGGTCCGACCTCGCCGCCACCCAACGGCAGGTGACGGGCTGCGTCGCCCGGGCCCGGCCCGGCGAGTGGATTCTCGGCGGCCAGTGGGACGCCCCCGCGCTCGGCGCGATACCGGACCGCCGAGCCCTCGATGCCATCGCGCCGAATCAGCCGGTGTTGCTCGATGACACCAGCGGCCACAGCGCGTGGGCCAACTCCAAAGCCCTGGCGGCGGCCGGCATTACCAAGGCAACCCCCGATCCCGAAGGCGGCATCATCGAGCGAGATGCCGGCGGCGAACCAACCGGGATCCTCCGCGAGTCGGCGACGATGATGGTCAAGGCCCACGCACCGCC
Organism: Gemmatimonadota bacterium; assembly: GCA_031375485.1. Classification (GTDB taxonomy): domain Bacteria; phylum Gemmatimonadota; class Gemmatimonadetes; order Gemmatimonadales; family GWC2-71-9; genus SHZU01. Next base: position 21,171 of record JANMHX010000213.1, on the reverse strand, counting down.
ACCGTCCGCCGCCGCGATCCGGTCGGCGCTTCAGTGGTCGCTCCAATCGATGCTGGCGGTCGGCATCACCTCATTCACCGAGGCATCGGTCGGGTTCATGGCGGGGATCCGGCCCGAACTCGAAGCCTATGCGGCCCTCGCCGACGCCGGCCTCCTCAAACACCGGGTGACCCTTTGCATCGGCTGGACGCCGGGCAACGCCGAGGCCGAGGCCGCGATTGCGGCGCGAAACCTCTACGCCCGGGGGAACCTCAGGCCCGATTGCGTCAAGATCTTCCTCGACGGCGTCCCAACCGACGGCCATACCGCGGCAATGTTGCAGCCCTACGCCGACGCCGTCCCCGGCCGGCAGGATGCCGCGAGCCAGACCGGGATGCTGCTCCTCGACCAAGCCGTCCTCGATGCCGCGATCACCCGATTCGACCGGATGGGCCTCACGGTCAAGTTCCATGCGGCCGGAGACGCGGCCGTCCGGGCCGGCCTCACCGCGATCGCCGCGGCCCGTTCGGCCAACGGTTTCAGCGGCCTGATGCACACCGTCGGGCACTCGACCTTCGTCGCCCCGGCCGATCTGGCCCGCGCCCGCTCGATCGCCGCAACCTTCGAGGTCTCGCCCTATCTCTGGGGGCCGAGCCCGATCAACGACGCGATCACGGCGGCGGTCGGCCCCGAGCTGATCAAACGAGTCTGGCCGGTGCGGGAGATGATCGACGCCGGTGCGCTGGTGGTGCCAGGATCGGATTGGTCGGTGGTGCCGTCGGTGAATCCCTGGATCGGAATCGAAACGCTGGTGACCCGCCGAATCGCCGGCGGTGGCCCCGACCGGTTCGGCGGTGCCGAGGCGATCACGCTGGCCGAGGCCATGGAGCTCTTCACGGTCAACGCCGCGCGCCAGGAGCGCCAAGCCGATCGGATCGGGCGACTCGAACCGGGCATGCTCGCCGATTTTATCGTGGTGGACCAGAATCCCTATGAGATTCCCGTCACCGACGTCCATCGCACCAAGGTCCGGATGACATTCATCGGCGGGGTGAAGGTCTACGAGGCCCCACCACCCCGGGTGAAAGTGGAGGTCTATCAGGGCGGCTTCGCGTCGGTCAACTCCTTTCTCTTCTCGAACGGCACCTCGGCTGTCGTCCTCGACGTCCAACGCAAAGCCGCCGAAGCCCGGAAACTCGCCGACCTGGTCAAGGCACAGGGTCTTCCGCTCACCCACATTCTGATCAGCCACGGGCACACCGACCACTTTACCGGGATGGCGCTGTTCCATCGCGAGTTTCCAACCGCCCGCATCGTCGTGGCCAATGAAGCCATCAAGCGCGACATCAAGGAATACGCGATCTACATGGACCGGGGCGGCGCGACGGGTGCCGAGCCCGCGTTGGACCCGGCCCTCCGCCCGAAGTCGCCGGAAAACCCCGACGGCTTCGACTACGAGACCCTGATCGAAGTCCTGCCCGGGCCCACCCTCACGATCCCCGGCGGCGGCACCCTCGAACTGACGACCGACTACCAAGTCGCCGAGGCGCCGCACATGACCACGGTCTACAGTCCGGATCTGAACGGGCTCTTCCTGGCCGATTTCGGGTACCACCGGGTCCACCTCTGGATGGGTGACGACATCACCCTCAACCGGGTCGCCGTCTGGCGATCGGAACTGGCCCGGATCAAGGCCCGGTACGCGGCCCGGCGGCCGGTCATCTATCCCGGGCACGGGGCCCCGACGGATCAGAGCCTGTTCACCACCACGATGCGGTACATCGACGACTACGTCCGGATCGTGACCTCGGCGAAAACCCGGGCCGAGGCCATGCGGAGGATGATGGCCGCCTATCCCGGCTACCGAGAGGCCGATTTCTTCCTCAAGTACAGCGTCGAGAACCACGTCAGGCCATCGGGCTCTCCTTGACAGACTAGGAGAGCGATCCTAGCTTCTCCTAGTCACACTAGGAGAACGCCGATGGCCACGCCCCCGCCCGAACTGCTCCAGGGCACCCTCGACATGCTGATCCTCAAGGCCGTGTCGCTCGCGCCGATGCACGGCTACGGGATCCTGCTCAGGATCCAGCAATTCTCCCACGACACCCTGGCGATCCAGCAGGGCTCCCTCTACCCCGCCGTCTACCGCCTGGAACACCAAGGGCTCCTCAGCAGCGAATGGGGCGTCAGCGACAACAACCGGCGGGCCAAGTTCTATCAGCTCACGCCGGCCGGACGCCGCCGGCTCAAGGACGAACGGGAAGGCTGGATCCGCCTGGTCGACGCGATCGGCGCGGTCATGGCCGCCACCCCGGCGGACCTCCAGTCATGATCGCCCGGATCCGGGACACCATTCGGGTCCTCCTCGGCCGCTCCCGGTTCGAGCGCGACATGGACGAAGAGATGAAGGCCCACATCGCCATGGTGGCCGACGATCTGGCCGCCCGCGGACTCCCGCGCGCCGAAGCGGAGCGGCGGGCCCGCGCGGGGTTTGGCGCGGTCCAGGCGTTCAAAGAAGAAGCGCGATCCGCCCGCGGAGTGCATTGGCTCGACCTGATTCAGGCCGATCTCCGGCACACGATCCGGGCCCTCCGCCGAACGCCCAGTTATACCGCCGTGGCGCTGCTGACCCTGGCGCTCGGGATCGGCGGCACCACCGTCATGTTCAGTCTGATCGACGGCCTGCTGTTCCGCCCGCTCCCGTTTCGCGAACCGGACCGGCTGGTCAATCTCTTCATCGCCGCCCGCGAGTCGGCGGGTGCGCCGGTCGAGCCGTTCGCGTGGTCGTATCCGAAGTACGCCGCCATGCGGGAGCTCGCGACGTCCTTCGACGGCATGGCCGGCTACTCGACCGGCAACGCCAACCTCGGTGGCGACGAACCCGAGCGGCTGAGCGTCGAATTCGTCTCCGGCGACTACTTCCGGGTCCTGGGCGTCGGCGCCGTGGCCGGCCGGGCTCTGACGCGGGCCGATGATTCGATCCCCAAAGGGCACCCGGTCGCGGTCCTGGCCCACGGGCTCTGGCGGCGGCGGTTCGGCTCCGATCCTGCCGTCGTCGGGCGGAGTGTGCGGATTGGCGCCACGTCCTTCACGGTGATCGGCGTTGCCCCGGCCGGCTTCGCGGGACTCTCGGGCGGGGTCGACGTGTTCCTGCCGATGATGATGGCCCCCGTGCTCGAGTACGACGAGATCCTGACCGAAGGCCAGAACCATTGGTTCGGAGTGGTGGCCCGGCTCAACCAAGGCATCGGGCTCGATCGAGCTCGCTCCGAAATGGCGACGATCGGGCGGCAAGTCGACGAGCGATTCCCCAGGGACGCCCGGAGCGCGGCCTGGTCGGCCACCGCCGAGCCGCTCGCGGACATCCGGGTCGATCCGGGCGTATCCCGCGCCTCGTGGATTCTGTTCGGCGCCACCGGCACCGTGCTGCTGATCGGCGCGATCAATCTCGCCAACCTGCTGCTGATTCGATCGGCGGGCCGCCGTCGCGAACTGGCGGTCCGAAGCGCCGTCGGGGCGAGCCAGGGGGCGCTGGTCCGGCATCTGCTGACCGAAGGCCTCGTGCTGTCGGTGATCGGTGGCGCACTCGGCGTGGCGGTGGCGTGGCTGGCCGGTCCGCTGATCGCGCGGCTGGGCCCGAGCGGTGGCGACGGGCCGGGCGGCACCAACTACCTCTTCGATGCCACCGGAACCACGATCGACGGGCGAGTCCTGCTGTTCGCACTCGGCACCAGCTTGGTGACCGGCCTCGGCACCGGTCTCTGGCCGGCCTGGCGGGCGGCGCGGCAGACCGGGACCGGGTTCCTTCACGACGTCCGGGTCACGGGAGCGCGCGCCGGCCGATTCGGCGCCGCTCAAGTACTGGTCATGGCCGAGGCGGCCCTGGCCGTGGCGCTGGTGACCGGCGCATTGCTGTTGGTCCGGAGTTTGGAGAAACTCACCGCCATCGACGCCGGCTTTCAAGGGGATCACGTCGTCACCTTTCGGGTGAGCCCGGGCACCACCGGCGTTGCCGGCGAAGATCCGGCCCGGTTCCGGACTCTCGCGCTCGAGCAGATCCGCGGCATTCCGGGAGTCGAGGCGGCCGGCACCAGCCTCTGCCTGCCGCTCCAGGGCCGGTGCTCCAGCAGTGTCGTTCTGTCGGTGGATGACCGTCGATTCAGCGATGCCGAAAGTCGGGGCATCGGCGTCCATGCGGTGGCACCCGGCTACTTCGCGGCCCTCCGGATTCCGATCATTGCCGGCCGCGGGTTCGACGAGCGGGATCGGGTCGGTGCGCCGAAAGGCGTGATCATCAACGAGACGGCCGCCAAGCGACTGTGGCCCGGCGTCAACCCGGTGGGACGGACCATCCGGGTAGCCACGTTCTATTTCAGCCGAGCCGACACCGCCGTAGCGGTCATTGGTGTGGTCGGCGACGTGCGCTACGGCATCGCCTCGAAGCCGGCGGACCTCGACGTGTACGTGCCGGCGCTCCAGGCCCCGGTGGCCCCGGCCACGTTCGTGATCCGAGTGACCGGCGATCCCCTCGCGGTGGTCGAAGCAGCCCGCCGGGCGATCCGCGTCGTGGACCCCGGACTGCCGATCTTCAGCGTCCGGACGATGGACGAGGTGAGCCGGAGCGCCACCGCACGGCATCGATTCGCCACGACGCTCCTCGGGCTCTTCTCCGGAACGGCCTTGATGCTCGCCGCCATCGGCGTCTACGGCGTCCTGGCCTATTCGGTGACCGCGCGAGCTCGAGAGATCGGGATCCGGATGGCGCTCGGCGCCGAGCCGAGCCGAGTGTTGGGGTTGGTGCTCCGGCAAGGCATGCTCCCGATTGCCCTCGGATTGGTGGTGGGACTCATCGGCGCGGCTGTGGCCTCGCGAATCCTTGGCAGTCTCCTCTACGGGGTCGGGGCCACCGATCCGGTGTCCTTCCTTGCGGGGGCCGGAGCCCTGGTGATGGCGGGCCTGTTGGCGAGCTACCTCCCCGCCCGGCGGGCCACGCGGGTCAGTCCAACCCAGGTACTGCGGGAGGAATAGGCGGCTCGCGTTTCGGCGCCGGGGAGGTACATTCTCCGAGTCTCCCACCCCCAGTTGCCCGGAGCCCGATCCATGCGCCTTGTCTTTGCCGCCATCCTCGGCGTTTCTGCTGTGCCTGCCGCAGCTCAGAGCTTCCCGGTCCAGGCCGAACCATCGGCCGCGAAACTGTTCTTCGACGACGGCAAGGGTGCGGGGTGGCAGCCCTTCACCTCATCGAAATTCGACATCAAAAAACACGTCCGGCTCCTGGTGCGGCTCCAAGGGTACAAGGACTCCGTGGTCACGTTTACCCAGAAAGTGAACCCGGTGGCCAAGAAGGCCGCATTGGTCGTCAGACTGAACACCCGAATCGTGAAGGTCGACGTGCCGCTCAACGCCACCATCAAGGTCAATGGGGTTCCGCGGCCGGTCCCCGCCGGCAGCCAGCAGTTGGAACTCGAGGTCGTGGAGGGCCAGGGGTCCTACACGGTCGAAGTGTATGCGCCCGGATGGGCCGTCCCCGCGATTCCAGCGTTGAGTTACGGCCCCAACACTCCGCTCACGCTGCCGATTGTACTCGACGACCGCGCGGTTGAGGTGTCGGTCGTTCCGAGCGGCGCCACGATTGCCGTCAACGGGGCCGTGCTCGGCACCGGCAGCGCCACGGTGCGAGTGCCGAACGGCGCCTGCGTCTTGGTCAAGGGCGAAATGACTGGTTGGATGCCCACTGAAACCAACCCGCCTCTGTGTAACAAGCCCAACGCCGGGACGTTACCGCTCCAGTTATCACTGAAGCTCGCGGGGCGGACGGTCAACCTGGCCGCGTCGCCGATGGCCAAGGTCTCGGTCAACGGGCAGCCGGCCGGAGTCGGACCCCAGATCATCAAGATCAACCCCGGAACCTGTGTCGACGTCAAAGCCGACGCGCCGGGATTTGTCATTGCGACCTACCATTGGTGCGACCAACCCAACGCCCCGGAACCACCGGTGAGCGAAACCCCGCCGATGGTCGCGGATGAGTCGTACCCCGCTTCGGAACAGAGCGACCAGGCCAACGTCAACATTACGATCGAACCGGGGAAAGACCGGACCGAAGAGGCGGTTTGGAACGTGATCTCCTCGATCGTGCTCTCGCACTTCGACATCTTGGAAAATTCCGACCGCGAAACCGGCTATCTCCGCACCGCGTGGCAGGTGAAGGCCTATTCCAACAACGCCGTGTACGTCCGAACCCGGTTCATCGTGAAGCGGGCCAACACCGATCCGCTCCGCTACACGGTCAAGATCGCGAGCGAGAAGAACAACGCCCCGATCAAATCGCTCAAGGACGACGAGAGCTTCGAGGCGTGGGGGCGGATTCTCAACGTCTATAAGGACGTCATTTCCGAAATGCAGTCCCGGGTCAAGTAGCGACCGGGCCCTCGGGGAACATCGTCAACGGGTCCGGCCAGACGTATCGACAGGCGAGGACCCGGCCGCCGTCCGATGACGCCATGAGCTCTTGGCCCTGCTCCTTCGCGCCAAGACGTTCGTAGAACCGCCTCGCGCCCCCGTTGACGGCATAGACCCACAGGTACATCGCTTGGACCAACCTCTTGGACTCGAGCGCCTCAACCACGCCGAGAAGCAGGAGCCGGCCCAGGCCCTTTCCCTGGAAGCCCGGCTCGACGTGGAGGTTGTCGAGCAAGTTCCCGTACTCGGGATCGGCATTCCCGGTGACCCAGGCAAACCCGATCACGGCGCCGTCGACTTCGGCCACGATCCCGAACTCCCGGTCGGTGGCGCCGCTGAGCCGCGCGCTCCAGACCGCCTCGCGTTCCCGGACCACATCGCCGGCGAGGTAGGCGGCCGACAGAACCTCACGATAGTTCGCCCGCCAGTTGGTTGCATGCAGGGCCGCCACCGCAAATGCGTCGGAGGCCTGCATCGCCCGGAACAGGATCGGGCGGTCGGGGGGAACGGGGAGCGCCGGGTTAGTCAGCCCGGAGCGCCTCCATCGGCGCTACCCGGCCGGCTCGGATGGCGGGCACCAGGCTCCCGAGCAGGGTCGTCACCACGAGGAGCAGGGCCACACCGCCTAACACCAGCGGATCGGTCGGGGAGGTCTTGAACAACACCCGGGCGATCAAGTCAGGCGGAATCAAGAACTTGACCGCCATGATCGATACGGCCAACCCCGCCACGATGCCGGCCAGAATGGTTCGCTGGCCTTCGAGCACCACCATCCGGATCACCTCGCTAAGGCGAGCGCCAAGCGCACTCCGGATCCCGAATTCCCTGGTGCGTTGCGCGACCAGGTAGGATAGCACGCTGTAGAGCCCCACGAGCGCTACCGCGAGCGCGACCAGACCCATGATTCCGAACAACGCCGCACCCAAGCGCCAGGGTCGCATCAGGGGCTCGATCTGCTCTTGCATCAGACGCACGCTGGCCACGGGCAAATTGGGCGCCATGGTCTGCAGCCGGCGCCCGACTGAGCTCACCATCGGCACTGGATTGCCAGCGGCGCGGATCATCAGGTACCGATCCCCCGCCAGGCTGTCACTTTGGGCCAGGGGTAGGTAGTACGCCTGGACATCCTCCTGCTCGAGCGATTCGTTGCTGGCGTCCGCGCTCACCCCGACCACCTCGCGGCACACCGTGCTGCCACGGCCGACCAACAGACACTTGCCGAGGGCCTCCTCGCCGGGCCAGAACGTGCGGGCCAGCGTCTCGTTGACCACGATGACCCGAGCGGCCCCGGGCTGGTCCTCCTCGACGAACCCGCGCCCGCGCTTAATCGAGATCCCGAGGGTCGTGAAGTAGTCGGGCGTGACGGCCGAGAAATACGGCCCGCCCGACTTGAGCCGCGGAATCGAGTCGCGCCCCGGGATCCGGAGGGCGGTGCCCTGACGGGTCCAGAACGGATTGGTGGTGGTGAGACTCACACTGGCCACCCCGGGTACCGTCTTGAACCGCCGGTAGGCCTCGTCGTAGAACGCCTGCTGCTGGGGCTTCGAATAGCCCGCGGTCCGAAGATCGATGTCCGCCGTCACCAGGCCTTCCGGCCGGAAGCCGAAGTCCACCGACTCGGCCACCCGGAGACTCTTCCAGAACAGGCCGGCGCAGAGCAGCATGATCACCGATAAGGCGGCCTGGGTGAACAACAGCCCGTTCCGGAACCGGACCTGCTCCCGGCCCGCCGAACCCCGGCCCGCGCCGGCCCGGAGGTCGTCCGCGAGGTCGGGGCGGCTCAGCCGGAACGCCGGCGCCAGTCCGACCAGCACACCGGTCACCAGCGAGGCCAGAAACGCGACCCCCATGAGCCGATAGTCGACCGGCGGCTCGATGAAGTCGATCCCCGGTAGCAGGAGTGCCCGGGCCACGACCCCGCCGCCGTAGGCCAGACCAAGACCAACGACCGCGGAGACCGTCGCGAGCGACAGACTCTCGATGAGCAGGCTCCGGACCAGCCGGCCGCGACCGACACCTAACGCCACCCGGACCGCAGTTTCCCTCCGGCGCGCCAGCCCCCGCGCCAGCACGAGGTTGGCGACGTTGGCGCAGGTAATCAGGAGGACCAACACCGACACGCCCGCCAAGAGGGCCACGACCAGCGGTGTCTGGGTCTGGTCGGCACCGCGGCCGGCGATGATCGGCTGAAAGGTGACCGTGCCCTTGTCGTTCTTCCGATCCAGGACGTCGGCGGTGGCGGCCCGATACCGGACCGTGGCCTCGGCACTGGCTTCCATGCGGGTCACACCCGGTTTGAGCCGACCGAGCAGTTTGACCCATTGCCAGTTCCAGGTGTCCCGCCAGTCTTGAGAGTTGCCGAGAAACTCCCGGGCTCCGGTATGGAGCGGAAGCCAGGCATCGACGGCATCGAGATCGACCCCGGTGAAGTACCGCGGCGCGACACCGATGATCTGGTATTGCCGGCTGCCAAGCCACAGGGACTTACCGAGTGCATCGGGACGGCCGGCGAATTCCCGCTGCCACAATCGGTAGCTGATCACCGCCGTCGGATCACCGCCCCCGACGGGATCGTCGGCGGTGGTGAAGAACCGCCCCAACTCGGGCCGGACGCCGAGCAGCGGGAAGAAGTTGGCGGTCGCGATCGTCGCCCGAAGGTCCCGGGCCGCCTCGCCCCGGCCGTAGCTCACCGAACCCGAGGAGAACGCGGCCATGTCGGACAGGGCCGAGGAGGCTCGCTGGATCCCGAGCTCCTTGAAGGTGACACTGGTGTTGGTAAAGCTTCCAAAGGTCTCGCTCGTCTGGGTGATCGTGTAGCGAACGACCTGGTCGGGATCGACGACGTGCGCCGGGGCTTTGAGGAGCAGACGGTCGACCAAACCGATCATGGTGGCGTTGACCCCAATCCCGAGCGCCAGCGTCAGGATCACGCCGGCGGTGAACAACGGCGTCCGGATCAACCCTCGAATCGCCGTTCCGGCGTCCTGAGACAGGTCCGACCACCACTGGAGGCGGTTGGAACCGCGCTGGCGGCGGGCATCGATCGTCATGATCTGCTTTCGGTAGGCGGTGAGATCCCCGAACCGGCGGCGGGCTTCGGCTTGGGCGGCCGGGCCGGCCCATCCCCGCCGCTCGAGTTCTTCGGCGACGAGTTCAAGATGGGTCGCGATTTCAGAATCCACCGCGACCCGGCCTCGAAACGGCCGGGTCGCCAATTCGAAGAGCTGACGCCACCGCTCCGGAGGCACTAGGCCCGGGCCTCGAGCACCTGGCTCACGGCCGCGACATACCGCGACCATCGCTGCCGGGAGGCTTTGAGCTCCTGGCGCCCGAGGTCGGTCAGATGGTAAAACTTGGCTTTGCGGTTGTTCTCGCTGACACCCCAGGTCGAAGCGAGCCAGCCCCGCTCTTCCATTCGGTGGAGGGCGGTATACAGGGCGCCGTCCTCGATGGTGAGGTTGTCGGTCGTGGTGTCCCGAATCCACGACGCCACGGCGTAGCCGTGGCGGGGGCCCCAACTGACGGCCTTGAGGACCAAAATGTCGAGGGTACCTTGGAGCAGGTCGAGTGGATCGCGGGTCATGATGTTCCCCTGAATCGTTCCACTGAACATCTCATTGGAGCGCCGAATCCGCAAGCCCCCCGCCCCCGGGACTACTTGAGGGGCACGGCGAGCATGGCCACGGCCTCGATTTCGATCAAGTACTCGGGCCGAACCAGGGCCACGACTTGCACGAGCGTGTTGGCCGGCCATTGGTCGGGACGGAGGACTCGGTTCCGAACCTCCCGAAACGCCGGCACCTGGCTCACGTCGGTGACGAAGGTGGTCATCTTGAGGACCTCGTCGAACGTGGCGCCCACGCTCGCGAGCGCCAGGCGGAGGTTCTCGAAGACCTGCTCGGTTTGGGCCCGAAAATCACCGGCCCCCACCAGCGTCCCGGCTGAGGTGACCGGGATTTGGCCGGCAATGAACACGGTCCGGCCGTCGGGCCCCACCGTGACGTGGGCGTACCCGGTCGGTGCCGAGAGGGTGGGCGGATTGATGCGCCGCACCCGTTGGGCGTTGAGGTCCGGGCTCATGAGGAGCCCGACGAAGACAAGGGCTGAACCGAGGACGAGTCGTCGCATGGGGCTCGCTTGAATGGGTGTGCCATGGTGATCTGCCTAGTAGTGAGCAACTTTGGGGTCGGTGCCTGCCTGCGTCACCGCCGCCGCCGCTTGGGCCGCGATATCGGCTGACGGCTTGCCCTGCGCCGCCAGGCTTGCCCGAAGCCCGACCAGCGACCAGACATTGGCCGGAAACCGGACCAGGTCTTCCCGAAAGACCACTTCGGCCGCGGCCGCCTTCCCGGCCCGAAGCAGCACGGCCCCGAGCGGGTGGCGGACCGGCTCGATCCACCACGGCGGCTCCATGTAGGTAAACCCGTCCTCGATCGCCATCGCGGCGCGGAACTCCCGCTCGGCCGCCGCCCACTGGCCCCGCCGGGCAGCCAGTTCGCCCGCCAGCGAGTGACCCGCCAACGCCACTATCCCCTTGGCGATTGCCGAGTAATTCCCCTCGCCCCGGCGGCCGATCACCGGGAGCAACGCCTCGGCCTCCTCGAATCGGCCGGTGGCCGCGAGCGCCGTACCCCGGGCATACTCCGCCACCGCCCGCCCGATCGGCAGAGAACTGTCGGGTAGCGGAAGCCCGAGCAGCGCATCCCAGCGCCCGAACTTCTGGAGCATCAGATGCTCGAACGCCACGAGGGGCTGGTACTCGGGCAACTGGATGGCCTCGGCCGGCGGCATGGTTGCGACCGTCCGTTTGGCGGCGCGGATACCTAACTCCGCCTGGCCCGACAGCAGCGCCGCGAAGCCGAGGAAGTGGTAGTTGTGGGAGACATAAAGCGCGGCGTAGGTCGGCGAAATCCGGTCGGCGACGGTGAGCGCGGAGTCGGCGTGGGCCGCGTGGTGATTGTGGTCGATCGCTTCCTGATACCGGCCGATCCGGACGTAGATGTGTGAGGGCATGTGGACCAAATGGCCGGCCCCCGGCATCAGCGCCGCGAGCCGCTCGGCGCACCCGACGGCGCGGGCCGGTTCGGTGGCCTCGATGGCGTGGATGAACAGGTGGCACGCCCCGGGGTGGGTCGAGTCCGCCGCCATCACCCGCTCGAGTTCGCCCACCAGCACGTCGGTGCCCGGATAGGGCTTGCCCACCCCGGCCCAATAGTCCCAGGGCCGGAGATTCATCAGCGCATCGGCGTGGATCGTCGCGGCCTCGAGGTCGTCGGGGTACCTCGCGGCCAACCCGGCCATGGCGACGGCAAACGCACTATCGAGGGCCGGCCGGGGCGCCTTCGGATCCGCCGAATACCGGCTGGCCATGGCCTCGATGAAGTCGCGTTCCCGGGCACTGGCGCCGGCGCCAAGGGAGCGGGCCTCCGTGATCGCCGCCACGGCGCGGGCGCCGGCGGCGGAGTCCATCGGCGCGTTGATGTTGGGTCCGAGCGCATAGGCAATGGCCCATTGGCACATCGCGCACCGGGAGTCCAGGCGGGCGGCGGCTTCGAACGACGCGACGGCCTCAGCGTGGTTGAACGCATACGCCAGCCGCATCCCCTGATCGAAGTACCGCTGCGCTTCCGGGTTGGTGGTGGTGATCTCGACGTGAAACCGGCCGAGGTTGTCGTACAGGGGCACGCCTGGGGCGCTCGGCCGCTCCACCGGCCCGCATCCGATCAGAACCAGCGGCACCATCCAATATCGAAGCATTCGCGTCCTCACAGTTGGAGCGTCAAGGTCAGCCTGCAGTGATGCCGTGATGGCCGCGGTAGTCGGCCACCGCGGGCGGTTGCCACCGGGTCAGCAAGGCGGGCTCGACATCAGCCACCTCCACCTCGATCGGGCGGCAGATGGACGTCACATCCGCCACGGCGTCCGGGCCCCAGATCGGCACCGACATGTCGCCATGGGGACAGGTGGACACCGCGCAGAGGAGGTCGATTTCGGCAAAGAACTCAAAGTAATCACCCCGCGTGGCCGGGCACGGCTTGACGAAGTACCGGTGACCGTCGGCCGTTAGGCCGGTCACCTGGAACACATTCAGGACGTCGTGCACATCCGATTCCGCGAGCCCGAACGGGCGTACCGCCCGAAACAAGTTGGAGTGGCAGCAGACGTCGAAGTCCTCACCGGTCAGCATCTTGTGGACATACGGGTCGCAACGGGTCCCGAGCAGGTCATGGCAGCCGGCGCCGTCGGCGTCGATGCCATACCGAATACTGTCGCCGACGACCGTCGCAATCGGACGGAGGTACGGCAGGCAGGACCAGAGCCGGTCGAAGACGTTCAGGTGGGCGCCGTGCAGCTGCTTGGTACGGGCGGCCCAGAATCGTTCCGCTGGATTGTGGCGGTTCCACGCGTTGAAGTCCACCACCTGCGGGCCGTCGATCGTGGTGAGGCGGCAGAGTTGGCCGGCTCGGAGGTACCAAGCCCGGCCGGAACGGATCGGGACGATGAAGCGGTCCACCGCTCGGCGCGCGGCCGGATCGGCGATGGCGCCGTAGAGGCCCCGATCGGGATCGAGCGCCGCCGCGGCGGTGCCTTGGTACAGGGGCTGCATCAGTTCTGGACGGTCACCCTGAGGAACGTGGCATTGATGGCGGTGCCGCCGGTGGTATTTCGATTGAACGAGTGGGCCAGATCGAGCAGCTGGGTATGCAGAGCCTCTTCCGCGCCGGTCTTTGCGGCGGCATCGAACGCATTCATGGTCGGGCCGTAGAAGCGGCGGAACAAGTCAATGACCTGCCCGGGGTTCCGGTCCGCCGAAACGAACGAGTAGGTGTCCTTCACCATGGCAATCCGGTCGGCGGCAACCCCCGCTTTGCCGAAGCGTTCGATGATGTGGGTATCCACGCCCCAGGTCATCGGACTGACGAATCCCTCGGGCGGCGGCGGTGCGAAGGCCGTGCTGATCTTGAGCAGCTGGGACACGAACGAAGTCGGATCGTTCGGAATCCAGTTCCCCATGACGATCCGGCCGCCGGGCTTGGTAACCCGAACCATTTCCTTGGCCACGTCAAACGGCTTGGGCGCGAACATGGCCCCGAAGACCGAGAGGGTCAGGTCGAAGCTGTCCTCTGGAATGCCTTGGAGGTCGGAGGCGTCACCCTCCTGGAACGTCAGGCGGTCGAGGCCGGCTTCGACGGCACGGCGGTTCCCGGCGGCCACCAGGTTCGCGGCAATGTCCACGCCGAGCACGCTCGCGCCCAGCTTGGCGAGCGGCAGGGCGGTGGTGCCGTCACCGCAGCCGAGATCGAGCACCCGGAGCGGCGGTACCACGCCGAGGGACCGGACCACGGCCTCCCCGGAGTCTCGCATCAGGGCGGCGATGGCGGTGAAGTCGCCCTTTTCCCACAGCGCTTTGTTCGGATTCACGGGGGCCTCTCGGGTGGAGATCGGTCAGGGAGCCCCGCAACTATACCGACCGGTCTATCCTGGCGCCATAGGCGATCAGCGGAGCGCGTAGACGTTGCCGTCCGTGCTCCCGACATAGAGTACCCCGCCCGCAATGGTCGGCGAGGAGAGGATCGATCCGACAGTGAACATCGTCCGCGTCCCGATCATCATCCCGTCGAGGGTCCCGTCCGGATACATCTTCCCCGATTGGAACACCCCGGCCGAGTCGGTCCACCGGGCACCGTTGGCTTTGGACCCGTCGGACTGGAAATGCGCCAAGAACTGGCCGGTCCGAATATCCACCGAGTGGAGCCACCCGTCGGACGTTCCGTAGTAGATGACGTTCCCGGCCACCGCGGGCGACGAGAACGAGATGGCCTTGTTGGCCAGGTCGAAGCGCACGGCGCCGGTGGCCGCGTCGAGGGCCTTGAACCGGCGGCCGTCGGAGGTCGCGAAGTAGACGACGCCATCCCGCACCGCGGGCGACCCGATGGTCCACCCACCGTTGTTGTTGTGGACCCATTTCCGGACGCCGGTCACGGCGTCGACCACGTGGAAATGTCCGTCCCGCCCCCCGACGAAGACCAAGCCGCCGGCCACCGCCGCCGAACTCGCGATCCCGATCTGATTGTATTCCGTGGTGTCGTTTCCCGTGGTGTAGCGCCACCGCTCCCGCCCGGTGGCGGCGTCGAGCGCGTAGAGATTCCGGTCCCAACTCCCGATGTACACCAAGCCATTGGCCACCGCGGGCGAGGCGTGAATCACGTCCGCCGCCCCGAACTGCCAGCGGAGGGCTCCGGTGGCGGCGTCGAGCGCGTAGACATGCTGGTCGCCGCTCCCGATATAGACCGTGTTGTTCGCGATGGTGGGCGAGGAGAGGAAGACGTCGAACGGGTCCGGCATCCGTTCGGTCCGGGGAATGGCGCCGTGGATACCCGGTGCGGTGAACCGCCGTTCGCCCTTGGTGGTGAAGGCCCAGCGCTCTTTGCCGGTGGCCCGATCGATCGCGTAGACATTGCCGTCGAGGCTGCTGATGTACACCAGATCGCCATGGACGGCGGGCGACGAGGCGATCGGTCCGTGGGACTGGAACTTCCACCGTTCGGCGCCGCTGGCTCGGTCAATCGCATAGAGCCGGCCGTCCGAGCTACCGACATAGACCCAGTCCCCACTGACGGCGGGCGAGGAGAGCACGAAGCCCCCGGTCTTGAACTTCCATACCACCGACCCGAGCGTCGGGGAGGCCGAGGCGTAGACGCCCGCGTGGGTCGGGCCACCCCGGAACATGGCGTCCTGGGCCAGGACGGTGCCCGGAAAGGCGAGGGTCAGAACGGATACCAGAGAAGGGGATCGCATCGATATTTGACCGGTTCATAGAGGAGTACTGAGACCTAACCGGGCCCCGGCCGGCCCGGCTTGAACGATCCTGCCCGGTCCAGGCTACTTCCCGTCGAGCTCCGCTTGGGTTCGGATGATCTTCCCGACGATGCCGTACGCCACCGCTTCTTCGGCCGTGAGCCAGAAATTCCGGTGGGTATCGCCCTCGATCCGCTCGAGCGCCTGGCCGGTCTGTTTGGCAAAGATCCGGTTCAGCCGGTCGCGCATCCGAATGATCTCGCGAGCCTCGATTTCCATGTCGGACGCGCTGCCCCCGGTTCCGCCCGCCGGTTGATGGAGCAGGAACCGCGTGTTCGGGAGGCAATACCGGTGCTCCCTCGGCACCGCGACGTAAATCAGGGCCCCCGCACTCGCCACCCACCCGGTCCCGACGACCCGGACTTTCGGGGTGATGAACTGGATCAGGTCGTGGATATTGTCGCCGGACTCGACATGGCCGCCCGGGCTGTTGACGAAGAGGGTAATCGGATCGGACGATTCGGCAGCGAGCGCCAGAAACTGTCCGGTCACCATCGCGGCGAGGCGTTGGTTGATTTCGCCCGCGATTATGACCGTCCGGGTCCGGAACAGGCGCTCGGAAATCAGGTCGGGCCGGCGTTCGGGGTTGGTGGGTTCTTCCATGGCAATCTCACAGGTTGGGAGCGGCACGGGGTACAGGGTCCCCGTTCAAGTCCAGGGAAGTTACCGAGGGGCCCGGGCCAAAGGGAGCAGGCCTTGCGGGACCGGCCCGTTCGCGGTCACCTTGCCCGAGCATCCCGCGTACCCACTCCCATCCCGAGGCTCTGATGCGTTCGTTCCGACTGATGATTGCCCTGGCGTTCGTGCCGGGGGCCGTTGGCTCCCTCGTGGCGCAGAAGTTCATCCCCCAATCGGCCCTGATCGCCATGGTGGAGACCCACAAGGCGTCGCTCCTCAAGTACATCGACGCCGCCCCGGACTCGATGCTCGGCTTCCGGCCCACCAAGGGCGTCCGGAACTTCGCCGAGCAAATCGAGCATACCGCGGCAGGCGACGCGTTCATCGCCCACTCGGCCATCACGGGATCGCAGAAGGTGCCCGCCATGGGCGACTCGGCGGTCTACCTCCACAGCAAGCCGGCCCTCCGGGCGTTTGCCGTGGCGGCCATGGATCACACAATCCAGATGCTCCGAGGGGTGAGCGATGCCGCGATGACCGAAGAGATCGTCCAGTTCGGGAAGAAGCTCCCCCGCTATCGGGCGCTGATGGAACTCCTGGACCACTTCCCGTGGACGCTGGGGCAGACGGTGCCGTACCTCCGGATGAACGGCGTGACCCCGCCCGAGTACACGCCGTTCTAGGTCCGGAACCTCGCGACCCGTCCTGACATTACCCCTGACCCAGGACCTGGGTCAGGTGGTGTCTGATGTGTCCGACGTAGTCGCGGGCCACGAACTCCAGCGTCACCGGCGGTCCACCCCCGATCTCGCAAGGAACGCTCCGATGCTGCTCGGGATAGTGGGATAGCACGTGGGCCAGATGGCCATTGTAGGCCACCCAGAACGCCACGAGCGCCACCCAGGGACGCTGGTCGTAGTGCTGACAGGCCACCCAGTGTTCCTGAGCATACCCCGGCCCCTTGAACGGCTCCCCCGACGCGGCCCGAACGAACCGCTGGTGATTGTTGCTCGCCGAGTCGAGGAGATGACCAAGAATCTGCTTCGCGGACCACTTCCCGGAGCCCCGGTTGGCGCCGGCCGCTGTCTCCCCGAGGGCCAACAGCTTGGGCTCGGCGGCTTCCACCGCCTCGAGCAGGCGGGCGGCCGTGGTGGCCAGCGGGTCGGTGGTGGCGGTCGGATCGGCGTATTGCATCCTGACTCCTGAGACTGGTTGGTGGCGATCGGCGGCGATTCCCGCCAAGCTAGCGGAAGCCTATCTTGAACCGAAGGTCCGCACCGGAAGTCGAGACAATCCAAGGAGCAATCGTCATGCACCGGCTCATTCTGACCCTCGCCATGCTGGTCACACCAGGCGTGGTCGGCGCCCAACTCAAAGGCATGATCCCCGTCGACATCCGGGTGCCCAAGAATCCCATCGCCGTCCTGGCCGATGGCCGGTCCAGACTGGTGTACGAACTCCGGGTCACCAACGTCGGCCGACGGGCCCTCGGCATCAAGCGGGTCGAGGTATCGGCCGCTGGGACTGGGTTAGCCGGCTGGGAAGGCGATTCGCTCAAGAGCATCGCCCAGCGAATGGGTGAAAGCGGAGACGGTCGGGTGATTGCGGCCGGAAAGCAGGCCTTGCTGTTCCTGCTGGTGTCCGCCCCGGCGGGCCCGGCCCCGAGCCACCTCGAGCACCGCCTGTTCTTCACCCCCGCCGACTCGCTCGACGGCCCCGCCACGGACACCCTGCCGACCTATGTCGTGACGGTAGATCGTCGCACCCCGATCGTGGTCCGCTCACCGCTCGCCGGCGGGCCGTGGGGCGCCATCAACGGACCCGGCAATACGTCGGGACACCGGCGCACCGCGATTCCCCTCGGCGGCCTGACCCGAATTCCCCAACGGTTCGCCACCGACTGGATCAAGCTCGGCCCCGACGGCCAAGCCTGGAAGGGTGACTCCACCACCAACGCCAACTGGTACGGCTACAACGAACCGCTCCATGCGGTTGGCGCCGGCACGGTCGTGGCCGT
This sequence comes from Gemmatimonadota bacterium, assembly GCA_031375485.1. GTDB lineage: Bacteria > Gemmatimonadota > Gemmatimonadetes > Gemmatimonadales > GWC2-71-9 > SHZU01. Next base: position 3,239 of record JANMHX010000213.1, on the reverse strand, counting down.
CACGGACGGGATCATCGAGAATGTGCCCTTCTCACCCACGATGGCGGTCGAGATCACCCTGGCAACCGTCGGGGGCAATCACGTCATTCTCGACCTGGGCGGCGGCAACTACGCCTTCTACGCCCACCTGATTCCCGGTTCGCCGACGGTAAAGGTGGGCGACAAGGTCTCGGCCGGCCAAGTGATCGGCCGCCTGGGCAATTCAGGTAACTCCACGGCGCCCCACCTGCACTTTCACATGGGGGACACCCCGTCCCCGCTCGGCACCGAGGGCGTGCCCTTCGTGGTCGACGGCTACGCGGACCTGGGGCTGATGGTCGAATTCTCCAAACCGTGGACGCCGAGCGCCCCCCCAACTCCGAAACAACGCGAACTCCCCTTCGAGAACCACGTCGTGCGGTTCAAAACCCCGTAATCACCGCCGAGCGCCGAGTGCCGAGTGCCGAGTGCCGAAAACCATGACCCCGTCGTCCACAGGGGCCCTCCGAAAACTCTTCCGGTCGCGACCATAGTTCTGGGGATTCTGCCACGGCTCTCGGTCGCCCTGTTTGGGGAGCTGGTCGATGACCCGCTGCACGTACCCCGAAGAGAAGTTCTCGATCCACGGCCGGGCCGTCATCGACTGGTCCGACGGCCGGAGCCGCGGGGTGCATTGGTCGGTGCCGGTCTGTTCCATCCAGTTGAGCAACCGGCAGACGTACTCTGAAATCAAATCGGCCCGTAGCGTCCACGACGCATTGATGTAGCCGAACGCCGAGCCCAGGTTCGGCACGTCCGAGAAGGCAAAGCCCTTGTAGGTCCAGGTCTTCGAAAAGTCGACCGGCGCGCCATCCACCGAGAACTCCACTTCGCCCAGAGTCACGAGTTGGAGACCGGTGGCGGTGACGATGATGTCGGCGTCGAGGCGCGCGCCCGAATCGAGCTGAATCCCCAGTTCGTCCCAGGTCGCGATCGTGTCGGTGACGACCGAGGCCCGGCCGGACTTGATCGCCTGGAAAAGATCGCCGTTAGGCACTAGGCAGAGCCGCTGGTCCCACGGGTTGTAGGTCGGGGTAAAGTGCTTCCCGACGTCGTAGCCGGGGCCGAGCGCGCGCTGGACCTGGCGAAGCAGCCAGGCCTTGACCTTCTCCGGGGAGCGCCGGGCTCGCCGGTAGAAGAACTGCTGTAGGTTCGTGTTCTTCCACCGAGTAATCCGGTACGCCAGGCGCTCCGGCAGCACCTTCCGGAGCCCGTTGGCAATGATATCGGTGTCCGGCATGGCCCAGACGTACGTCGGCGAGCGCTGCAGCATCGTGACGTGGCCGGCGGTGGCCGCCATGGCTGGAACGAGCGTCACCGCGGTGGCGCCGGAGCCAATCACCACGACCTTCTTGCCGGCGTAGTCGAGGTCCTCCGGCCACGATTGGGGATGAACCACCGGGCCCTGAAACCGTTCCCGCCCCGGAAACTCGGGCGTATATCCGCCGCGGTAACTGTAGTAACCGGACCCCATGAACAGGAAGTTGCAGGTCACGGTTACCACTTCGCCGGTGTCCTTCCGCTCGGCCGTCACCGTCCACCGGGCGTCGGCGCTCGACCACGCCGCCCGCTTCACCCTGTGGCCGAACCGAATCTGCCGGTCAACGCCATGTTCGGCCGCGGTGTCGCGGAGGTATTGGAGGATCGATGGGCCGTCGGCAATCGACTTGGCCGAGGTCCACGGTTTGAAGCGGAAGCCGAGGGTCTGCATGTCGCTGTCGGACCGGACCCCGGGATAGCGGAACAGGTTCCAGGTGCCGCCGATATCCTTGCGACCCTCGAGAATCGCGTACGTCCGAGACGGGCACCGCTCCCGGAGGTGGCAGGCCATCCCAATGCCGGATATCCCGGCGCCAACGATCAGGACATCGACGTGTTCCATTTATTTTGCCGGCACCGCACCGAGGTACCGCATCAAGGCCTGGTTCTGTGGATGGTCGCGAAACCGATCGAACTCCATGTAGTACCCTTCCGGGTCGTACCCCACGAACGCGCGATACCGCCCGGAGGCGTCGTCGCTCACCACGGTGTCACGGAGTGGAAAGGCACCCCGCTGCTTGACCGTGTTGAACCAGCCATCGATGTCGTCGATGATGAACGACACGTTCACGGCCTTCTTCTCGGACCATCGGTTCATCCCGCGTCGTTCGTCGACCAGGCCGATGTAACCGGTCCGGGACCCCTGGTACACCTTGGCCCATCCCTGATCGACCACCTGCCGGAAACCCATCACCTCTTCGTAGAAAGTTTCCATCTTCGGGATATCCTGGTAGTACAGCCAGGTCACCGTGGCCTGGAAGCCGAGTCCGTCCGGTACTGTACTGCCGGGAGCGCGAACCGTCTTCGCACTCTGGAGCAGGGGAATGAAGGTCTCGTTTTCCAGGTGAGAATTGAACCGCTCGAACTCGAGCAGGTATCCCTCGGGGTCCTGGATCACGAACCCGTCGTGGGCCCGCCCGGGCTTCGGGGCAAACGGAGACCGGGGCGCGATCCCTTTGGTGGCCAGATACGCATGCCACGCCTCCAGCTGGTCCGTGATCAGTGCCACCGCCACCGACTTGGGCTCATCGGCACTGTGCATCCCCTTGGTGGCGTCGACCAAGATCAGATACGAGTCCTCGGTCATCCGGAAGATCCGCGCCATCTGGTAGTCGGCCACCAACTCCATGCCGAGGGTCCGCTGATAGAACGCCGTGGCCCGGTCGAGGTCGCGATAGTAGAAGAAGAGGTTGCTGGCCCTGATCCCGAAATCCCGGAGGGTCCGAAACCCGGTCTGCTCGGCCAACAGCTGATTGACCCGCCAGGTGGGGTAGCTCAGCATCCGTCCGAACCGCCGGGCAATCACCTCGCGCGCCGCCCCGGTGTACCGGCCCGCCTTCTCCAACGCGAGGGCCTCGGCTTTGAGCGCCAGGTATTCGTCCTTGGTGGTGCCCTGGTAGATCAGCAGGACATCCTTCCCCCGGGCCACGTCGGCCGGGAAAAGGTCAGTCACCACAAGGCTCGGTTCGCGATAGAGTTGAACGTGGTTCCGCGCGGCAACTCGCTCCGCTTCAGGCCAGAGCCGGTCCATCTCCGCGGGGGGCAGGACCTCGCTCAAGGCCAGCTTCTTGACGCCGGAGTTGATCAGCTCGCCGAAGCCCCCGATGGTGCCGAGCGCATAGGCCATAGAATCACCGGCCGCTGGACTCCGCCGGCAGGACCCGGCGGCGATCAGGGCGGTG
>JANMHX010000155.1:0-72848 GCA_031375485.1 Gemmatimonadota bacterium | reverse complement strand
GCTTGACGGTGTCGCCGGCCTCGGAACCGGCCTGCTTCCGAGCCCGGTAGAGGGCCACGATCGGGAGCGCCATGCTGCTGAGTTGTTCGCTGCAGAGGTAGGGATAGACTCTGAGATCTTCGGCATACCCCTTGAGCAGGGCTGCCGGCGAACTGCCGAGGTTGAAGCTGACCCGCGACCGCGCGGGGTCAGCATCGGCGCTCACGTCGAGCGTGACTCGGGTGGAGTCGATCACGACGCCCGCCACCGTGGCAAACCGGGCGCGGAAGGCCGGCCGGATCGGAATCGCCAACCGGACCGCATCCCGGTCGCCGGCACCGGACACATCGAACCGGAAGGCCGCGCTGTCTCCCGGCTCGGCCCGGAAGTCGAACCGGACTTCCCGGCCTCGACCGGCTTCGAGCGTGGCCGACTTGGTGTGCTCGCCGAGGAGCCGAATGCCCGTCGGTACCGCGGACACCTCGACCGCTGGAGTGCCTCCGATCCGGTGGTTGACGACCACCCCGGCGGTCAGTTGGTCGCCGGGCCGGACGAAGCGCGGAACCGCGGCCCGGGCCAGCAACGGCCTCGTCACCAGCATCGAAGACTGGCCGCTGCCGTACCGGTCACCCGCGGTGACGGCGACGGCCATGACCCGGAAGGTGGTGAGGTTGTCCGGCAACTTCACGGCCGCGCGACCGACGCCCAGGGAGTCCGTCACGACCGAGCCCAGGAAGAAAGCCGTGGTCCGGAACCGCGATCGGAGGATGTCGGCTGCGCCCTCGCCGCCTCCGCCACCCGGATTGCGGCCCTTGTCGCCCGGGGGCACCTGCGGCGCCACGGTCGAGAGGTTGCTGCCTAACCGGAGGCCGAGTCCCCGGGGCCGGTAGATCAACTCGACCGGATCGGGCACTTTGTAGCCGGTGAGCGAGAGCACCCCTTCGTCGACGGCCCAGAGGGTCACTTCGCTCCGGGCGCCTTTCGGCCCTTCGGTGACGGTGGCCGTGACGGTGGCCCGGTCGCCGGGCCGGTACTCGGCGCGGTCGGCCGCCAGGCTCACGTGCAGCCGCTTGCCGTCGGGTGTGACCCGGACCTCGGCGTAGCCGACCCGGATCGTGGGGCGCCCCGGGTCGTCGAGCGGCCCCGGCTTGGCGCTCCGGCCCCGGGCCACCACGATCGACACGAATGCGTTAGGCACCCAGGCTTCGGTCACCGGCAGCTTGAGCGTCGTGGCTCCGTCCTTGACCGTGAACCGGCGCTGCTCGATCACCCCTTCGCGCTCGACCGTGACCCAGGCCTCCGCGTTGGTGAACGGGGCCGCGAACAACACGGTGGCCGTGTCGCCCACTGCGTACCGGCTCTTGTCGGGTACCACGTCCATCTTGAATTGCGATTCGTCCGCCCAGGGCACCCACCCCGGCCCGATGACCCACCGGTAGAAGCTGGTGGACACCGGCCGCCCGCGATCGTCGGCGGCATCGAACGCGACGATGTAGTTGCCGGCGGCCTTCGGCGTCAGCCGGCACGCGACCGCCGCGGCCGTGGTCCGCACCGAGCACCGGTCGACGGTGTCTTGGACCCATTCGCCCACCAGGTCGGCCACCCCGTCGTTCTCGCGGCGGACTTGGTGCCATTCCCGCCGGATCAGCCACCCTCGCACCGGCACCGACGCCACCCGGCGTCCATCGGGACGGACCGCGATCACCTCCACTTGTTCCGGGGTGGCGGCGGTCCAGAAATAGGTTTTCGAGGCGGGCTTGGCCCCGATGTAGTAACTGGTGGGATGGACCTTGACCGTGGCGCTTCCGAACACCGACTGGCGGTTCACGTCGGTCACCACCGCGTCGACGCTCACCAACGCCGGGAGTTTCGGATTCGACAACACCAACGGGGCCCGCAGCGTGAGTTGGCCGGCGGCGTCGAGCGAATCGGCCCGGCTTTCGCTCACCGACGTGGCGCTTCGGCCGCTCCACTCTTCCCACCACCAGCCTCGCTCCGCGACGTAGTAGCCGTCGGTGTTCGGCACCTGGAGATCCCAGGCCTCGATCCGTTGTTCGCGAACGGCCCAGGTCACCTTGGCCCGGGCCATCGGGGCCCCGAAGAGATACCGCGCCGAGACGGTGGCGGCGAGCGAGTCGCCGGTGATCCGGGCCGCAGTGTCGGCCGTCACATCGACCAGGAATTCGGGCGCCCGGTACTCCGCCACTTTGTAGTCGGCCCGGGCGACTTCCTTCCATTCACCCTCCCGACGGAGACTCGCGACGACCGCATAGCGGCCTAACGGCGCGTCGGCGGGCAACCGGTACGCCGGCGACGCCGTCCCGAACGCCGAGAGCGCCACGGTCCGTTCGCGGAGGACGCCGCCATCGCGGTCCTGGAACGCCAGCCGGACCGAATCGGTCCGGCCCGGCACTTTGAGCGAGCCGAGGGCCCCAGTTCGGACGATGGCCTTGGCAAACACCGAATCGCCGGGGCGATAGATGCCCCGCTCCGTGAAGACCGCGGCCGCCATCGGAAACCGTTCGGTATCCCACGCGGCCGAGACGTTGAACTGCCACGGGCTCAGGTCGGGATCGTATTGGGTCACCCCCACCACCGCCCGGTCGCCGCCGGACCGGGCTTCGACGTAGCCCTCGAACGCCTGGCCCTCGTAATCGGGCTCGGCGCCGCCCGCCGGTTCGCCCTTCCGACGGACTCCGGAGAACCGAAACAGGCCTTGCGCGTCGGTGACACCCTGGGCCAACAGCCGGCGCCGGCTGTCGCGCACGGCGATGGCAACGCCGCTTCGGGAGCGACCGTCGCTCACGCCCGCGACCCACACCACGCCCTCCTCCCGGCCGATCTTGGCGTGGATGCCCAAATCGGTGACTTGCACCAGCGCAATCGGCTGATAGTCGGCGGGACCTTGCTCGCCGTCGTCCCGCTTCGGCTTGGGCAGGGCCCGGCTCACGATCTTGACCGCGTAGAGACCGGCCGGGAACGGCACCCCGTAGACCCCGTGCCGATCCCGGGTCGGGGTGACCGGATACTTCCGACGGGTGGCCTTCGGCTCGAGCGCGGTCCAGTCGTCGTTCCAGGCATACCACGACCGCGACAACAGTTTGGCCTCGAGCGATTCCGGCACCGCCGCTTGGATCACTTCGATGGTGTCGACGTTGACATACGTCACGGGGAGCGTGCGCGGGCCGTTCCGCTCGATCGTGAGCCGGCCGGTGGGATAGGACACACTTGGCGCAAAGCCCGTGGTCACGATGGTGCGGCGGGGATTGCCGGTCAACCGCTGGCCGAAACCGTCGGTCAAGACCGGGTCAACCTCGATCAGATACCCGGTTCTCGGCTTGAGATCGGCCTGCAGCGACCAGGTTTCGCTGACGTCGTTCGAGTCGGCCACCGTGAAGGCCACTTTGGGCAGCACCCGAACGTGGCGGAGGACCTCGGCACCTCGGACCGGCGTGGTGAACCGGAGCTGAATCGGACCGGTGGGACAGTGGCCGCCTCCGCCACAAGTCGTGGTGTCGACCGCGAAGGTGCCGTAGGTGGCGAAGGCCCAGCGGCGGACCGGGCCGGGGTTGGCGGGATCGATGAAGGTCGGGGTCACCAACTCGGCCGCGCAGGCCAGCGGCAACGGCTCCGCCGGCCGGAGCGTGACGACCCGCCGGAGCCCGTCGGTCGACCGATCCCGGTCCCACCCGCCGGCTTCGCGAAGTTGCCACGGTGCCGAGTCTGCAATGGCCCGTTGATCGAGGACCGTGAACCGGATCGGGCCCCGCCGCGGGCACGCCGGGCCAGGTTCGAGGTACACCAGCCGGGCCAACGCCGCGAGATCAACCGAGGAACTGACGGCCAGGCGGAAGGTCTCCGTGGCGGTCACGAATCGGGGGGACTGATCTTCGGCCACCGGCATGCCGGTCAGGACTCTGGGCCCCGCCACTCGAAACCCGAACCGGTACGACTCGGCCAGCCGGGAACCGTCCAGCGCCGTGAACGACTGATTCACGGTCACGGTATAGCTGACGCCGGGGGAAAGCGGCGCCGCGGGTTTGAGTCGGAGGGTGACCGGGTCCCGCCACTCGAGGGCGCCCGGCACCGCGGGCACGATCGAGAGGATGCTGGCCGGGTCAACGGTCCGGTCGAGCGACCCGACGACGGGCCGATCGAAGGTGACCGAGATGACCGCGGTTGGGGCGGCTTCGGCATCGGGCGTCGTCCGGATGACCCGAAGCGACGCGGAGGCATCGACCACCCAGGAAGCAATCGAGACGGCGGCCATCGCGCGGAGTGAGAGCATGCTCATAAGCTAGCCCAGGTGGCGCGGGCCTACCATCGTCGGCCAAATCCTTCTATATTGTGGCGCTGCAACTGCTTACGAATAACAGCGGTCGGCGAAAACCTTTGATGGAGTGATTCCAGATGCGTAAGAGCCTCCTGGTGGTGGGAGCCTTGGCGTTGTACGCCCTCCCGGCGGTGGCGCAGGAGAAGGGCACGATTGAAATCGGCGGCTTCGGTCGGTACACGAAGTACGACGGCAGCTTCAGCACCTCGAACAAGAGCCAGAACAGTTTCGGCGCGGGCGGCCGTCTCGGGTACTTCCTCTCGCCGAAATTCTCGCTCGAGGCCGACGCGTCATTCAACGCCACCGACCTCAAGAATTATTTCACCGGGCAGATCAGCTCGCCGATCCGGCACTGGCCGATTCATCTCCGGGGGCTTTTCCACGCTCCGTTAGGCACCAAGGCCAGCTTCTTGCTCGGCGCCGGCCCGGTCCTCAACCACTACGGCAAGTCCAACAACACGACCGTCAAGACGATCTTCGGCAACGATTTCGGCGTCGGCGGGTTGGTGGGTCTTCGCTACAAGGTCAACAGCTGGCTCTCCCTCCGCGGCGACGGCACGCTCGATTTCACGCCGAGCCCCCGCAACGGCAGCACCGAGGTCCAGGCACTCGGCCCGGTCGCTTCGGTCGGCGATCCGTCGAGCAACACCCACTTGGCCGCGCAGCTCGGGCTCTCGATCTTCCCGAACTCGAAGTGCACCAAGCGGCTCGAAGGGATTGATCTGACGCCGAACACGGCCAGCGTGCAAACCGGCCAGTCGGTCAACTTCAACGTCTCCGGACGGCTCTGCGACGGGTCCTCCACCACGCCCCAAGTGACCTACGCGGTGATGCCGGGCGGCACGATCGGTCCGAACGGTGTCTTCAGCTCGAACACCGCCGGCACCTACCGGGTCGTCGCGACGACGCTGAACGGCAAGTACGCCGACACCTCGACCGTCACGGTCACCGCGCCGCCCCCGCCGCCCCCGCCCGCGCGGTTGTCGCGGATCGAGATCAGCCCGAAGACGTCGAACCTCAAACTGGGCGAATCGGCAACCTACGCCATTACCGGGTACTGGTCTGACGGGAACAGCCGGGCCATGCGCGCCGACGAGTGCACCGTAGCCGCCGATGGCAGCCCGAGCGCCCAGGCGTGGACCTACAGCTGGAGCCGAAGCGGCGACTACGGCATCACGGCCACCTGCTCCGGGTCCTCGGATCGGGCCTCGGCCACGGTCCGCGGGCTCTCGGTCGTACTCCGGGCCATGTTCGGCACCAACAAGTACAACGAGGCCGCCGGCGTCGATCGGATGTCGCTCGATCAGGTGGCGGAGAACATGAAGGCCGACCAGACGATCCGGGTCTACATTGACGGGCACACCGACTGGCGGAACAGCGTCAAGTACAATGCCTGGCTGTCCCAGAAGCGGGGCGAGTTCATCCAGCGCGAGTTGGTGAAGCGCGGCATCGACAAGAGCCGGACCACGGTTCGGGCCTTCGGCGAGTGCAAGCCGAGCGCCGACAACACCACCGACGACGGCATGGCGCAGAACCGCCGGGTCGAACTCAACCAGATCGAGACGGCTGCCGCGGAACCGGCCGCCACCTGCGCGGAGACCGGCCCGAACGGGACCAGCAAGATCGGTCGCCCGGGCGAGTAATCCGCCGGGAGGGATGCAGGAGAACGGCCGTCCTCACCCGAGGACGGCCGTTCTGTTTCTTACTCCGCTCGCCGCGGCACGGGGAACTCTCCAGTTTCGAGGGTCCCGACTTCTTCCTCGACCGGATCGGGTTCGTGGTGCACCGGGATCCGGATCAGGACCACCCCGACCAGACTGATGACCGCCCCGAGGAGCATCCGTGCGGTGAGGGCCTCGTTGGCCAGACTCCAGCCCAGGAAGACCGCCACCAACGGGTTCACGTAGGAGGAGGTGCCCACCATCTGCGGCGTGGTCACCCGGAGCAGGTAGGCAAACGCGGTGAACCCGATGATGCTGCCGAAGATCACCAGATAGGCAAATGCGGCCCACGAGGCCGGGGAGACCTGACGGACCGAAAACCCCCGGGTCTCCCCAGCCACCAGCGCCACCACCGCAAGCTGGGCGCCGCCACCCAGCATCTTCATGCCCGTGGCCATGGCGGGACTGGCCGGCAAGTGATGCCGATGGGCGAAGACCGAGCCGACCGCCCAGGCCACCGACGCGCCCAACAGCGCAATGATTCCCCCGAGTGAGACGGCTCCGCTGGTGGTGCCCACATCGGGCGCGGCCAGCAGGATCAGTCCGATCATCCCGAAGCCGATCCCGGCCAACACCCGGGCGGGGGGGCGCCGCCATCGATCGAGGGCGCTCTCCAGAATGACCGTCCAGATCGGCGAGGTCGAGGCCAGCAGCGCGGTGCGTCCCGACGGCACGTGCTGTTCGGCCCAGACGACCAAGCCGTTGCCCAACACGAAGAACAACGTCCCGAGAATGGACGCGATCCGCCAGGTAGCCCAGTCGGGCAGCGCCTCGCCTTGCCACCGGGCCCAGGCCACCAGGATCGCCCCGGCCAGGAGAAACCGGACGGCCGCCAACAGGAACGGCGGCATGGTGTGAATCGCGATCTGAATCCCGAGATACGTCGAGCCCCAGATGAGGTAGATCGCGGCGAACGCCCAGAAGACGAGGGTTCGGTTGGCGGTGGCCTTCACGGCTCGGGCGGTGGCGCGGCCGGCCACGTCGGCCCCGTCGCGACCGCGGTCTCCTCGGTAAACCCGCTGGCGCTGCCCGTTTTGACGTACTCTTCGCGGTACATCCCCAAGATCTCGAAGAAATACGACAACGCCAGCGGGCCAACCAGGAGACCCAGCAGACCGAAGTAGCTCACCCCCGCCACGGCCCCAACCAGGGTGATGAGCGGATGCACTTGGGCAAAACGATTAAAGACGAGCGGTCGGAAGATGTAATCGATGACTCCGGTCGTCGCGAGGCTCCAGACCGCCAGAAAGCCCGCGGCACCAAACCGACCGTCGACCAGCAACACGGCCACGCCGGGTCCCCAGATCATGCCGCTCCCGACCACCGGAAGGATGGCGAACACGACCGTGATCACGCCCCAGAACAACGGATCCGGCAGCCCGGTAAACGCGAAGCCGAGGGCCGCCGCGACCCCTTGGGCCGCCGCGGTCACGCCGGTGCCGATCACGGTGGACACGGCTACCGCCCGAAATCGATCCCGGAGCCGCTCGGTGTTCGCCGGCGAGAATGGGATGTACGGCCGGACGGCGTGCCAGACCACATGCGGCTGCAGGAGCAGATAAAACAGCCCGAACAACGCCAGGAGGAGATTGAGTGCCAACCGGGTCATGGTGCCCAGCAGTGAAAACGCGTTGCTCCCGAGCCAACCGACCACCGTCTGGCTCAGGCGGACTAGCTCGGCGCCGACATCAAAGGGGCCCACCTGGAGGAGCCGGATTCGGTCGAGCAACGGACCAGTCATCACTTTCCCGGCCATCTCTTGGGCTTGACCGAGAATCAGGCTGAGAATCGAAACCCCCGGAATGACGATCAGGAGAATGGTGAGCAGAATCACCAGGCCCGCCGACTTGGCCGGACTGAGCCACTTGGTCAGCCGGGCGTGAACCGGCTCGAGAATGACGTACAGTACCGGCACGGCAATCAGCCCCGTGGCATACGGTGCCAGGGTAATTGCCAAGCCCACGGTCAGCAGCCCGAGGACCATCGCGGCCCGCTGGTGGCGGGAGTCGAAAAAGGTCATGGCCGGAAGATAAGGGAGAGCCCGAGACGCTGGTCAACCGGTGAGGGCACCTCTATCCTTATAATTATCGTGAAACCGAGCCCATGAGCGCCGAGGTGGAGTCTCCCTCCCAGCTGGCCGCCGAGCACGCGACGGAACCGCTTCTCGTTATTGACCGAGACCAGGTTCGCTTCGCCAATCAGGCCTTTGCCAATCTGGTCGGGGTCCCGCTCTCGGACCTCGATGGGAAGGGCATCGATCAGCTCGTCACGATCCTCGACGAACCGCTGGTGGTCGAACGGCTCCGGAACGCCCTCCGGCAGGACCAACCCTTCCGGGGAGAGGCAACCTGCCACACCGCGAGCGGCGGGACGGTCCCGATCGATCTGTCCGTCATCCCGGTCAAGCAGGCCGCGGGAACGCTCTACGTCGTGTCGGCCCAAGATCTCCGCCATCGGAAACGCCTCGAGCACCGGCTCTGGCACTCGCAGCGGCTCGATGCCGTCACCCAGCTGGCCGATGGGATTTCCCACGAACTGAACGACGCCGTCCAGGTCATTGCCGGATTCTCCAACCTGTTGGGCACCACCTCCGCCAGTTTGGCCGACCGCCCGTCGGACCTCCTCACGATCGAACGGGCCGCCCGGCGGGCGAGTTCCCTGTTCCAGGAGCTGCTCGACTTTTCTCGGCGACGGCCGACCACCCGCGGGCCGGTCGATCTGAACGCCGTGATCCTCCACTGGCACGGGCTGCTCGAGGCCCTCCTCGGACCCGACCTGATCCTGGCCCTCGACCTCTCGGAGGGTCTGCCACCGGTCTATGCCGACCGCGCCGAGCTGCAGCACATTCTGATCAACTTGGTGGTGAACGCCCGGGACGCGATGCCGAGCGGCGGCACCCTGACGATCGGCTCGCACTCGGTCGGGCCCGGTGAGCGGCTTGACGACGGTGGCCTCGACGGCCGGTTAGGCGAGTACGTGGTCATGACCGTCACCGACACCGGGGTCGGGATGGATGCCGAAACCAAGGCCCAACTGTTTCAGCCGTTCTTCACCACCAAGGAGGCACCGGGCGCGCGGGGCTTGGGCCTCACCACCGTCCAGCAGATCGTCCGGGAAACCGGCGGCCTGCTCTGGGTCCGGAGCCAGCCCAACAGCGGCACCTCGGTGGAGATCCACTTCCAGGCCCTGCCGGAAGCGATGACCGTCGCCGAGGGGACCGAACCGGAGCCGGCGTTGCCTCGCCAGGGATCGGAAACCGTCCTGTTGGTCGACGACGACCCCGGCGTCCTCGAAGTGGCTCGGCGGGGGCTCGAATTGTTCGGATACCGGGTCGTTGCCGCGGCCAGTGCGGCGGAGGCCACCACCGTCGCCGCGGAGCGAGGCAATGAAATCTCGGTATTGGTCACCGACATGATCCTGCCGGGCCAGCACGGCACCGGCTTGGCCGAGGAACTGATTGCCGACTGGCCCCACCTCAAGATCCTGTTCATTTCCGGCGCCCCGGCCCGCCCCGACGGACTCGCGCCCCGGGCCCATCTCACCAAACCGTTTTCCCCGGACCAACTGGCCCGGGCGGTGCAGGGCCTGATCGATGCCTAACCGGGTCCGGAACGCCGGCCGCGCCGTGATCCTCGGCGGCCTCGTGGCCGCCTGCAGCGACTCGCCCGGCCAGCCGGAACGATTCACCGCCGAGCTTCGGTTGGCGCCGACGATTCAGGCGGCGGCCCCGGTGCCCTCGATCAACCAGGTCAGAATCCGCATCGGGCGGGCGCCGGCCGAGCGGGTGCTCGACACCACGGTGGCCTTTCCGATCGACAATTCGCAGTTGAACCTCCGGCTTCGGGTCACCCTCAAAGCCCGGTCGGAACGACTCGGCGTCACCGTCGACCTCCTCCGCGACACCCAACTCTACTACTCCGGGTCCGACACCGTGCTGGTGGTGGCCTTGGGCTCCGGACCGGCAGCCACCCCGAACCTGGTGCTCCGCTACGTGGGGCCCGGCGCCAACATTCGGACCCTCCGAGTCGGTCCGCGCGACTCGACTCTGGTCCTCGGCGATCCGCTCGCGATGCGTCTCACCGCACTCGACGCCCAGGGCGCCCCGGTCACCAGCTTTCCGGTCACCTGGTCGACAACCGACCCGTTGGTCCAGATCAACCAAGCCGGGGCCCTCGTGGCGCCGCTCCGCCGGGTCACCATTCGGGTCATTGCCACTCTCCCGACCGGGTTGGCCGACTCGGCCAATCTCACCTTCGTCGCCAAACCGGTCGCCGTGAGCGTCATTGCCGGCGGCAACCAGACCGGCCGGCCCTCGGCCGTCCTCCCGACGGCGTTCGCGGTGTTGGTCAAGGCGGCCGATTCGCTCCCGGTGGCGGGCGTGGCGGTCCGGTTTCGGACCACGGCCGGCGGTGGTTCGATCCGCGACTCGGTGGTCCAAACCAACGCCCAAGGGGTGGCCGCGAGCCCGATGTCGTTAGGCGCCTCACTCGGCGCCAACAGCTACGAAGCGACCGTGCTCGGTCTGCCGCCGCTCACCCTGACGGCGCTGGCCACCGCGGGACCGGCTGCCCGGTTGCTCTATCGGTCGGGCGGGGCCCAGTTCGCCCGGGTCAACACCGCGCCGTCCCAACTCATGGTAGTGCAGGTCACCGACACCGCCGGATTTCCGGTCAGCGGAGAAAAGGTCACCTGGTCGGTCGTTGCCGGCGGCGGGGTAGTCGGCGCCAATAGTTCCAACAGCGATGCGCAGGGTCTTACCTCGATGACGGCCACGACGGGTACCCGGGAAGGGGTGAACCTGGTTCGCGCCACGATCCCGGGCCCGACCGCGCCGGTTCAGGTCCGGTTCGTATCGTTCGGCACCGCCGGCCCGGCCACCTCGTTGCAGATCTTCAGCGGCGACGCCGGTTTGCCCGGATTCCCCGCGACGCCCCGGGTTCGCCTGAGCGACGCTTTCGGCAACCCGGTGCCGGGGGTCAACGTGACGTGGGTGTTCACCACGGGCACCGGAACCCTCAGTGCCCCGTTCACGACGTCGGGCGAAGATGGGCTGGCCTCGGTCGACTATGCACCGCTCAACACCTCGGACGTCGCGATCCGGGCCGCGAGCGGCGCGCTGAACACTACGTTCAACCTCCGGTCGAATCCCGCTGCCACCGGACTCGTGCCCCTGAGCGGCGGCGACCAGTTTGGCAACGTAACCTTGCCGCTCTTCGACCCCGCCGTGGCTCAGCTGACTGATTTTGGGTCCGGCATTCCGGCCGCCCCGTTGACCTGGCAAATCCTGGAAGGTGGCGGGAGCCTGTCGGCAACGAACACAACGACCGACTCATTCGGTGCGGCGGGGGTGGTCTACACGGCGGGCACCAAGAGCGGGACTTCGCGGATTCAGGCCCGCCACCAAGCCTCGGGACTGGTGGCGAACTTCTCGTTTACCATCGAGGCTGGTCCGGCCTCTCAGATCGTGATCGCGAGCGGCGACAACCAGTCGGCCCCGGCCGGCTCGACCCCGGCCCTGTCGCTTCAAGTGCTGATCCTGGATGCCTTCAACAACCCGGTGGGTGATGAAACCGTCAGCTGGGCGGCCCTCGACGGGGGCTCGGTGGGACCGCTCTCGGGAACTGACTCCTACGGGCTCGCGTCCACGACGATCCGCCTGGGCCCGGCCCTGGGGCCCCAGCGGTTTCAGGCGACGACCTCGCTCGGGACGGTCACCTTCATCGTGACGGCGCGGTAAGGAGCGGGCGGATCGCCTTCCAGACCGTGGCCGCAACCAGTTCCTGACCCCGGGGTGTCGGGTGAATCCCGTCAGCCTGGTTCAATGAATCAACCCCCGCCACCCCCTCCAACAGAAACGGGATGAACGACGCCCCGTTGGTCCGGGCCAACTCCGGGAACATGGTCCGGAACTTGGTGATATAGGCCTGGCCCAAGTTCGGCATCGCCTCCATGCCGGTGAGCACCAACTTGGGCGCGGGATCAAGGGCCCGAACCCGGTCGAAAATCGCTTGGATGTTGGCCCGGGTACTGTCGGGATCCTGCCCCCGAAGGCCGTCGTTGGCCCCGGTTTCAACCATGACCACGGCAATGTTGCCCCGATCGAGCACCCAGCCCATCCGCCGAAGGGCCCCAGCCGAGGTTTCCCCGCTAACCCCCGCGTTGACGGTGCGGTAACCCAAGCCGAGAGAGTCGATTTTTCGCTGAATCAGGGCCGGATAGGCGAGCTTGGGGTCGGACAACCCATAGCCAGCCGTCAGGCTGGTCCCGACGAACACAATCAGGGGAGTGGAGTCTTCCGGGACCCCGACCATCGTCGGCGGCTCCCGAACCGGCTGGGCCGCGGCAGGCTCGGCCGGAGGAGGGGTCCGGCCCGGGTTTCCGCAGCCCCCGACCAGGCCGGCGGCGGCGCTGAAACCGAGGGCGCATCTCACTATCATTGAGCCACGTATGAACATATCGACTGACCCAATGCTCAAGTGCCAGGGACTCACCCAGACCTACGTGTCGGGGGGTCGGAACCTTACGGTCCTGAACAATATCACGTTCACCCTCGAACGCGGTGGCTTCCTCGCGATCGTCGGCCCCTCTGGGAGCGGCAAGACCACCCTGCTCGGCCTCTTGGCCGGGTTGGACCGCCCGAGCTCGGGCACTATCGAGCTCGACGGACACGACCTCGGGGGCATGACGGAGGACGAACGAGCCATCCTTCGGTCCCAGAAGGTGGGGTTCGTGTTTCAGTCCTTCCACCTGATCCCGACCCTGACCGCCCGCGAAAACGTCCAGGTTCCGCTCGAGCTCCGGGATGAGCCGGCCGAAGAACGAGCCCAGGACCTGTTGAGCCGGGTGGGCCTCGGCGACCGAGGCCACCATTATCCGGCCCAGCTCTCGGGCGGGGAGCAGCAACGGGTGGCGTTGGCCCGGGCCTTTGCGTCCCGGCCCCAGGTCCTCTTTGCCGATGAGCCAACCGGGAACCTCGACGCCAAGAATGGGTCCAGTATCATCGAGCTGATGATGGGGCTCAATCGGGAGTTGGGGACGACCCTGATCATGGTCACCCACGACCGGGAGTTGGCTTCGAAGGCCCACCGGATGATCCGGCTGGCCGACGGCAACGTGGTCGAAGACGTGACCATCCCATGAACCTCAAGTTCGTCTTCAAATTGGCGTGGCGGGAAACCCGGGCGTCCCGCCGCCGCCTGAGCCTGTTGGTGGGCTCGGTGGCGGCCGGGGTCGCCGCGTTGGTGGCCATCAACGGCTTCACCGACAACCTCCGAACTTCGGTGAGTTCCCAGGCCAAGGCCCTGCTCGGCGCCGACGTCGCGATTTCGGGCCGGAAGGCGTTTCCCGATCAGATCGAGCGGCTCGTCGATACCCTGATCAAGGGCGACTCGGCCACGGGCACCCGGGGGGCCGCCGCGCGGGTCACCAGTTTTGCCGGGATGGCGTATGTCGCGCGGACTTCGGGGGTGCGCCTGGTCCAGGTCCGGGCCCTGGAGCCCGGGTATCCCTACTACGGCGATATCATCACCTCGCCCGCCGGACGCTGGGGCTCCGTGGCCATGGGCGGTCGTGCCGTGGTCGATCCATCCCTGCTGACCGCTCTCAAAGCCGAGATCGGCGACACCCTGAGTCTCGGCCAAGGCCGATTCGTCATCGACGCCACCGTCAGCAACATTCCGGGCGACGTCGGCGTGGCCACCTCGATCGGCCCCCGGGTGTTCATTGCGGCGTCCGATCTGCCGGCCACCAACCTGCTCCAGTTCGGATCGCGGGCCGAGTACGAATTGTTCGTCAAGCTCCCCGATCCGTCGAAGGCCCAAACCATTGCCGACCAGCGGCGGGTGCCGCTTCGCGAAATCCGCTACCGGATCCGGACGGTGGAAGACGACCGCGAGAACCTCACCGACTCGCTGACTAGGCTCGGCAACTACCTCGGGTTGGTCGCCTTGGTGGCCCTGTTGCTCGGCGGCCTCGGCGTGGCCAGTGCCACCCATTTGTTCATCCGGAAAAAACTCGACACCATTGCCGTCCTGCGGTGCCTGGGCGCCACGTCGGGCCAGGTGTTCCTGGCCTATCTGGTCCAGGCGCTCGCCATGGGGGCGTTAGGCAGCCTGGTCGGCGCGGCCCTCGGGGTCGGGATTCAACAGGTCTTGCCGTTCTTGGTGAAGGATTTCCTGCCGGTCGATGTCAAGGTCGCCATGGCGCCCCAACCCCTGATCGTCGGGATCGGGCTCGGACTCTGGGTGGCTCTCGTCTTTGCCTTGTTGCCTTTGCTCGGCGTCCGGCGGGTCTCGCCGCTGGTGACCCTCAGGAGTGCGTACGAGGCCGCCCCGGGCCGGGCCGACCCGTTGGCCTGGGCCGCGTTTGGGCTCCTGGCGTTGAGCGTCGTCGGACTCTCGGCGGTTCAGGTCCAGAACCTCCGCGACGGGGCGATTTTCGCCGGCGGCGTCGGGGTCGTGGTCTTGGTCCTCTGGCTCGCCTCGCTCGGGCTGATCGGGGCCCTCCGCCGGTGGTTTCCGCGGCGGCTGCCCTACCTGTACCGCCAAGGACTGGCCAACCTCTACCGGCCGTCGAACCAAACCGGAACCGTGGTGCTGGCCCTCGGTTTCGGCGCGTTCTTGTTGGCCACCCTGTTCCTGGTCCAGCACAACCTGCTCCGCGAATTCCGAGTGGGCGGGGCCACCAGCGCCTCCGGGCGTCCCAACCTGATGTTCTTCGACATCCAGCGCGACCAGGCGGCCGGCGTCGACTCGGTTCTGACGGCGGCCGGTCATCCCGGGAGCGCCCCGGTGCCGATCGTCCCGATGCGGGTGGCCTCGCTCAAAGGGGTTCCCGTGGTTCAAGACAGCGTACCCCGCGACACCACCGAGGCCGAGGAAGAGGCCCCTCGCCAGCGCCGGCCGGGTGGGTGGGCGGTTCGCCGGGAGTATCGCTCCACCTACCGCGATTCGATCACCGATAGTGAAAAATTGGTGGCCGGGACCTGGTGGTCAGGCCCCCGGGGCGACGGACCGGCCCGGATTTCGGTGGACGCCGATCTCGCCCGTGATCTCGGGGTGACGGTTGGGGACGAGATCGTCTGGGACGTCCAGGGCGTGCAGGTACCCAGCAAAGTCGTCAACCTGCGTGAAATCGACTGGGGGCGGTTCCAGACCAACTTCTTCATCGTCTTCGAGTCCGGCGTGCTCGAACAAGCCCCCCAGATGCTGGTGACCCTGACCCGGGTCGACAGTGCCGCCGTCCGGGGCCAGATCCAACGGCAGATTGCCGAGAAATTTCCGAACGTGGCGGCCATCGATCTCTCGCAGGTCCAGGAGGCCATCGAAGGAGTGCTGGCCAAAGCCGCCCTCGCGGTCCGGTTCCTGGCCCTGTTCAGTTTGGCGGCCGGCACCATCGTGCTGATCGGTGCGGTCACCACCGCCCGACTCCAACGGCTTCGTGAGGGCGTCCTGCTCAAGACCCTGGGCGCCACCCGCAGGCAGGTTCTCCGAATTCTGGTGGCGGAATACGTCGCTCTCGGGCTCTTGGCCGCGACGGTGGCGATCGTGCTCTCGGCCGCAGCCGGATGGGCCCTGGCCAAGTGGGTCTTCGAGGCTCGTTATGATCTGCCGTTGGGTTCGCTCACCGGCTTGACCGCCCTGCTCGTCCTCCTCACGTTGCTGGTAGGACTCTGGAGCAGCGCCGAGGTTCTCAAGCGACCGCCGCTGGCGGTGCTCCGCTCCGACACCTAGGAGATGACCATGCTCGCCATTGATCTTCGCGGCAAACGGGCCTTCGTCGCCGGAGTGGCCGATGACGGGGGCTTCGGATTTGCCATCGCCAAAGCGCTGGTGGAAGCCGGCGCCACGGTGTGTGTCGGGACCTGGCCGCCGGCCATGGGCATTTTCGAAAAGATGCTCGACCGCGGCAAGATGGACGAGTCGATGACGCTCTCCGACGGGACCAAGCTCGGGTTCGAGCGAATCTATCCGCTCGACGCGGCCTTCGACGTCTTGGATGACGCCCCGCCGGAGATTCGAGAAAACAAACGCTATAAGGAGCGGGGCGATTTCTCGATTCGGGGCGTCACCGACCGGCTCACCGCCGACTTCGGGCCTTCGTGCCTCGACATCGTGATCCACAGCCTTGCCAACGGGCCGGAAGTGAAGTCGCCCCTGCTGGACACCAGCCGCCTGGGCTATTTGGCCGCGATCAGCGTCAGCGCCTACAGCAACATCTCGCTGGTGCGCCACCTGGCGCCGTTGATGCGGCCGAATGGGTCGTTTCTCTCACTCACCTACATGGCGAGCGAGCGGGTCATCCCGGGCTATGGCGGCGGCATGTCGTCGGCCAAGGCGGCCCTCGAGTCCGACACCCGGACGTTGGCTTTCGAAGCCGGCCGGCGGTTCGGGGTCCGGGTCAATACGATTTCGGCCGGACCCTATGCTTCCCGAGCGGCCAGCGCCATCGGGTTGATCGGCCGGATGATCAGCTACACCAAGCAGCACAGCCCGTTGACCCGGGAGTTTGAGGCGACCGACGTCGGGAACGCGGCGGCGTTCCTGGCCAGTCCGTTGGCCGCCGGGATCACCGGTACGGTCATGTACGTCGACAACGGGTACCATGCCATGGGCATGGGGGTCGAGGTGCCGACGCCGGCCGCCACCGAGTGAACGCCCGAACGGTCCTGGCGATGGCCGGGCTGGCCGGCGCGTTAGGCGTCGGGCTCGGCGCCTTCGGGGCCCACCTGCTGGCGGCCCGTCTCGCCCCCGCCGATCTCGCCATCTTCGAAACCGCCGCCCGGTACCAGATGTTCCACGCCGTGGCCCTGCTCGGCCTCGCGGCGTGGATCGAGCGGCACCCGGCGCCCCGTCTCCACTGGGCGGCTCGAGCGTTTGGATTGGGGATTCTGGTCTTTTCCGGAAGCCTCTACGCGCTGGTCCTGACCGGCCATCGGTGGCTCGGTGCCGTCACGCCGGTCGGCGGGGTCGCCCTGATCGCCGGGTGGATCCTGGTCATGGCCGAAGGGGCCTCCACCATGGATCGCACCGGGTGACCACACCGCGGTACCTCCCGCTCCTCAACCAAATCGATCGGTGGCAGGCCGGCGCCGCGGCCCGACATCCCGGGGTGATTCCCTGCCGGTCGGGGTGCACGGCCTGTTGCCTGGGGCCCTTTGACATCTCGGTGGCGGATGCCGCCCTGGTTGCACTGGCGGTGAGCCGGCTTGATTCGACCGTCCGGGCCGGCGTCCTGGCCCGGGCCGAGGCCCAAGTGGCCCTGATGAACCGACTCGAACCGTCGTGGGGCCGGCCGTACGACGTCGCCGCCATCGGAGAGGCACGATTCGACCAACTGACCGAGGCCCTCGCGACGGAGCCCTGCCCCGCCCTCGACGACCAGGGTGCCTGCACGATTTACGAGCACCGGCCTTTCGTCTGCCGGGTCATGGGTCTCGGCATGGTCATCGAGTCCGGCGATGTGATCGAGAACGCGTGCCCGATCCAGGACCAATTCCCCACCTATGCCGCCCTCCCCGCCGAGCCGTTCCGGTTGGAGGCGTTCGAGACCGGCGAGGACGAAGCCAAGGTCGCGGCGGCAGGGTCGTTGTTTGGCGACGAATCCCGGGGCAACTACGAAACCACCATTGCCGCAGCCATTACGACCTGGCGCGATTCGGCGCCGGCTGACAGCTTGTAGGCATGAACGCGCTCAAGGATTTGGTCCACGGAACCGGGTCGCACGTCGACCCGATGGCGGCGGTCGAAGACCTTGCCTGGGAGTTGGCGGGGCGCCGAATCCTCCACCTGCCCCGGACTATTTGGCAGCAGGTCGGCCATCTCAATTTTTGGCTCGATTTCGGTCTCAAGGCGATCGAAGGGGCCCGGCCGAAACCGCCGACTAACGATGAGGACAGTTGGCCGAAGGCCGACGGCCCCACCGATGAAGTGGCGTGGCGCCATGAGCTGGCCCTGCTCCGAACCAACCTCGATCAGATGACAACCCTCGCCGACGCCCAGGCTTCGACCCTGAGCCGGATCGTCAGCCCCAAAGCGGGGAGCACCGTTGAGTCGGTGCTCTGGCACCTGGTCACCCACAACAGCTATCACTGCGGCCAGATCATCCAGCTCCGGTATCTACTCGGGCAGTGGCCGGGGACCGCCACCGGCCCGGGCTGAGAGGGCCCGTCTGGCGATATCGGGAAAGTCGGTGAAGAAGCCGTCCACCCCGAGTTCCACCATTCGCCGGACTTCCGCTTCGGGATCCCCGTCATAGCCTTTCGGCAGGAAGGACGAATCGGCCCGGAGCGTCCAGACATGGACGAAGAGCCCCGCCGCGTGGGCGTCGGCCACCAGCGACGTCGGCGGGAGGAGATGTCCATCGGGGCCGATCGGCTGGATCAAATCCTTCGAAGGACCAATCCCATCGGCAAACGTCGCGATCTCCCGGAGGCCGGCCGGCGTCGTCAGCGGTCCGGCCCCCTCGATCAGGAGAACCAGCCGGAGTGCGGTGTGCGCCCGGGCGGCGCGGAGATTGCCCGACTCGAACGACTGGACGAATACCGGGTCGGATGGACCCCGGTATCCGTGCCGCGCCAACACCGCGAGCAACGAGTCGGTGATCGGAAGACCGAGTGACTCATGATAGGTCGGATGCTTGGTTTCGGGATAGACGCCGATCCGCCGGCCTAGCCGCCGCTCTTCCTGGCGGACCAACCCAAGAATTTCCTCGAACGTCGGCACGTCGAACTGGCCGTCGAACCGGTGCGACCGAAACGCCAGGCGCTCCCGGGCCCGGAGCGTTTTGATTTCCGCCAGGGTGAAGTCCTCGACGAACCATCCGGTCGTCGTCTGGCCATCGATCACTTTGGTGCGGTGGCGATCCGGGAACTTCCGGGCGGCGTCGGTGGTGGCGCCGATCTCATTTTCGTGGCGGGCCACCAGGATCCGGTCCCGGGTCATGACCAAGTCCGGTTCGATGACGTCGGCGCCCTGGGCAATCGCCAGCCGGTACGACTCGAGGGTATGCTCGGGCCGGTAGCCGCTGGCCCCCCGGTGCCCAATGATCAAGGGCGGCCCGGACTGACTGATCACGAATGCCACCAACCCAAGGACTCCCATGGAAACCTCCCGGGCGAATCTTGGCAGGCGGTCGTCACGATCACGTCACCATCCGCTCAGCTGACGCCGGGCGCGGTAATGCTCTTCACCAACCGGAACATGAACTCGAGGCCTTGGTAGAACGCTTCGGCCGAGATCTTTTCGTTCATCCCGTGGGCATTGGGATCGGTGTAGAACAGGCCGGACACCCCGTAGGTCGGGATCCCGGCGTTCCGGAGGTACACGCCGTCGGTCGCCCCAGTGCTCATCGTCGGAATGATCGGCACGCCGGGCCAGAGTTGGCCCGACACCCGCTCGATCTGTCCCATGAGGTCCGCGGTCAGCGGGGACGGAGGCGTGTTGCGGGCGGTGCCCTGCTGGGTCACGGTCACCTTGGGGTTGGCGACGACTCGTTCGAGGGTTCGCTGGACGTCCTCCGGAGACTCGTCAGGCAGTACCCGGCAATTGACATGGGCCCGGGCCCGCTGCGGCAGCGCATTCCGCGCATGGCCGCCCTCGAGCATCGTCGCGACACACGTGGTTCTAAGCTGGGAGTTGTACCGCGGATCCTCGGACAAGACGCGGGCCGCCTCCGCATCGGCTGGATTGGTGGCGATCGCCGTCATGGCGGCCGACACCCGGCCCTGGGTCACGGCCGCGGACCGGGCAAAGTAGGCTTTGGTGATCTCGTTGAGGCGGACCGGGAAGTCGAAGGCGCCGAGTTTGACAAGGGCGTCGGCCAAGTGGGTGATGGCGTTGTCCTTGACCGGAACGGAACTGTGACCGCCCGGGTTGGTGCTTTCGAGCACGAAGCTCGCGACCTTCTTTTCGCTGGCCTGAACATCGTTGGAAAGCTTGACGCCGTCGCGAACCCGGCCCCCGCCGCCCTCATTGAAGGCGAACTCGGCATCGATCAGCGCCCGCCGGTTCTGGAGCAGCCACTCGACGCCGTTGGCGGGGCCGCCTTCCTCATCCGCCGTGAGGGCCACGATGATGTCCCGGTCGGGCACGAAGCCCTCCGCCTTCATCCGCATGATCAGGGCGAGATGGATGGCGGCTTCGTCCTTGTTGTCCGCCACGCCCCGCCCGTAAAAGATGCCATCCTTCTCGGTGAAGGCGTACGGCGGGAGGGTCCAGTCTTCCGGCTTCGCCTCGACGACATCGATATGGGAGAGGAGCAGAATCGGCTTCTTCCCGGTGGGCCGGCCCCGGAGCCGCGCCACGAGATTGCCCTTCCGGGTCACATGCTCCACGACCACGACATCCGAATCCGGAAAGCCGGCAGCCTTGAGCCGGGCGGCCATCGCGTGGGCCGCCTTGGCGGTACTCCCGACACTCTCCGAGGTATTGATCTCGACCAACTCCCGCAACAGGTCACGAGCGGTTTGTTCGAAGCGACCCAGTGGCTTGGGCGCTTGGGCTGATCCGGATCGCGAGGCCACCAGGGCCAGGATCAGGATCAGCACGAAGGGACTCCGGGTCGGCATAGGGGCTCCGGGCTTCTCGGGTTCGGTCGGGGGCAGGGCAAGGCACGGATCAACGACAATGGGGCGGGACAACGGGGCGGGCCTTGCACCCGCCCCCACGGTCAGGTGGACTAGAAGGACGCCTTGAGCCAAAGGATCTTGAGCACGATCAACCCCATGATAACCGCCGCCGCCAAGAGGATCGGCCAGACGAAGAGGTTGGTGAACAACTTCGAGTCCTGCTTCAAGTGCATGTAGAACATGGCCACCAGCGCGAACTTGGCCGCCGACAGCACCAGCAGGATCGGCACGACCAGCGGTTGGACCACCCCATGCAAGGGCCAGGTTGGCCGGTGGCCGACTTCGTACGCCAGAACCTCGAGCGCGGTGAGGGCAAAGAGCACCACCGCCACCTTGAGGTACAACGCCGGGGTCGGATGAGAGTGATCCCCGGCAGCGTGTCCCTCTGTTGCATGAGCGTGCATTCGATGGTATCCCGGTTAGCGCATCAGGTAGACGACGGGGAAGATCACGATCCAGACCACGTCGACGAAGTGCCAGTAGAGCGCAGCCATCTCCAGATTGAGCGACTTCTCGGGCGGCACCTTACCGCGAACCGCCAGGATCAACATGGTCGTGAGCCAAATGACGCCAAGGGTCACGTGGGCGCCGTGAAATCCGGTCAGCGTGTAGAAGGTCGAGCCGAACAGATTGGTACTGTACCCGAGTCCCTTGTGGTAGAAATGATTGAACTCGTAGACTTGCATCCCGATGAAGAACAAGCCGCAGATTACCGTGGCCGTCAGCCAGGTCAGCAGCGCTTTCCGGTCGCCCCGCTGGGCACCGTTCAGCGCCAGCACGACGAAGAAGGAACTGAACAAGAGCACCGCGGTACCGAAGGTCACCAACGGGATCGAGAAGATCTGTTCGCAGGCCTGCATCTTCCCGTGCAGCATGCACTGCGATTCCTCATGGGGCAGCGGCCCGACCAGGCTCTTGCCGCGATACACGAGATAGGTCGAGATCAGGGAGGCGAAGAACAGGCATTCGGAGCCGATGAAGGCCCAAATCGCCACCTTCCGGTTGTTGAGGCCGGTTGCGGTCCAGTGGTGCTCGTCGATTTCGCCAGGGGCGGGGGCAGTAGCAGCGTGAGCCACGGTATCTAGTCTCCGAATTCCTGGTTAGTGACCGGTCGGCTCGAAAGCCCACTTGAACGCGCCGACAAACAGCACCAGCGCGCTCGCGATCGTGGCCATCCACCAATGCGGCCACAGGCGGACGAACAACAGACTACCCAGCACCAGATTGACCCCGATCGCAGTGATCAGCGGCCAGTAGGACGGGTTCGGCATCGGGATATCGGCCCCGCTGACCAAGGCCGGCTCCGGCAAATGCCCTCCCGCCGCCCGGCGGGCATCCCACTGCGGCATCGAACTCCCGACCACCGGAAGCTTCGGGAAGTTGAATTCCTGCGGCGGCGACGGAATCGACCACTCGAGGGTGGCGCCGTGCCACGGATCGGCCGGGGCGTCGGCCGGCCCCATCCAGGTCTTGATGATATTGACGATGAACACCAGGAAGGCGGCCGCGATCAGGAACGCGCCGACCGTCTCGATCTGGTTCCAGAATTCGAAATTGAGGCCCTCGGGATAGGTGTACACCCGGCGCGGCATGCCGTTGAGGCCGAGGAAATGCATCGGGAAGAACGTGACGTTCATGCCGATGAACATCAACCAGAAGTGGACCTTGCCCAGTCCTTCATCGAGCAAGCGGCCGAACATCTTCGGCCACCAATAGTAGGCGCCCGAGGTGAGCCCGAAGATCGATCCGCCGAACAAGACGTAGTGGAAGTGGGCCACGATGAAATAGGTGTCGGTCTGCTGGAGGTCGGCCGGCGGCGAGGAGTGCATCACGCCCGACAACCCGCCGATGATGAACAGCGCCACCATGGCGATCGAAAACATCATCGCCGAAGTGTACCGGAGCGACCCACCCCACATCGTCCCGATCCAGTTGAAGATCTTGACCCCCGTCGGGATCGCGATCACCATCGTCGCGAGCGAGAAGAAGGTGTCGGCAAACGGCCCCATGCCGGTCGCGAACATGTGGTGACTCCACACCCCGAATCCGACGAAGCCGATGAAAATGCCCGAGAACACCATGGCGGTGTACCCGAACAGCGGCTTCCGGGAGAAGACCGGCAGCACTTCCGAGGCGATCCCGAATGCCGGCAAGATCAGGATGTACACTTCCGGGTGGCCGAAGATCCAGAACAAGTGCTGCCACATGATCGGATCGCCGCCACCGTCGGGCATGAAGAAGCTCGACCCGAAGTTCCGGTCCATCATCAGGTACACCAGCGCCACCGTGATGACCGGGAACGCGAGCAGCAGCAGCACCTGGACGACGAAACTCATCCAGACGAACATCGGCATCCGGAGCATCTTCATGCCCGGGGCCCGCATATTGACGATCGTGACGAAGAAATTGAGGGCCGCGGCAATCGACGCGATCCCCAAGATCTGAAGCCCGATGACCCAGAAGTCGATGTTCATCCCCGGCGACGGCGCGGCGGCCGTGGCCTCCATGACCCGGCTGCTGGTCAGGTTGGCGTAGCCGAACCACCCACCATCGGGCGGCGCGCCCACGAGGAAGCTGACGTTGATGAAGATGCCGCCCAACAGGAACACCCAATAGCTGAAGGCGTTCAGCCGCGGGAACGCCACGTCCCGGGCCCCGATCTGGATCGGGATGAAGAAATTGAAGAACGCGGCGCTCAACGGCATCACACCCAGGAAGATCATGGTGGTGCCGTGCATGGTGAAGAGCGCGTTGTACGTATCGGGATCGACCAGCGTGCCGTTCGGCCCCATCAATTGCAGCCGGATGATGAGCGCTTCGATCCCGCCGAGCAGAAAGAAGATGAACGCGGTGGCGCCGTACAGGATGCCGATCCGCTTGTGGTCGACCGTCGTGATCCAACTCCACAACCCGGTCTTGGGATAGTGGTGCGCCATCGCGGGCGCGCGGTGCTCGAGTACCGAGGTAGCCATGGTCGTCGTGCCTCGCCTTACTTGTGCATGCGGAGATAGGCCACCAAGGCCGTAATCTCCGGTTCAGTCAACGGGCGCGGGAGTATCATGTGACTTCCCTTTTTCATGCCTTGGGGATCCCGAAGCCACTGCGCCAAGTTGGTCGGGGTGTTCTCGTACATGTTGGCGCCGATCGTGGTGCGGGCGCCGAGGTGGCTCAGGTTCGGGCCCCGGAGCTTCAACGCGCCGGCCAGCGGCGTCCCGACCATCGCATGGCAACTGATGCAGCCCCCGGCAATGAACGCGGCCTGCCCCTTGGTATGAATGGTGTCGGTTTTCCAGGCGCTATCGAGCCCGGGATCAACCTTGGCTCCGTTCACCAACGGCGAACCGACGCGGCTGGCGGCAACCCATTGATCGAAATCCGCTTGGCTCTTGACGATGACCCGAAGCCCCATCCGGCCATGCTGAATGCCGCAGAGTTCGGCGCACTGTCCCGTATAGTCGCCGACCGTATCGGCCGTAAACCAGAGCGGATTGACTTTCTTGAATTTGGTCTTGGAGAAGATCGGGAAGACATCGCGCTTCGAGGCCAACTGCGGCGACCAGAAGCTATGGAGTACATCCGCACTCCACATCCGAAGCCCCACCATCTTGCCCTGGGGCACCACCAGTTCATTGGCGGTCACGATCCCGAGTTTCGGATAGCGGTATTCCCACCACCATTGGTGGCCGATGACTTCGACCTCGACCTCCGGGTTCGGCGCCGGCAATGACGTCTTGAAGATGGTGCGAACCGTGGGAATCGCGATGAACACCAAGATGATGGCGGGAATCGCGGTCCAGACGATCTCGAGCGTGGTATTGCCGTGGCTTTGCTCCGGCTCCGGGTCGTTGGGTTTGGCCCGGAACCGCCACAGGACATACACCAACGCGCCCTCCACCAAGACGAACACCGCGGCCGCCCACCAAAACGTGGTCCGGAACACGCTGTCGATCATCCGAGTGATGTCGGATTTCGGGGCGAGAGTCGTCTGCGGGTAGTCCTTCGCGCAGGCCGCTACCAACACCAAAAGTCCGAGCCCGAGGGCCCGAGCCAGCCACGCGCGCCAGGCGCGTACGGGGCGACTATCCATGCGGTTTGCGTCCAAATTGTGGGGACAGAGCTGAGCCTGCATCGACCTAATGAGGCGCACGGAAGATTAGTCTACCCAACAAGTTGCGTCAAGAAAAGGAAGCCCGGTCCATGAAATCGGCGCCAACCGGGGCCGAACGGCCCTCCTTTCCCCGGTTTCGCTCCCGTCTCGAAGTTGCTATCTTTATGCCTGGTTGATACTTGGCGCCCGGCTGGTTACCCCCGCCGGGCGGACTTCTTTTGGGCCCGGCAGCCGACATGATCCAGGAAATGCGGGAAAAACTGGGCAAGGAGATCGAGGCATTAAGCCACGAGCTCACGGTGACCCTACCCCAAGCCATCGCCACCGCCGTCGCCATGGGCGACCTCCGTGAAAACTCGGAATACAAGGCCGCCCTCGAGCGTCAACAACTGGTCCAAGCCCGGCTCGGCCAACTGCACCTTCGCCTGTCCCAACTCGCCCAACTCGCCAACACCGAAGCCCCGACCGACCGGGTTGGCCTGGGCTCGAAAGTCACGGTAACCGACCTCGAGACCGCCGAAACCGAGACCTTTCACCTCGTCTTGGCCGAGATGATGGACATCGATGCCGGCCACATCTCCCTGATGTCACCACTCGGCCGGGCGCTGATGGACCGGAAGGTCGGGGAGGAAGTGTCCCTCCGTCTGCCAACCATGTCCCGTCGGCTCCGATTGATCGAATTGGTAACCGTCCACCAGACGGAGTAGGTATGGAGTTTCCCCCGAAAAAAATCTTGGTCGTGGGCGATCGGGTCCTCATTACCCCCGACGACGGGGAAGAACGAACTCGGGTCGGCCTCTACCTGCCGGCCACCGCCATCGACACCCAGCCGGTCCAGAGCGGGCTGATCGTCGCCACCGGCCAGGGCGACCCGGTGCCCGACCTCTCGACCTTCGATGACGAGCCGTGGCGCGCCCTGGAAAAGACCCCCCGGTTCCGCCCGATGCAGGCCAAAGTCGGCGACCAGGCGATCTTCTTCCGCAAAGCCGCGGTCGAGATCAGCTTCGAAGACAAGAAGTACCTGGTGGTGCCGCAAGCCGCCATTCTGGTCCTGGTACGCGACGAGCTCCCGATCTAGCGATGACCCCGTTTCCGCCCCCCCGGACGTTGTTCTCCCGGGCGCTCCGGCTTCGGTGTCCGGTCTGCGGCGGTCACCCAATTTTCTTGAGCTGGTTTACGGTCTGCCCATCGTGTCCAGTGTGCGGCTTTCGCCTGGATCGGCATGAGCCCGGCTACTGGCTGGGCAGCTACACCATCAATCTGTTTGCCACCGAAGCCGCCTTCTGCGCCTTCTTCGCCTCGGCGATGGTGGCCACCTGGCCCGACGTGCCGTGGAACGCTCTGCTGGCGGGCGGGCTCGCCACGGTCGCGCTCACTCCGGTTCTGATTTTCCCCTTCACCAAGACCTGCTACCTCGCGATCGATCTCTGTTTTCGGCCCCCCGCCCCGCCCGATCTCGCCACGCCGATCGAGCGGGGGTTCGTGGTTCCGCCTACGATCAGCTGACGGTGCCCGGAACCGGCCGAAACCGCCGCCAACCGGCCCGAATCACCAAGAGTCCAAGTCCCGCGAGCACGACCACCGGAATCAGGCCGCCGGCCATCGCGATCCCCCCGGCAATCACCGCCACGAAGTTCCGCCAACTCTGTTGCAACGCCTGAACCAGCACGTTCTCGCCCGGATCGCCGACCAGCGGAACCGGCTCGAACACCGTGATGGCAATGGTGCTCATCGACACCTGGGCCTTGAGGTACCGAATCCTGCCTTCATAGCGCTCGATCTCCTCCCGGACCCGGGCCAGCTCCCGCTCAACCGAGAGCACATCGTCGAGCTTTCCGGTCCGGGTGGCGAGCAGATTGAGGAGCCGGTCCTCGAGCTTCCGGGCATTCGACACCCGGGCCGAGACGTCGACGAACTCCTCACCGACATCCTGCGCGGTGGTGGTGGCCGAGGTGACTCTGCCGACCGTGTTCAGCCGATCGAGGGTGCCTTGGTACCGATCGGACGGGATCTTCACTTCGAGGGTGGCCGTTCGGGGGGCGTTCTGCCCGGTTTGGATCGAGGTATTGGCCAGGAAACCGCCCGCGGCCGTGGCCGCCTCACCCACGAGACGAATGGCCCGGTCGAGCGAGTCCACCTCGATCGCCACCTGGCCGGTTCGGATGATCATCGTTGACGGGAGCACGATACCGCCCTGACGCCTCGCCTCGGGCGCGATCGATCTGGCGGGCGCGGACAAGGCCTGGACGGCCATCATGTCGGAGGCGGCCACCACCTTGCCCATGACGATTGATTCTTCGGCGGGAGCGGTGGGACGGGCCGCCATACCGCAGGCGGCCACGAAGAGCAGGAGCAGAGAGACTTCGGAGCGGATTCGCATTGGGGCCGTTTCGGAAAGGGTGACGGCCTGGGAGAGTCCGGAAGCCGTCACCCTTGCACAGACCCGGTCCTCAGGGCACGGCTTTGGGCCCGCAGGCCCCGTCGGGAGCCCGGACCGTCGGATACTTGATCCCCAGTTGGTCGAGGTAGGTGCCGTATTTGGTTGGATCGTAGTAGAACGGCCGGAGCTGGTCGCGGTACTTGGCCAGAATCCCGGCATTGAGGTGGATCGCCGGCCGGTCGTCCGGCCGGATCAGGGGCTCGTACTTCACGTCCTTGGTCTGGACGTTCTTGAAGTAGTCCCAAGCATCGGCAATCAGTTTCGGGGTGAGCAGGATGTCGAGCATCGTCATGGCCATGGCTTTGGCGCCGGCGGTGGCACCCTGATGGGCGACTGGGGTGGCCATGGCAATGGCGTCGGTCCAGTTGTGCCCGGGCAGCCCGGGAACGTTCGACGGGAACCCGAGGGTCACCGAAGGCAGGGTCCAGGTTACGTCACCGATGTCGTCGGAGCCGCCCCCCTTCATGTTTTCCATCTTGGGGGGCGTCTGCAGGGTATCCGATACGGTGCTGTCGAGGCCCTCGACCTTGACCTGCATTTCCGTTTGGAGCGCCTTGGCGAACCGCTGGTCATCGGCCGACCACTTCGGCATCCCGACCTGCTTGATGTTCTCGAGCATCGCGACGGCAATCGGCTTGTTGTGGTGATTGGGCCAGGCCGAGCCTAACACCCGGACCGGTTCGAGCGTGGTGCCGGTCATCATCGCGGCGCCCTGCGCCACCGAATCGCCGATGGCCCACAGGGTCTTGATGCTCGGAAAGTCGAGCTCCCGGAAGTAGTACCACACCGAGGCCACTTGAGGCACGACATTGGGCTGGTCGCCGCCGTTGGTCACCACATAGTGCGACCGATGGGGGAGCCGAAGGTGCTCGCGGCGGTAGTTCCAGCCGACGTTCATCAACTCGACCGCGTCGAGGGCGCTCCGGCCTCGCCAGGGCGCCCCGGCCGCGTGGGCCGACTGGCCCCGGAAGGTGTACTCGACCGAGACGAGCCCGGTACCGTCCGGCTGGCCCCAGGCCACGCCGAACTTGCTGCTGACGTGGCTGAAAATGTTGATGTCGACATCGCGGAAGAGGCCGGCCCTGACATAGTACGCCTTGGTCCCGATCTGTTCCTCGGCCACCCCGGGCCAGAGCTTCAACGTCCCTGGGATCTTGTCTCGCTCCATCAGCCGCTTCACCGCGAGCGCCGCGGTAATATTGAGAGGCACGCCCGCGTTATGACCTTCACCGTGGCCCGGCCCGCCCGGCACCAGCGGCGCCCGACAGGCGACCCCCGGCATCTGCGACGCCTGGGGAATCCCGTCGATGTCGGAGCCTAACGAAATGACCGGCTTCCCGGCGCCCCAAGTCGCCACCCAGGCCGTGGGAATCCCGGCGTAATTCTCTTCGACCGTGAAGCCTTCCTTCCGAAGGATGCTCACCAGGTACTTCGAGGTTTCGAACTCTTGAAAGCCGAGCTCGCCGAAACTGAAGACCTGGTCGACCATTTCCTGGGTGAACTTGGCCCGGGCCTGGACGTCGGCGGCCACCTCTTGCTTGAGCTTGGCGAGCCGGGGATCGGGCCGGGCCGGCTTCGCTTGGGCGGCGAGGGCGGATGCGGCCGTGGCGAGGAGGAAGATCACGGGTCTCATGGGGTCGCCTTGGCGCCGCAACTGCCGTCGGCGGCTCGAACGGTGGGATACTTGATGCCGAGTTGGTCGAGATAGGTCGGATACTTGGCGGCATCGTAGTAGAACGGCCGCATCTGATCGCGGAACCGGGCCAGGATCGGCCCGTTCAGTTCGGTCGCGGGCCGGTCATCGGGACGGAGGAACGATTCGTACTTGGTGTCCTTCGTTTGGACATTGCGATAGTAGTCCCAAGCATCGGTCACCAGCTTCGGCGTGGTCAGCACGTCGAGCATCGTGAGCGCGAGGGCTTTGGCGCCGGCGGTGGCGCCCTTGTGGGCAATCGGGGTGGCCATGGCGATGGCGTCGGCCCAATTGTGGCCCGGGGTGCCCGGGACGTTCGACGGGTAGAATAGCTGCACGGTCGGAACCGCCCATGACACGTCGCCAATGTCGTCGGAGCCGCCGCCTTTGCGGTCGGCGTCTTTCGGCGGCGCATCGAGCCCGCGGGCCAAGGTGTCGAGCCCTTGCTCCTTCTGCCCCATCTCGTGCTGGATCGCCTTGGCGAACCGAATATCGTCAGCCGACCACTTCGGCATGCCCACCCGTTGAATATTGGCCGCCAACGCCTCGGCCACGGGTTTGTTGAAGTGCGGCGGCCAGGCGGCGCCGAGGACCCGGACGCTCGAAAGTTTGGTACCGGTCATCAACGCGGCCCCGGCCGCCACCGAATCGGCAATGGCCCAGAGGTCGCGGATCTTCGGGGCGTCGAGCTCCCGGAGGAAGTACCAAACCGAGGCGGTCGAGGGCACCACGTTCGGCTGGTCACCGCCGTCCCGAATCACATAGTGGGACCGGTGTTCGAGCCGGAGGTGCTCGCGGCGGTAGTTCCAGCCGACGTTCATCAATTCGACGGCATCGAGCGCGCTCCGGCCCCGCCAGGGCGCCCCTGCTCCGTGGGCACTGACGCCTTGAAAGGAATAGAGGACCGAGACGAGGCCGCTGTATTCGTTCGGTGCGCCCCACGGGGTCGAGAAGTTGTCGTAGACGTGGGTAAAGAAGCTGATATCGACGTCTTTGAAGAGCCCGGCCCGCGTAAAGAAGGCCTTCGCGCCAAGCTGTTCCTCGGCCACGCCCGGCCAGACTTTGATCGTGCCGGAGAGTTTCTCGCGCTCCATCAGCTTCTTGACCGCGAGCGCCGCCGTGACGACCACGGCCTGGCCGGAATTGTGACCTTCGCCATGGCCCGGTGCGCCGGGAATCATCGGCTGGCGGCACGCCACGCCCGGCATTTGGGACGCCTGCGGAATGCCGTCGATATCGGAGCCCACCGCGATGACCGGCTTCCCGGCGCCCCAGGTGGCCACCCAGCCGGTCGGCATTCCGGCATAGTTCTCCTCGACCGTGAAGCCTTCTTTGCGGAGGAGCGCCACCAAGTACTTCGAGGTTTCGAATTCCTGGAAGCCGAGTTCGCCGTAGCTGAAGATCTGGTCGTTGATCTCTTGGGTCAGTTTGGCGCGGGCATCGACATCGGCCACGAGCGATTTCTTGAGCGACTCAACCCGGGGATCCGGCCGAGCCGCCGGTTTCTGCGCCAGGAGCGGTATGGCAAGGCACGTGACCATGGTACATAACGAAAGGGCCCTTCGCATGGCGGGGTTCAAGCTCCGAATTGGTCTGATCGGGAACAGGCGGCGACCCTCAATTATGGCTCCCCGCCGGACCGCGCGCCACGGGGCGGACTCAGGGGGCCCGATCGCGCAAATAGGTATTCACGAAGTGCTGAAGACCCTCGGCCTCGAATCGCTCGGGTTCCCAAGGCGAGCCGTCGACTCGGTCGGGATGAAGGAAGAGATAGGCGCAGGCGTCGAGGGCGCTGGCGTCATCGAGCTCGACCGAGACCGGAATCCGACCATAGGCTTTGCCTTCGTCCTCGAACCGGTCCAGTGTCGCAAGGTCGGAGGCGGAAACGTCGAGGTAGAGAACGCCGGGCACGGCGCTTTGGGCGGGCCCGCGCAGCAATGCCGGATACGCCTCGTTGTTGACCCGGACCCGGACGAACCCCCGGACCGTGCCGGCCCGAGCCTGGTAGCCGCCCGCGACGACCCGATCCCAGACTTGGCGGTACATCAGGGAGCCATAGGTAAAGACATGCATGGTTCAGCCTTGGCTACAGTGCGGTCGTGAAGGCTCGTAAAGAAGATCTCCCCAGGCTCAATCCGAAAGAGCCCGGCCGAAACTAAAACCGAATCGCATTCGTTTTGTCGGCATGGCTGATCGACGCGACCCCGAAGCCCATGCCCCGATTCAGGAACGGAGCCGGGAAACCGCCACCGCCATCGTGGATGCCGCCGCTCGGCTCCTGGCCCAGCGCCCCGCCGAGGACCACAGCATCGCTGAGATTGCGGCCGAAGCCGGGATCTCGGTCGGCGGCTTCTACGCCCGGTTCAAGACCAAACAAGCCCTGCTCCGAACCCTCCACCAGCACGTCCTCGATGATTGCCGCCGGGCGCTCGATGAGGCGATGGACCGGGTGGCGGCTCCCGAGGTCTCGGCGGCGGCTACGGTGCGAGCCTACATCGACGCCGTGGTCACCACGTTCATCGAACATCGGACCACGATCCGAAACATCCGGGCCCGGGCTCGCGAAGGCGACGCGCTCCTCGGCCGCCAGGTTCGGAGCTTCAACGCCCATGTTCATGGGCGGCTGCGGGCCTCGCTCCTGTCCCGTCGGCGGGAGATCCGCCACCCCGACCCCGAGTTCGCCGTCAACTTCGGGCTCTTCCTCGTCTCCGCCGGGGCCCGCGAGGCCATTCTCTCGGGGGCGCTCGAGCCCTACCCGATCGAGGTCGACCCCCCGTTGTTGATCGACCAACTCACCCAAGCCTATCTCGCCTTCCTCGGAATCCCCGGATGATCGCTCTGCTGTTGTGTCTGTGCCAAAGCGGGCCCGGCCTCGCGCCGGCGCTCGACTCGATCCTCCCCGAGCTGATGACCCGCCACCGGGTGCCCGGGCTCGCGTTGGCGATCGTGCGGGGACCGGAGGTCCGGCTCGCGGGCTTCGGCTCCGCCCGGCTCGCGGACCAGAGCCCGGTCGATCCGGTCACCACGGTCTTTCGCCTCGGCTCGGTCGGCAAGCTGTTCGTCGCCACCGCGGCGGCCCGCGAGGTGGTTCGCGGACGGCTCAGCTTGGATGCCGACGTCCGGCCCTTGGTCCCCGCCGTACCCCTGGGATCGGACCCGGACGGCCCCGTGTCGCTCCGACAGTTGCTGACCCACACCGCGGGGTTCGACGAGCGCCTGATCGGGTACGCCGCTCGAACCCCGGCCGCCATGCAACCGTTAGGCAAGTACCTGGAGTCCCGGATGCCGGCCCGGGGCTGGCCGGCCGCCAGGTTGGTTGGATACTCGAATCACGGCGTGAGCTTGGCGGCCCTCTTGGTCGAGACCGTCGCCGGGATGCCGTTCCGCGAGTACGCTAGCCGAGAACTGTTCCAACCGCTCGGCATGACGCGGACCTTCTACCTCGCCCCGGATTCGAGCGGCGCGTCGCCCGGCCAAGCGGTGGGATATCGGTGCGGCGACACCGGTTGCGTACCGGCAGCCGACCTCTATTCCAACGGCTACCCGGTCGGCCTGGTCTACTCCACCGCCGCCGACATGGCCCGGTTCATCTCGGCCCAACTCGGCGGGCTCCCGGCTCCCGAACGAGCCCTGCTGCACCGCCGGCAATTCAGTCACCACCCGGCGCTTCGGGGGCTCGGGCTCGGATTCTTCGAGCAGTCCTGGAACGGGGTGACGGTGTTTGCCCACAGCGGAGTCGTGCCCGGGTTTGCCAGTCTCTTCGTCGTGGTCCCGGACCGGCAACTCGGGTTCTTCGTCGCCACCAACGGCGGCAGTTTGGCGTTCGGCGGGGCGGCGTACGAGGCGATCTTGACGGCGTTGCTCGGACCGCGAGAACCGGCATCGTTCGCGACGCTTTCCGGCTCCGTGGAACGATTCGCCGGCACCTATCGGATGACCCGCTATGCCCATCGAACGGTGGAGCGCTTCCCGATGATGTTCAGCACCGGATCAGCCGTCGGGACGGCCGGAGACACCCTGATGGTTCCGTTCGGAACCCGCCGACTGGCGTTCCTCAAGGTCGATTCGCTGCTATTCCGGGAAGCCGGCGGCGAACGGATGGTGGCTTTCGCCACTGATCAGCGGGGCCGGGTGACCCACCTGTTTGCCCCGGCCTTGGTGTTCGGCGCCGAACTGGGATCGGCGTTCGAGCGGACGCCGTGGTACGAGGTCCCGTATTTCCTCAATGAGTACGTCTCGTGGCTCTTGTTGGGGCCGGCGCTCATGGTCATCGCGTGGGGCCTCGTGG
Organism: Gemmatimonadota bacterium; assembly: GCA_031375485.1. Taxonomy (GTDB): domain Bacteria; phylum Gemmatimonadota; class Gemmatimonadetes; order Gemmatimonadales; family GWC2-71-9; genus SHZU01. The sequence goes on along the minus strand of JANMHX010000155.1, from coordinate 39,660 downwards.
CGCTGGGCCGGGCGGGGTGGCGCCGGCATCGGCGGATCGTGGCGACCGCCAGGACGAGCGTTGGCGCCCGAGCGTCGGCCCTCTTGGCCCTGGTGGTTCCGGGCCTGTTCGGCTGGTTCGGATTCGGCTTCATTGCCCGTTCCACCCGCGACCTGTCGGGCAGTCAAGGCATGGTGCTCGGGCTCACGCGGGGCGACGGGGCCCTGCTCCTCGTGCCGTTCGTCCACGCCGCAGCAACCCTGGTGCTCGCCGGTCTCGCCGTCGAGGCCTGGCGGCACGGCTGGCACTCCGTGATTGGCAGAGTCTTGCTCAGCATGATAGCGGCTGGCGCCCTGCTGCAATGCCACTTCTTGGTGCAGTGGAACTACCTTCCCGCCCGATGGTAGGCTCTTACGAGGCCTGACTTGGCACTGGGCGGCGCGCCACCAAGGTCAAGATCGAGTACACCGCACAGATCTCCGCCTCCTGATTGGTGACCTCGACATCCCACTCGACCACGCCTTGCGGCACGCCGTCGGGCGGGGTGTCCTTGGCCGTCTTCTGCTTGCAGGTGAACCGGACCTGAATCGTATCGCCGGGGTAGACGGGCTTGGTGAAGCGGAGCCGCTCGAGCCCGTAGTTGGCCAGCACGGGCCCCTTCGGCGGATACACGAACAACCCGGCCGCGGCCGAGAGCACGAAATAGCCGTGCGCAACCCGGCGGCCGAACAGGGAGTCCTTCGCCGCAATCTCGTCGGTGTGGGCATAGAAATAGTCGCCCGACATCCCGGCAAAATTGACGACATCGGCTTCGGTGACGGTCCGACGATGGGTAAACAGCGTGTCGCCCACCTTGATGTCGTCGAAGAACTTCGAAAATGGATGCGCCACGTCGGTTGGCGTGTCGGCGCCCTTCATCCACACCTTCATGACGTGGGTCAGGGTTTCCGGATGGCCTTGCAGTGCCGTCCGCTGGAGATAGTGCATCACACTCCGCATCCCGCCCATTTCTTCGCCGCCGCCGGCCCGGCCCGGCCCGCCGTGTACCAATTGCGGCATCGGCGACCCGTGGCCGGTTGATTCCTTGGCCGAGCGCCGGTTGACCAACATCAGCCGGCCGTGGAACGCGGCGGTGCCGAGCACGACCTCGCGAGCTACCTGGTCATCGCCGGAAAAGAGCGAGCCGCAGAGACTGCCCTTGCCCCGCTTGGCGAGTTCGCAGGCGTCGGCCACGGTTCGATAGCCCATCACGGTGCTGACCGGTCCAAAGGCCTCGATGTCGTGGACCTCGGAGCGGCGGAGCGGCTCGGCGCAATGGAGCAGCATGGCGGGAAAAAAGGCGCCGCGGGTCTTGTCGGCGCCGGTCACCGTAAAATCGTCGTAGTTGCCGTACACCACCTCGGCGGCGGCCTTGATCCCGTCGACGTTCTTCCGGACCTCGGCCACTTGGGCCTTCGACGCGAGTGGTCCCATTCGGACGCCGTCAACCGACGGATCACCAAGGGTGGCCCCGGCCAGCCGCTTGCCCACCGCCCGAATCACCTCGTCGACGACGCCGTCCGGCACCATGATCCGCCGGACGCCGGTGCACCGCTGGCCCGCCTTCAGGGTCATTTCCCGGCCAATTTCCTTGATGAAGAGATCGAACTCTTCGGTGCCGGGCGTGGCGTCGGGGCCGAGCATACAGAAGTTGAGGGAGTCGGCTTCCATGTTGAAGCGGATCGACTCTTCGATGATCTTCGGATGGGCCTTGAGCTTCCGGCCGGTCGACGCCGACCCGGTGAAGGTCACCACATCCTGGCAGGTCAAGTGTTCGAACAAGTCGCCGACCCCGCCGATGATCAATTGGAGCGCGCCTTCGGGTAGGATCTTGGCGTCGATCATGCTCCGAACCATCAACTCCGTGAGGAAGCTGGTGGCCGAAGCCGGCTTGACGATGGCGGGCATCCCGGCCAAGAACGTCGGCGCCAGCTTCTCGAGCATGCCCCAGCACGGGAAGTTGTAGGCGTTGATATGGACGGCCACACCCTCGAGCGGCACCGCGATGTGGCGGCCGACGAACGTCCCCCCCTTGGACAACGCTTCCAGATCGCCATCGATGTAGAAGGTCTCGTCGGGCAGTTCCCGGCGCCCCTTGCTGGCGTAGCTGAAGAAGGTCCCGATCCCGCCTTCGATGTCGACCCAGGAATCACTCTTCGTGGCGCCCGTGGCGGCCGACAGCGCGTAGAAGTCATCTTTCCGCGCCATCAGATGCTGGGCCATGGCCTTGAGCATCCGAGCCCGCTCGTGGAAGGTGAGCTTCCGTATCGCGGGGCCGCCGACCCGGCGGCCGTACTCGAGCATCGTCTTGAAGTCGAGCCCGTTGTTCCCGACCTCGGCCACCGGATCGCCGGTGACGGCGTGCACGAGGGTGGTGGCGTTGCCGGAGCCGGCGACCCACTGTCCTCCGGCATAGGATGTCAGAGTGCGCATAGCGTCAGATCCGTTCGATGACCGCGGCCATGCCCTGCCCGACCCCGATGCACAGGGTTACCAAGGCATAGCGGGCCTTTTTGTCTTCCAACTCGTGAGTGGCCGTCAGCACCAGCCGCGCCCCCGACATACCTAACGGGTGGCCGAGCGCGATGGCGCCGCCGTTCGGATTAAGACGGGGATCGTCAGAGGCAATGCCAAGTTCCGCGGTGCACGACAGGACTTGCGCGGCAAAGGCCTCGTTGATCTCGATCACATCCATCTGGTCGAGGGTCAGACCGAGCCGGGTGAGCAGTTTCCGGGTGGCGTGGACCGGACCGATGCCCATGATCCGGGGCTCGACCCCGGCGACCGCCGTGCCGAGAATCCGGGCCCGGGGCGTCAACCCGGAGGCCTTGAGGCCGGCGTCCGAAGCCAGCAGCAGCGCGCAGGCCCCATCGTTCAGACCGGAGGCGTTCCCGGCCGTAACCGAACCCTTCCCGTCGGTCCGGAACGCCGGTTTCAACTTGGCCAAGCCCTCCATGGTGGTATCGGCCCGAATGAACTCGTCATGGTCGAACTTGGTGGGCTCCTTGCCCTTACCGGCCGCTGGAATCGTGACTGGGACGATTTCCTTGGCAAACCGCCCTCGGGCCCGGGCATCCGCCGCCTTGACCTGGGAGTGATGGGCGAACCGGTCTTGGTCTTCCCGGCTGATGGCGTGGGTCTCGAGCAGGTTTTCGGCCGTCTGCCCCATCGGATCGACCCCGTACTTTTCTTTCATTTTGGGATTGACGAACCGCCACCCCAAGCTGGTGTCGAACATCTCGATGTCCCGCGCAAAGGCCGTCTTCGCCTTGCCAAGGACGAACGGCGCCCGGGTCATCTGCTCGACCCCGCCCGCGATGTAGAGGTCGCCATCCCCCGTCATGATGGCCCGCGCCGCGTGCGCCACCGCCGCGAGCCCCGAGGCACAGAGCCGGTTCACCGTCTCCCCCGCCACCGACGGAGGCAATCCGGCCAGGAGCGCGGCCATCCGCCCCACATTCCGATTGTCCTCCCCCGCCTGGTTGGCACACCCCAAAATGACGTCAGCAATCAGCCCCAAATCGAGTGCCGAGTGCCGAGCGCCGAGTGCCGAGATCACCGAGGCCGCAAGATCATCGGCCCGAACCCCCGCGAGACTGCCACCCAGGCTTCCGATCGGGGTTCGGACGCCGTCGACGATATACGGAGTATGCATAGTGTGCTAATTTACACGCCTCTCTACGGGGGTGCGATGAGCGAGGCGACGGTCCGATTCGAACGGCAGGACGGGGTGGCCAGGGTCACCCTGAACCGGCCAGAAGTCCTCAACAGTTTCAATGACGCCATGTTCGAGCGGTTGGTGGCCGTTCTGGCCGAGATCAAGGCCGACCGGACCGTCCGGGCGGTCTACCTCACGGGCGCCGGCAGGGGTTTTTGTGCCGGCCAGGACATCACCGGCGCCAATATCTCCAGTGACTTGGCCAAACACCTCGACGACACCTGGAATCGGGTGGCGTTGGCCATCCGGCATCTCGAGGTGCCGGTGGTGGCCGCCGTGAACGGGGTGGCGGCCGGGGCGGGAGCCAACCTTGCCTTGGCCTGCGATTTCGTGCTGGCCGCCGAGGAGGCGTCCTTCATCCAGGCGTTCATCAATATCGGGTTGGTTCCCGATACCGGCGGGTCGTGGATGCTTCCACACCTGGTTGGAAGGGCCCGGGCCACCGCGGCCCTGATGCTCGGGGAGAAGATCGCGGCCAAACAAGCTGCCGAGTGGGGCATGATTCTCAAAGCCGTGCCGCTCGCCTCGCTGGAATCGGAAGCCTGGGCTTTGGCCGCCCGCTTGGCCGCCATGCCCACGCTGGCCCTGGGCCTGACCAAGCGGCTCATCAACGCCTCGGCCACCAACAGCTTCGAGCAGCAGCTGGTCATGGAAGGCGAATTCCAGTCGATTGCCGGGAAGAGCCATGATCACGCCGAGGGCATTGGCGCCTTCAAGGAAAAGCGGAAACCGAATTTCCATGGCCGCTAGCGTCGCCGTCCTTGGCGCCGGCACCATGGGGAGCGGGATCGCCCAGGTTGCCGCGGCCGCCGGCCACCCGGTCATCCTGGCCGATCCGTTTGCCGGGGCAGTGGAGCGGGCCCGAGCGGGCCATGCGAAGACGATGGCCCGCGAGGTCGAAAAGGGCCGCCTCACCGCTCCCGCCGCCGAGCAGATGTTGGGGCGGATCTCGTATCTGACCCCGGCCGCCGGGGATTTTTCCGCGCTGGCCGACGCCGATCTGGTCATCGAAGCGATCCTCGAAGACCTCCCGATCAAGCAGGCCACCTTCAAGGGACTGGACGGCGTGGTTGGGCCGGAGGCCGTCCTCGCCACCAACACCTCGTCGCTGTCGGTCACCGCCATTGCCTCGGCCTGCACCCGGCCGGAGCGGGTCATCGGGATCCACTTCTTCAACCCGGCGCCGGTGCTCCCGTTGGTCGAAATCGTGCCGGGTGTGCTCACCGATCCGGGGATCACGAGCGCATCGCGGGCGCTGCTCGACGCCTGGGGCAAGACCACCGTAATCGCCTCCGACACCCCGGGCTTCATCGTCAACCGAGTGGCCCGGCCGTTCTACAGCGAGGCACTCCGGATTTTCGAAGAGGGGCTCGCGGACAAGGCCACGATCGACTGGGCCATGCGCGACGCCGGGGGCTTCAAGATGGGGCCCTTCGAGTTGATGGATTTGATCGGCAATGACATCAACTACGCGGTCTCGCAATCGGTGTTCGAAGCGTTCGGATACGATCCGCGGTACCGCCCGTTCTTGAGCCAGCGCCGGTTGGTGGACGGCGGGTTGTTCGGCCGAAAGACCGGACGCGGGCATTTCGACTACCGGCCCGGCGCCGTCAATCCCGAGCCGACCAAGGACCGCGATCTCGCCGTCGCCGTGTTCCCCCGGATCTTGGCGGTGCTGATCAACGCTGCGGCCGACGCCCTGTTCTGGCGAGTGGCCACCCGCGACGATCTCGATCTCGCGATGACGAAGGGTGTCAACTATCCGAAGGGGCTGCTCCAATGGGCCGACGAGATCGGCCCGGCCGAGATCCTGGAGCGGCTCGACCAGTTGTACCGCCAGTATGGCGAAGACCGCTACCGGGCGAGCCCACTGCTCCGCCGGATGGTTCACGATGGCCGGAGCTTTTACTCATGACCGAGATCGATCCCCAACAGCGGGCCGAGCGGGTGGTGGCCGGGATGCTCCGCGACGACGCCTATAGCCGGTGGCTCGGCGTTGAGGTCCTCGAGATCGCCCCGGGCCGGGCGGTGGTCCGGATGACGATTCGCCCCGAGATGTGCAACGGCTTCGGGGTCTGCCACGGCGGCGTCTCGTTCGGCTTCGCGGACACCGCGTTTGCGTTTGCCTGCAACACCCAGGGCAATCTGGCGGTCAGCATCGAAAACGGCATGACCTATCCGGCGGCGATCCGGCCGGGCGAAGTGGTGACGGCCACCGCCACCGAATCGGCCCGCAGTAACCGAATCCTTTACTATCACGTCCACGTGACCAAGGCCGACGGCACGGTCGTGGGCCTCTTTCGAGGCACCGCCTACCGGACCGAGAAGCCCCATCAGATTTGACGGCTATCCTATGACGCAGTCCATTGATTGGAAGCGGGTCTACCACCTCTCCCACGTGTCCCGGTTGCTCGACGACATCGAAGAGACGCGGTTGGTGCCCGAGAAGAAAGTGGCCTATCAGTTCACGGCCCGCGGCCATGATGTGCCCCAAGTGATCCTGGGGCAATACCTGACCCATCCCCACGACGCGGCGAGCGCCTACTACCGCTCCCGGCCGCTGTTGCTGACGTTAGGCTTGTCGATCCCGGACGCCTTTGCCGGGCCGATGGGCAAGTCCGGCGGTTTCAGCGACGGCCGGGACATCGGCGTCGTCTGCAACTTGCCGAGCACGCCGGGGCCGGTGGTGCTCCCGATGTCCGGCGATGTCGGCTCGCAGTACACTCCCTGTGCCGGGTGGGCCCAGGCCATCACCTATCACCGGGATGTATTGGGCGACGCGAGCTATGAGGGCGCCATCGGCTGCGTGCTCGGCGGCGATGCCAGCGTCGCCACCAACGGTTTCTGGGCCTCGCTCACCATGGCGACCACGCTCAAACTCCCGATGTTGTTCTACATCGAAGACAACGGCTACGGCATTTCGGTGCCGTCCTATCTCCAGACGCCCGGCGCCAACATCGTCGACAACTTGGCCTCCTTCAAGAACCTCCGGCTCTCCCAAGGCGATGGCACCGACCCGGCCGAAGCGTCGCGGCTCTTTGCCGAGGCGGTGGCTTACGTTCGGGCGGGCCACGGGGCGGCGATGGTCCGCCTCACCGTCCCCCGCCTCTCCGGTCACTCGGGTCAGGATACCCAAGCGTACAAGCCCGCCGAGTTGGTGGAGCGCGAGCGGGGCAACGATCCGCTCCCCAAGCTTCGGACCTTCCTGGCCGCGGGCATTCTCTCCGAGGCTGAACTCACCGCCGTCGAAGCCTCGGCCCGGACCGAGGTCGAAGCCGGCCTGGCGGCGGCGCTGGCCCGGCCCGAACCGAGCCTCGCGAACGTGACCAAGCACCGGTTCGATGACGCGGTCGCGGCCCGCGGCGGCCTGGCGCCGGCGGGACATGTCTTCCCGGCCTCGAGCGAGATCCCGGTGCCCGATGGTCCGCGGATCAACATGCTGACCGCCGTCCGCCGGGCGCTCGACGCCGAGCTGCGGACCAATCCGAAGGCCCTGTTGTTCGGCGAGGACGTCGGGCCCAAGGGAGGCGTCCACGCCGCCACGTTAGGTCTCCAGGATGCCTTCGGCGACAAGCGGGTGTTCGACACCAGCCTGTCGGAAGAAGGCATCATTGGGCGGGCGGTGGGCATGGCGCTCGCGGGTCTGATGCCGATCGCCGAGATTCAGTTCCGGAAATACGCCGACCCGGCCACCGAGCAGCTCAACAATTGCGGCACGATCCGGTGGCGGACCAACAACCGGTGGGCCGCCCCGATCGTGGTCCGGATGCCGGGTGGCTACGCGCCCAAGTGCGGGGATCCCTGGCACAGCGTCTGTGGCGAGGTGTCGTGGGCCCATGCGGTCGGGTGGCAGGTGGTCATCCCCTCAAACGCCGAGGACGCGGTCGGGCTGATCCGGACCGCGATGCGGAGCAACAATCCCACGATCTTCTTCGAACATCGGGCGCTGCTCGACGGAACCTGGGCCCGGCGTCCCTATCCAGGCGACCAGTTCGTCGTCCCGTTCGGGAAGGCCCGAACCATCCTCGAAGGAGATAAACTCACCTGCGTGACCTGGGGCGCCATGGTCGAGCGCTGCGAGGCGGCCGCCAAGAAGACCGGCTCGGCCGTTCATGTGCTCGATCTGCGCACGATCGCGCCGTGGGACAAGGCCGCGGTCTTGGCCTCGGTCAAGAAGACCCGGCGGTGTCTGATCGTTCATGAGGACACGCTCACCGCCGGCTTCGGCGCCGAGATCAGCGCCACGTTGGCGGATGAGGCGTTCCTCTCGCTCGACGCGCCGATCAAGCGGATGGCGATTCCCGACGTGCCGACGCCCTACAACGTGGCGTTGATGAACGCGGTCCTGCCCCAAGTCGACGCGATTGCCGCGACGATGGCCGAGTTGATGGAGTTCTGATGACAATGCGAAAGTGGCAGTTTAGCGTGCCGTGCCTGTTCTTCGCTCTGACCATCGGGGGAGTTGCCGAGTCACAGGGGCTTCCCACCGGACGCCCGGAGAAAATGGGGTTTGCCCCTGCCGGGCTGTCTCGGATCGACTCCGCCATGCAGGCCTACGTCACCGAAGGCAAACTCGCGGGGGTCGTCGTCGCGGTGGCCAAAGACGGCCGGCTGGCCCACTGGAAGGCGTTCGGGATGCGGAGTCTCGAGGCCAAGGATCCGATGGAACCGAACGATCTGTTCCGGATCTACTCGATGACCAAACCGATCACCAGTACGGCCGTGATGATCCTGGTCGAGGCGGGTCAGATTGGGTTGGACGATCCGGTGGCCAAGTACCTGCCCGCCTTCGCCGACGTGAAGGTGTGGACCCGAACCGGGTTGGTGACGCCTCGGCGACCGATGACCGTGCGGGATTTGTTGCGCCACACCTCGGGCCTCACCTATGGGATCTTCGGACAGACGCCGGTCGACTCGCTCTATCGTCAAATGGCGCCGGCCACCGATCTTGCCGACCTGACGGACAAGTTGGCGCACCTACCCCTGATCGGGCATCCCGGCGAGGTGTGGAACTACAGCTATAGCACCGATGTCCTGGGGCGGATCGTCGAGGTGGTCTCGGGTCTGCCGCTCGATCGGTTCTTTGCCGAACGGATCTTCGCGCCGCTCAAGATGAAGGACTCGTTTTTCGAGGTCCCGATGGACAAACGGAGCCGCCTCACGGGCCACTATTCCCGGTCCGGGCCGGGGCAGCTCCGTCTGGTCGATTCACCCGACAGTGGGACCTACACCCGGCCGGCGAAAGTCCTGTCCGGCGGCGGGGGCCTCGTATCGTCGGCGTCGGACTACCTCCGGTTTGCCCAGATGATCCTCAACCGGGGTGAGTTGGACGGGGCCCGGGTGCTCAAGACGGGAACGGTCACCGAGATGCTCCGGAACCAACTTGCCGGGGAGATGGTGCCGGTCGTCGGCCGGAAGCTCGAAGGCACCGGATTCGGGCTTGGCTTCAACGTGATCGTGAACGGGCGGGACCCGCTCCAAGGCAGCAACGGAACGGCGGCGTGGGCCGGAATTGCCAACACCTACTTCTTCATCGATCCGGTCACCAAGGTGATCGGGTTGGTGCTGACGCAGCTCGACCCGTTTGGCGCGTATCCGATCGACACCGCCTTCCGGCAGTTGGTGAACGGCGCGCTCCGTTAGGCCGACTCAGGGCTCCGCTCGGCCCACCGCCCGGGTCAGATCGCTCACCCGGTAGAGCCGGCCGCCCCGAATCACGGTTTCGACCTTGGCCAAGTCAGCCACCCGCTCCGCGGGCTTGCCGTCGACCACGATCAGGTCGGCCACCTTGCCGACCGCCACGCTCCCGTACTCCCGGTCGTCCTTCATGAACCGGGCGGCGTCGATCGTGGCGATCTGGAGGACCCGCGGGGTCGGAATGCCGGCCCGCTCATACATCTCGAGTTCCCGTCGATAGGTGGTCCCGAGTGAGTTGTCGGTGCCCGCCACCAGCGGCACGCCCGCCTCATAGAGCCTCCGGATCAACCGGAGATAGGCCGAGTCGGCCTTGGCCTGGTTGGTGGAGCCGCCGGCCCCCACGACCGATGCGCCGCCGCCGATCCAGAGGTTGAAGGTCCCGTCGATCACGGTATGATGGGCCGCCAGGAACTCGATCAGCGACGTCATGCCCGGGCTGTCGACGTCGAAAAACGGCGCCACGGCCGTCGCCACCGCGGAATAGGCCCGCCGACCAGGAGGTGGGTTCTATTCGCTGCGGAGCGCCACCATCGGATGGACCCTGGAGGCCCGGAGCGCCGGCAGGTACCCGGCCGCAAAGGCGACGAGGCCAAGCACCAACCCGGCGGCCGCAATGGCGAGCGGGTCATGACCCTCGAGCCCATACAGCAACGACTTGGCCGCCTGCCCCACGGCGATGGCCGCGGCCACCCCAATGACCCCGCCGACCACCGCCATCCGGCCGACCTGCCGCAACACCATGCCGCGAACCCGGGACCCGTCGGCACCGAGCGCCATCCGAACCCCGATCTCGCGGGTCCGCTGGGTGACGAGGTACGCCAAGACACCGTACAGCCCCACCGCCGCGAGCAGAGTCGCCAAGAGGGCAAAGGCCGCCGAGAAGACGCTGATCATCCGGTCGAGAAACAGGGTCTCCCGCACCTGCTCGGGCACCGTCTTGAGACCCGACACCGGCAGACTGCCGTCGAGCTTGGCCATCACCGCAGGTATGGCCCGGACCACCGGCGTCGACGCCGCCCCGGTACGGACGTAGAAGTTCATCGACCCGAGCGTCGTGTCCTGCCGGTACGGGAGAAAGATCTGCGCCGGAATGTCGCGCTTGACGTCGCTGTATTTGGCGTCCTTGACGAGACCGACAATCTCGATGTCGAGGTTGGCGGCCCGGCTGTTCATTGCCATCCGCTTCCCAACGACGTCGCGGCCAAGTTTGAATTTCTTGGCGAAGGCCTCGTTGACCATGACGACCTTCGGACCGCCGGCGTCGTCCGCCGCGGTAAACTCGCGGCCCGCCAGAACCGGCAGCCCAACGGTCTCAAAGTACCCGACGCCGACGAAGTTGAGACTGGAGTTATTCTCGGTGTTGTCGCGGGGGAATCCCTCGACCGCCACATCGTTGTTCCAGTTGTCGCCGGCCAGGATCGGAACCATGGACGCGGCCACGCCGGTCACGCCGGGGATGGCCGCCAGTTCTTCCTCGACTCGGCGAAACAGGGCTCGGGTCCGTCCCGGCTGATAGCCGTTCAGTTCGGGTGCGATCGAAAAGGTGACCAAGTGATCGATCGTCACGCCAAGCTCCACCCGGCTCACGTTGAGGAGGCTCCGCAGAAAAAGTGCCGCCGAGGAGAGCAACGCCATCGACAGGGCGATTTGGGCCGTGACCATGCCGGTCCGGAACCGGGTTCCGCCGCGGGTACCGCCGGCCCGGACGCCATCGGCCTTGATGACGGAAATGAGTTCCGGCCGGGTGCTCTGGAGCGCCGGCGCCAACCCGAACAGCACACCGGTGGTAAGGGAGAGTAAAGCCGCGAACGTGAGGGCCGTCCCGTTCAGCGAGAAGCCCAGCGTCAAGGCCGCTTCCGGCGGCAAGAACGACACGATGCCCCGGAGCGTTGCCTGCGCCACGAACAGACTGAGCACCCCGGCCACCAGGGCCAGGAGCACCGATTCGGTCAGGAGCTGCGCTATCAGCTGCCCCCGGCCCGCCCCGAGCGACAACCGGACCGCCATTTCTCGGGCGCGCCCCGCGGCCCGGGCCAGGAGCAGATTCGCGACGTTGATACCCGCAATCAGGAGCACGATCCCGGTCACCACAAAGAGCAGGATCATCGGCGTCGCGGCTTCCGACCCCGCGTTGCTCTGGCCTCGCCGCCCGGGAGTCACCTCGAGCGTCTTGGCCCGGAACCGGGTGAGCACATCGGCGGGCATCCCCTCCTGCAGCGGCGCCTCGACGTCGGTGATGACCGGACGGTAGATGCCGTTCAGACCGGCTTCCGCCACCTCGACGGTGACCCCGGGCCGGAGCCGGCCAAACGCGTAGAGCCAGTAACTCCTCCGGTTCTCGAAGCCCTCGAATCCGGGGGAAACTTGGGCGCGCATCGAGAGCGGGACAAACACATCCGGCCGGGCCCCGAGGGTGGTCCCGTTGAATCCGCGCGGCGCCACTCCGATGATGGTGAAGGCCTGGCCGTTGATGGTCATGGTCTGATTCAGGACGGCCGGATCCGCCCCAAGCCGGCTGGACCAGTAGTCGTGACTCAGGACGACGGCGAAGTGTCCGCCCGGTGTTTGGTCATCCGCCGGGCCGAAGAGCCGTCCGAGCGCCGGCTTGAGTTCGAGCACCGGGAAGTACGAGCCCGAGACCAAGAGGCCGGCCGTGGATTGGGCCGCCTGACCCCCAATGGCGATGTTGGCCCCAAAGTTCCGGTGTCCAGCGAGCCCCGTGAGGACCTGTTGCCCCCGTTCCAGGTCGCGGAACATCGGGTAGCTCAGGACGACCTCGCAGCTCCCGGCGTTGCCACACGACTGCGATCCCCACTTCGGACCCGGGGCGGCCAGGTTGACCAGTCGCTCGGGCTCCGGCACCGGCAGGGGCTGGAGCAGCACCCGTTGAAACATCGAGAAGATCGCGGTGTTGGCCCCGATGCCGAGGGCCAGTGAGCCGGCGGCGACGACGGTGACGAACGGGGCCTTGACGAGCGTGCGGATGGCAAGGGAGAGGTTGGGCATCCTTGTCGTACGACCATTTGGAAGGGATAGGTTTCAGACGCCCCGACCGGCGAAAAGGTTGCCCTACCACTCCCGGGTCCGCGGAATCGCGACGAGGTGCGGGATGGTGGGACGGGTTTTCGGCCGGGATCGGCCGCGCCGGCGGCGCCGGTAGCGGCGCCACACCGGACCACCGCAGGCCAGCACCGCGAACACGCCAACGACTCCGAAACTCGCCACCACTTCGAAGACACTCGACCAGACACCCGACATCAGACTGACTCCGCGAAGGACCCAGGCAATATCGGAAAACCGGTCTCGAGAACAAGTTGGGAAAAAACCTTGCCTGGCGTAGGGTCGCCTTGGTCACCCATTGAGCCGATCGTTTGCCGACGGACTGACGGCGCGGTAGCTTCACTCCGCGACTTCACCCCCCCGGAGTACCTGATGACCATCGCTGCCCTTCCCCGCCTTACCCGGCGCTTGGCCGCCGTCTCGATCGGCCTGATGGCCGTGGCCGCCGCGAACGCGCAAACCGCCGATCCTCGCGTCGGTCTCAAGGCCGGCTGGAAAGACGCCGGTATCGCCGCCAGCGGCATGACCCTGATCGGGCATCATGACAAGCCGGCCGGCTTCTTCGACCCGGCCGCGCCCTATGGCGGCGGGGCCCACGGCAACTCCGATTTGGCGTTCCGCGGCAACTTGGTCTTCCAGGGGAACTATTCCGGGTTCCAGATCTGGGATGTCTCCAACCCCCGGAGCCCAACGCTCCGGACCTCGGTCACCTGCCCCGGCAACCAGGGCGACCCGTCCGTGTTCGGCAATCTGCTGTTCATCTCGATTCAAGCCACCAGCGGACGGCTGGATTGCGGGTCCCAGGGCGTGACCGATACGGTCAGCGCCGAGCGGTTTCGGGGCGTTCGAATCTATGACATCAGTGACCTTGACCACCCGAAGGTGTTGGCCGCGGTGCAAACCTGCCGGGGCTCTCACACCCATACCTTGGTGACGGATCCGAACGACCAGGCCAACATCTACGTCTATGTCTCGGGCACCAGTATCGTGCGCTCGGGCAAGGAACTGCCGGGGTGTTCGGGTCTGCCTCCGGACCAGGACCCCAACACGTCGCTGTTCCAGATCGAAGTGATCCGGGTCCCGCTCGCGGCGCCGCAGGACGCCAAGATCGTGAACACCCCGCGGATCTTTGCGGATGACAAGGGCACCATCGCGGGCTTGGCCAAGGCGAACAAAGGCGGCCCCGACGCGCAAGAGACCTCGGAAACGAACCAGTGTCACGATATCACGGCGTATCCGGAGTTGGGCATCGCGGCCGGGGCCTGTTCGGGCAACGGCATTCTGCTCGACATTCGTGACCCGGCGCATCCGAAACGGATCACCGAGGTCAGTGATCCCAACTTCGCCTACTGGCACTCGGCGACCTTCAACAACGACGCGACCACGTTGGTGTTCACCGATGAATGGGGCGGCGGGAGCGCGCCCCGATGCCGCTCGACCGACAAACCGGAGTGGGGCGCCAACGCGATCTACTCGCGCAGCAACGGCACGCTGACCCAGACGAGTTTCTTCAAGCTGCCGGCCGCGCAAACCGAGCAAGAGAACTGTGTGGCGCATAACGGCTCGCTGATCCCGGTGCCGGGCCGCGATTTGTTCGTCCAGTCGTGGTACCAGGGCGGGATCTCGATCATGGACTTTACCGACCCGCGGCATCCGTTCGAGGTCGGGTACTTCGACCGAGGGCCGGTCGATGCGGCCAAGGCGGTGCAGGCCGGGCAGTGGTCGAGCTACTGGTACAATGGGCTGATTTACGGATCGGAGATCTCCCGGGGGCTCGACATTCTCGAGTTGATCCCGAACCAGTACCTGACCCAGCACGAAATCGACGCGGCCAAGCTGGTTCGGTTCGACCAGTTCAACGCCCAGCTTCAGCCGAAGATCACCTGGCCGGCGGCGTTCGTGGTGGCCCGGGCCTATCTCGATCAACTGGTCCGGAACGACGGGCTTCGGAAGGCATGGGCGGCGCCCGTCGGTCGGAGCCTGGATAAGGCCGAGCGGCTGAAGGGCGCCGCCCGGCGGACCGCACTGACCACCCTCGCCAAGCAGTTGGATCAGGACGCCGGCGGCGCCGGTGACTCCGAACGGGTTCGGAAGCTGGCGGCAGTATTGATCGAGCTGGCCAAGTAGCCCGACTCGAAGACCTGGAAAGCAAACGGCCCGCCAGTCGAACCTGGCGGGCCGTTTGATTTCAGGTCGGACCCCTCCTCAGCAGCCGGGGCCGGCCAACGCCGTGTTCCCGCTCTGACGGCGAGAATCGCACTCGCCCGAGGGCACCGGAAGCGAGGTTGCCACGGAGTACGACGCCGGCTCGGACACGCCGGACGGATACTGCAACCGGAGGTTGTTGAGCGCGACGTTGCCGAGCAACCGGCGGTTGTCGACCCACCGATGCCCCTCGAACAACAGGGACAGCCGGCGCTGGGCCAACAGCTCAGTCCGGAAATCGGTCGCATCTGCAAAGGCGCCGCGGGCCGTCAAGCCACCCGACAACGTCCGCACCGCGTTAATGGCATCGAGCGCCTGGGTGGTGGCGCCGGTGAAGTAGCTCGCCTCGGCATACAGGAGGATGAGTTCCTCGTTCCGGATCAGCGGCACCGGGGTTGTGATATTGGCATACACCTTGGGCTCGATGTCGCTGGTGAACCCTTCGACGTTACCAACCAACGGCGCGGGTTGAACTTTCTCGATGTACCGAAGGTCGGCCGTGACGCCCGGGACGGTCTTGAGCGACGTGTTCATGTAGTTGAACTGGCCGCCGCCCGGGAAGAGCAGGTTAGCCACGTCGTTGGTCGACGCCGAAAAGACGTGATACACACCCAAGCCACGGTTGGCTCTGGTATACCCCGCCACCCCGGTGAAGAACGACCCCTGCAGCGCGGCCAGTGCGGCCGTGTAGCACGGAACCCCGCAGCCGATCGAGCCGCGATAGGCCTCGACCCGAGCCTTGAGCGCCCGGTTGACCTTGACGAAGCCGGCCGGCGTCGAGGCATCGAAGCCAACGCTACCCCCGGCAAATCCGGCGCCCGGGCTCCCGACAAAGCCGGGGGCCAAGGTGAAGGGGAACGAGGCGCCGCCGCCTTGCAAGGCCGCCAAACCGGAGTCCAAAATGGCCGTGGTGAACCGGTACCCGGAATCACGGGAGACGAACGGCTTGATGTCGGTCGGGTTACCGGTGACTTGAGTGACCGTCCCGAGCGTATCACGCCCCAGCAGCAAGAACAGCTGCTCGAGTCCCTGGATGGTGTACAACACCCCGCGGGTTCCGGACTTCTCGGCCGCGGTCAGGCTCGCGCTCGCCGTATCGAGGACTTCTTTGGCCACCGTAATGTTGCGGAGGTCGCGGAAGAATCCGCCCCAGAGGCCGCCGCCGTTCAGCGAATTGACTTTCCAATCGCGGTACGGTCCGCTGATGGTACCGCCGAACTGGGGCTGCATCAGCCAATACTCGCGGCCGTAGGCGCCGGCGGAGGTGATGAAGTTCGAGGTGTTGGCCCGAACCGTACTGAGCACCCCCTGGACGGCCAGGTTGATGGCGGCCCGGCTGTTCTGGGTGCCGCCCAAGTTCGGGGCATTTTTGTTGGGAACGATGAGGCTATCCGCCGAGCAGGCAGTCGCCAGCACGAGGGCCCCGGGCACGATCGCACGGAGCGAGCGGTTGATGAAATCGGAGTATCGCATCGGTCAGAACCCCAGGTCGATGGAGAAGTAGAACTGACGGGAGCCCGGGAACGAGGCCAGATCTTGGGCCTGCCGGATGTTCTGGCTGCCGCGCCGAACGTTTTCGGGATCGAACGAGGTGTACTTGGTGAACATCAGGAGGTTCCGGCCTTGGAGGCTGAACCGCATGGAACTCGCGCGGAGAGCCTGGGCCCAGGCCCGCGGCGCTTCCATCCCGAGCGACAAGTCGCGAAGCCGGACGTACCCGCCGTCCTGGGTGTAGACCCGTGAGTCACGGCCACCCTCCTCGTACGCCCGGAGCCGGAACTGGCCCAGCTTGGTGCCGGCCGGCAAGGCGTCGATGATGGCCTGGGTGGTGCCCCGGGGCGCGTTCTTGAGCGTGACGGCGTCGTCATAGTCTTTGGTGGTCCCGCCCTCATCCAGAATTTCCTGGGTGAAGTTGAAGACCCCGCCGCCCTTCCGCCAATCCACGCTGAAGCCCAAGGTCAGGCGCTTGTAGGTGATCGAGTTGTTGAAGTACATCTGGAACTTCGGATTGGCATCATCGATGATCGAGTCGAGCGCCGTTACTGCGGTCGGGGCCGCCGGGCTCCCGATCGACCGGAGGTAGGTGTAACCAACCGGCTGCCGGACGCCGTTGATGTAGGGAATCAGCCCCCAGATCTTCGTCGTCACTTGACCGCTGATGATCCGGGGCCGGGTCGAGCCCGAATTGCCGCCCGACGGATTGAACGGGGGAATGAACGACGGGAGGTCGGTCACCAACTGATTGTTCTTCTGGAATGAGGTAATCGCGGTCCACTGAAGGTCCCGGCGATTGACCGGCACCACCGTCAAGCCGACTTCGGCGCCCTTTGTGGTGAGCCGGCCGGCGTTCACCACCACGTTACCGAATCCACTGCTCGGCGCCACGGCCGGGTTGAGCAGTTGGTCGCTGATCTTCCGCTGATAGTAGGTGGCCTCGATCTGGACCCGTTCATTGAAGAACGTCAGGTCGGCGCCGCCTTCGTACTCGGTCAACGTTTCCGGCTTGATGGCCGCGTTGCCGACCGTGTTCGGAACGATGACGCCCTGTTGCCCGCCGACCAAAACCGGCGTTCCCAGTAGGTCGCGGTCGCCGAACCGGGGCCGGTTGCCGCTCCGCCCGATGCCGCCGCGCAGTTTGAACGACGAGAACGGACCGAAGGCGCCGAAGTTGTAGGCCGCCGACCCGCGCGGGAACGCGTAGAACTTGCTCACGTCGCCGTTGCTGCTCGACCGGTCGGCGCGAACCCCGCCGCTCAGCGACAGCTTGCCGTTGAGGGTCAGGATCTGCTCGTTCGCGTAGACCGCCTGGTCCCGGAACTCCTGGAACTGCTGGGTGACCGCGATCGGAGCCGACCCCTGCTGCACGTTGGTCTGACCGGGCAGGAGGCCACGGGCCAAGATGTCGTAGAAGTTGGTGGCCTGCCGTTCGATCGAGCCGCCAACCGAGGTGGTAAGCGCCGTGCCCTGAATGCCGGTATAGGTCCAAACCGCGTTGGCCTGGGCGTTGTAGTTGAGCCCGTTGACCGTGGACTGTACCACCCGGCCCCGGAACCCGTCGAAGCCCTCGAGTTGGAGGAAGGCCGGCGAGAAGATGTAGGCGTCCTGCACATAGTGGTCGATCCCGCCCAACACCGAGATCGCCAAGCGGCTGGTCTGGTTTTCGATCACGCTGTAGTTGACGTTCGTGCTGGCCAACTGCCGGAAGATCGACTGGGTGTTCTTGATCGCCGCGAACTCCTGGAACCAGTTCGAGGACCCGATGCCGCCGCCGTTGAAGACGTTGATCGGATAGTTCCCGAGGTCGTCCGGCTGGCTCAGGTCGATGATGCCCGGGGTATAGGCCATACAATAGACCGGGCTGCTGCAGTTGTTTTCGTTGCCCGAGACACCCCGGTTGAGAATGTTGCGGGTAATGTTGGCGCTCAAGGCCACCGAGAACTTGCTGCCGAGCTTCTGGTCGCCGTTGAACCGGAACGACTGGAGCCGGGCGCCGGTGTTGGGCATCAGACCGGTCTCTTTCCGGTTCGTCGCGCTCGCGAAGTACGAGAACTTGTCGCTGCCGCCGGTCATGCTGGCAATCGACTCGTACGACGGGTCCTTGTTGTCGAAGAACTGCTTCCCGAGATCGATGTTGGCCGAGGCCGGGATAACGCCGGTCGGGAACTTGGCATTCAGCCAGTCCTTGCCGCTGTTGCCGTTACCGAACGGGATGTCGAGCACCTGTTGGACCGACGAGAACTGGCGGCTGCCCAAGAGCTTGAGCGGCGACTGGGTCCCGATCCGTTGGGTCAAGTTGACCTTGGTGGATCCGGCGGCGCCCCGCTTGGTCTTGATCACCACCACGCCGTTGGTGGCCCGGCTGCCGTAGATAGCCGTCGCGGCCGCCGACTTGATGATTTCGATCGACTCGATCTCGTTCGGATTGATGTCGGAGAGCCGGTTGACCACCGCGTCCTGGTTGCTCGTGGTGACGCCGGACTGACCGGTCGCAAACGAGAGGGCGTTCAACCCGCCCGAGAACCCGTCGTTACTGATGATGGCGCCGTCCAGAATGAAGAGCGGCTGGCTGTTGCCCAAGATCGAACTGGCGCCGCGAATCTGAATCTGGGCACCGCCGCCGGGACCGCCGCCGTTCAGGAACACCTGGGCACCGGGCACCTTGCCCTGGAGCGCCTGGTCGAGCGACACCGCGGGGGCCCGGGTCAAATCCTCGGCCTCGACGGTGACGCTTGCCGTGGTGGCGTTGCGCTTGGCGATCGAGGTGGCCTGGCCCGTCGTGACGATTTCCTCGAGCCGGAAGATGTCCTCGGCGAGGTCGACGTTCAGAGTGGTTTCCGTAGCCGACACCGCGATCGTCTTCCGCACGAACCCGATCGCCCGGACGGTCACTTGGAACTGCCCCGCTGGGGCCGCCAACGTGAACTTCCCATCCGCGTTGGTCCGAGCCCCGGCTCCACCGACCACGACGACCGACGCTTCGGCCACCGGTCGCTTACTCTGGGCTCCGACCACCGTACCCGTCAACTGCCGCTGCTGTGCGGCCAGCGGGGCGGTCGCCATGAGCAAGGCGATCACACCGCTTCCGGCCACCCGATTGAACATAGACAAGCTCCTTTTGCACTGGAAAGAAGGAAGGGTCCGACAAACACCGAAACTTTTTCTTCGAAATACCCAGAATTTTCTTGGGAATTGGATCTACTAGGCAAGTCGTAGGCCGACCGCAGCCAATCGCTATCTCTATTCATTTGAATGGATTACAAAGTGAACCGTGAGCGGAGACGCGTCACTTCGAAACGGGGTTGTTTCAAATAGACACAGATGCCATCTGAGTCACCGAAGTGAGGCCGCCCTTGACCAAACACTAGGTGAGGCGTACTGTAGACGCACGCCCCACCTGGTGTGTGGAATAACCTCCGCTCTTTGTTAAGGACGCCGCAGCCATGGCCAAACAACCGAGCGATCTGCTTCACGGCACTCTCGACGTCCTCGTCCTCAAATCACTCGCCATAGGGCCAGCCCACGGTTACGCCGTCTCCCGCTGGATTGAAGACCGGACCAACGGGGTCTTCACCGTCGAGGATGCCGCCCTCTACAAAGCCCTCCACCGCCTCGAAGCCGCCGGAGCGGTCGACTCCGATTGGGGGGTGTCCGAGTCGAACCGCCGGGCCAAATACTACCAGTTGACCAGGCACGGCCGGACCCTGCTCGCGGCCGAAGCAGACGTCTGGCACCGCTACGCCGCCGCGGTCGTCTCAGTGCTGAAAGCGGCGGAGGCCTGATCATGTTCCGACTCCCCGAGTTCCGGCGGCTGTTTCGGTTCGGTTCCCGTCGCCCCGAGGCCATCCTCGGCGAGGTCGAGGCCGAGGTCGAGTTCCACATGAACATGCGGATTCAGGAACTGATGGCGCGGGGCCTGGCGGAACCTGAGGCCCGCGCCGAAGCAGCCCGGCGCTTCGGCGACGTCACCGCCGCTCGGGCCGAGCTGATCGCGGCCGACCAATCCGCCGGGCGTCGTGCCGAGCGGATCGACTGGCTGGTGGACCTCGGCCGCGACCTTCGGTTTGCGGTCCGGGAACTTCGCCGGAGCTGGTCCTTTGCGGCCGTCGCGGTAACGGTGTTGGGCCTCGGCATCGGGCTCACCACCGCCATGGTCAGCCTGTTTGACCGGTTGGCCCTCCACCCCCTGCCCTATCCCACCGCCGACCGGCTGGCGGTGCCGTGGTTCACCAGCGGGACGATCGAACACAGCATGCGGATCAACCCGAACCGGGCCAGCCGGATCGCGATGGCCGCGACGCCCGGGATCGTCAGGGTCGACGCCCACCAAGTCGCCCAATCCATGATCGATATCGACGGCACCCCGGAAATCGTGGCCACCCGTCTCGTCACGGTCGGGATGCCGGAGGCTCTCGGAGCCAGACTCGCCGAGGGCCGGACGTTTCTCCCCGAGGACAGCCTGGCCGGGTCGCCGTTGGTGACGGTTCTTTCGTACGCCACGTGGACCCGGCGATTCAGCCGCCGGGCCGACGTCATCGGCCGGACGGTTCCGATCGACGGCCAGGCCGCCACGATCGTCGGGGTGTTCCAGCCTGGCTTCGATCTGACCTCGATCGACCGCGACCCCCGGGCCGAGTTCTGGCTCCCCCTCCGCCAGAGCCTCACCGATCCAACCCAGGACCAAAGCCGGGTCCTGGTCACCCTGGCCCCGGGGGCGGAGCCGGCCACGGTTGCGGGGCTGGTCGATGCACGCCTGAAGGCCGCGCCGGGATCCGGAGACAATCTGCTCCGGTCGTTCCAGCTGGTGTTCTTCAGCGCCAACGATTTGGTCAATCCGTCCCTTCGCGCCACCCTGTCGCTACTCCTGAGTGCGGTCGGGCTGATCCTGTTGGTGGCCTGCGCCAACGTGGCGGCCTTGCTGCTCGGCCAGGCGGCGGGCCGGACCCAAGAGTTCGGGGTCCGCTCGGCGTTAGGCGCCGGTCGGGGCCGGGTGATCCGGCAACTCCTGGCCGAATCGGCGCTGCTGGGCGGGCTCGGCGCGGGGCTCGGGGTCGGGGTCACCGGGGCCGTGTTGGCGCTGGCGCGGCGGTTCCGGCCCCCGGACCTGCTCACCATCGACGACGTCCGGATCAGCGGAACGACCTTCCTGATCGCGGCGGCGATTGCGCTCGCGGCCACGCTCTGCTTTGGACTGGCGCCGGTGTGGGCGGTGTCCCGAGTCGACGCGGCCACCGCCTTGGTCGGCCGGGCCCGGCGAACCCTCGACAGCCGAGGAGCCGGGCGGCTCCGGTCGGCGTTGGTGGTCGGCCAAATCGCCATCACGCTGGTGCTGTTGCTCGGGGCCGGCCTGTTGGTCAAGAGTTTCGTCCGCGAGGTCACCCTTCCCCTCGGGTTCGAGGCCGCCGGGTTAGCCCAGGTGTCGGTCTCGTTGCCGGAACGGGAATTTCCGACGGCCGCCCGACGCGACCAGATGATCCGGGACCTAGCCGAGCGGGTCCGCCGGGTGCCTGGCGTCACTGGCGTAGCCGCGGCCCAGAACAGCCCGCTCGACTTCGGCGTGATGCGGGCCGAGTTTCTTCCCGCCGGGCGACCGTGGCCGGCCGAAGCGGCCGTGGCATTTTTTCCGACCCGGGCGATCGGCCCCGACTATTTCGACGTGGTCGGCCAGCGGCTCGTGGCGGGCACCAGTTTCGGTCCCGACAGCACCGGATCAGAAGTCATTATCGATGAGGCGACGGCGCGGCGGGTTTTTGGCGGCGCGGGCGCAGCCGTGGGTCAAGTCGTTCGATTCGGCCGAGACGCCAAGGAGACGGGCTCGGTCGTGATCGGCGTCGCGGCCAACCTTCGGTCCGGGGGCGCCGACTTCGCCGGAGCGCCGACGATCTACCATCGGAACGAGCCGGGGGACTTCGGCGCGACCTTGCTGGTTCGCTCGAACGGCGCGAGCCCGATTCGCGCCGTGAGCCGGGTGATTCGCGACGCCGATCCCGGGGTTCGGATTCGTTCGGCGAGGACGACGGAGGCGGCCCTTGAGGAAGCCACGGCCGGCCAGCGGTTCACCATGGCCATCGTCGCCTTCTTCTCGGTCTTGTCGCTCGGCCTGGCGCTCGTCGGGCTCTATGGGCTGATCGCGTTCGCGGTCCGGCAACGGCACTTCGAGTTCGGGGTCCGCCTGGCCGTCGGGGCGGTGCCGGAGCGAATCTCCGCTCTGGTGCTTCGCGACGGGATGCGGCGGGTGGGCGCGGGCCTCGTCGTGGGTCTGTTGGCATCGGCGGGCTTGGTGCGGCTGATTCGGTCCATGCTCTATGAGATGAGTCCGTGGGACCCGTGGATCTTCGGCGGCGCCGCCCTCCTCCTGGGCGTGGTTGGCATCGCGGCGGCCTGGATTCCCGCGCGGCGCGCCAGCCAAGTCGATCCCCTGGTGGTGATCCGGTCCGAGTAGACCGACCGGCTGGCCAATGAGCGAAACCGGGGACCCCACCGGGCCGTAGGTGGCGTTCTTCTCGCAACCCGGGCCCGGTATGCATACGCTCCGACACGATCTTCGCTCCGCGTTCCGGATGATCGCGAAAAACCCCGCCTTCACCTTCGTCGTCATCACCACGCTCGCCCTCGGCATCGGCTTGAACACCGCGGTGTTCTCCGCGCTCGACGCCTTGTTACTCCGGCCGCTGCCGGGCGTCCAATCGGCCGATCGGTTGGTCCAGCTCTATCGGAGCTGGCCGGGGAAGTCGCTGGGCTCGAACTCGGTCCCCCATTTCCAGGATGTGAGAGACCGGAGCAAGGACACCTTCACCGATGTGACCGCGTGGGGATTCATGCCGATGAATCTCTCGGCCGCGGGCCAAGCCCAACGGATCATGGGCCAGGTGGCTTCCGCCAACTTTTTTTCGCTGCTGGGGGTCAAGGCCGAGATGGGCCGGACCTTCGTTCCTGCCGAGGACAGCGGCCGGCGAGCCCATCCCGTGGTCATCCTGAGCCATGCCGGCTGGAAGAAACAGTTTGGCGCCGACCCGAATGTCGTCGGCACCACCATCGTGCTGAACGGTGAGAGTTACTCCGTGATCGGGGTGACACCCGAGGGATTCCGGGGCGGACTCCCCCTGGCGAGTCCGGTCCTCTGGGCCCCGTTGACCCAACTCGACCACTTGGAGCCGGGGGCCTCCCGATGGGAAAACCGAGGGACCAACAGTCTCCAATTGATCGCCAGACTCAAACCGAAGGTCACGATTGAGGAAGCCCGCCTGCAGATGGGGCGACTGATCGAGGAACTCCGCCGGATCTACCCGGACGACTACAAAGCCAGCGGGATCACCCTGGTGCTCCAGTCCGAGGCCGGCATTCATCCGATGTTCAAGAGCGCCCAGGTCGGGCTCAGCGCCGTCATCATGGCCGTCGTGATCATGTTGCTCCTGATTGCCTGTGTGAACGTGGCGAACCTGATGCTGGCCCGGGCCCGGGATCGGTCGAGGGAGATGGCGGTCCGGCTGAGTATCGGAGCGCAACGCTCGGTGTTGATCCGCCAACTGCTGACCGAAAGCCTGGTGCTGGCGGCCATTGCCGGGGCGGCGGGCCTGATCGTGGCCTGGTGGGCCATTGGGATCGCCAACCGGGTGAGTGGCGGGATTTCCGCGCCGATCGATCTGGCGCCGGACCTCCGGATCAGTCCGACCGTGCTGGTCTTCACGCTCGCCGTGTCCCTGGTAACCGGGATCTTGTTCGGGCTGGCTCCGGCTCTCCAAGCCACCCGCCCCGATTTGATCCCAACGCTGAAGGGCGAGGCGCCGGCCGGCGGCTCGCGGTCGCGGATGAGCCGGGGTCTCGTCGTGGCCCAGATGGGACTGTCGATCGTCCTCCTGATCTCGGCGGGGCTGTTCCTCAGAAACCTCCAGGCCGCGACGACGATCGACAAGGGATTCGCCAGCGAGCATCTGGTCGCGGCCGATGTCGATCCCGGGATGCAGGGGTATTCACGGGCCCGCACAGAACAGTTCTACCGCCAGCTCCGGGAGCGGCTCAGGGCGCTGCCGACGGTGACGGCGGTGGGCCTGGCTGACGCGCTGCCCCTCTCACTGAGCGGCAGCGATTGGGGCGTGACGATTCCCGGCTACACCCCAAGTCCGAACGAAAGCATGTCGATCAACGTCGCGATCGTCACCCCGGGGTTCTTTGAGGCCATGGGCACCCCGCTCGTCGGGGGCCGCGGGTTTACCGAGCAGGACGATTCCCTCGCGGCCCGTTCCATCGTGATCAACCAACGGTTCGCGGATCGGTTCTGGCCCAATCAGGATCCGATCGGGCGGACGGTCCGGGTCGGCGACAACGACCACACCGTGATCGGCCTGACGACCACTGGGAAGTACCGATCGTTAGGCGAAGATCCGACGGCGTACATGTATCTGGCCCAAGCCCAGCACTGGCGGACCGGCATGAACATTCTGATCCGGACCACCGGCGATCCGACGTTGGTGGTGCCGGCTCTCCGGCAGGAAGTAGCCACGCTCGATCCGAATCTGCCCCTGGCGAACGTGCAAACCATGACGAACCGGATGGGAATGGCGTTCTTGCCGGCCCGCCTGGCCGCGACCGTGCTCGGCGTTTTCGGGGTGCTCGGGTTGGTGCTCGCCTCGCTCGGGGTCTATGGCGTCATGTCGCACTCGGTGGCGCAGCGGCATCGCGAGATCGGGATCCGCCTGGCCATCGGTGCGGGCGGGGCGTCGATCGTCCGGTTGCTGATGCGAGACGGGCTCCGGCTGGTCGGAATCGGGATCGGGATCGGCCTGGCCGGCGCGGCGGGTGGCGGCCGCCTGATGAGTGGCATCCTCTACGGCACCGGACTCGACCCCGTGGTGTTTGCGATCGTCCCCGCCGTGCTCGGCGCGGTGGCGGTATTGGCCATTTGGATTCCGGCCCGCCGCGCCGCCCTCGTGAACCCCGTCGTGGTGCTCCGTCAGGAATAGCTAGGGGCAGAGCCGAGGCAATTCGGCGGAGTAGATATCGCCGGGCGGGCGAACCGAATCAGCCACCGCCCCGATGAGCCCGGGTCGTTCCGAGGTGAAGTACAGTCTCCCCGACGGGCCGAATGCCGGGGCAAAGTCCGCCCAGCGCGAGTTGACATTGGGAAGCCGGATCGGGTCGCCCCACTCAGTGCCGCGGCGGCAACTGAGGTGGAGATCGGCGCGGTCGTCGGGACCGGCGGCCACGAGCACCACGAACCGCCCGTCGGGATCGATCATCGGGTTGCTGCCGCCGGACAGCGCACCGAACGCGATCGCCTCGGGTGCGGTCCAACCAGTGGAGGTGCGCCGGGCCAAATACACCCGGGCCACCCCGCTCCGGTTCGAGGTAAAAACGATGGTCCCGTCCTTGGCGAGGGACACGAAGACCTCGGACGAGTCCGAGTTGAGGGGCGGTCCCGGGTCGACCGGCGCGCTCCAACCGCCGGCGGTCCGTTCGACGTACCAGGTGTTGAAGTCGCCCGGCTTGCCGGAGGCACGGGGCCGATTCGAGCTGAAGTAGAGCCGGGTCCCGTCGGGCGCGAGGAACGGATCGATATCGAGACTGGCCCCGGAGAACGGCGCGGGGATCGGATCGGACCACCGCCCATCGGTCCGCCGCGACGTCATGATGACCATCGTTCGGCGGTCCGCCGAGGTCCGGTTGAAGAACGCCTCCCGGCCATCCGGCGAGAACGTGACGGCAAACTCCGGGGCCTCGGTCGACACCGAGCCGGCGGCAAAAATCGAGGGCCGGTCCTGGTGGCCGGCCAGCCCGGCCACGGCGACCACGGCGAGGATCGTACGAATATTCATTTCGACTCCCAATGGGCTCATTGCCCTACGGATCGGGCCAAGCTATTGCTTCAGGTCAGATCCGAGTCCTTCACCTCACTCTGGAAATATCGATGCGCTTTCGTTGCCTGCTCCTCGCCACCGCAGTCGGACTATCGGTTCCTGCCGCCGCCCAAACTCTCCTGGTCCGGCAGCCGTCGATCAGCGACAAGCAGATCGCGTTTGCCTACGCCAACAACATCTGGATCGTGGACCGCACCGGTGGCGATGCCCGGCGGCTCACCAGTTTCCAGGGTGAGACGGCCGATCCGAAATTGTCGCCCGACGGACGCTGGGTGGCGTTTTCCGGCAAGTACGCCGGCACCGAGTCGGTGTACCTCGTGCCGGTCGAAGGCGGCGAGCCCAAACGGCTGACTTGGCACCCGGCGCGCTCGAGCGTCATCGGTTGGACGCCCGACAGCCGCCGGGTCGTCTTCGTCTCGAGCCGGGCCTCGGCGCCGGCGGCCTACACCAAGCCGTGGACCGTGTCGATCGACGGCGGACCTGAGCTGGCCTTGCCGGTGCCGCGGGCCTCTCGGGGTACGCTAAGCCCGGACGGGAAGCGGATGGCGTACGTGATGCCGAACTTCTCCGACCCGGAGTGGCGGAACTACCGCGGCGGCCAAACCCGGCCGGTGTGGATCCAGAACCTCGAGACCAACGACGTCGACTCACCGCCGTGGACGGAGAGCCGTGACGTCGAGCCGGTCTGGATCGGCGAAACGGTCTACTTCCTGTCCGACCGCGACTACTTGATGAATCTCTGGTCCTATCAGACCCGGACCAAGCAACTGACTCAAGTCACCAAGTTCACCGACTACGACATCAAGACCTTGGCGGCCGGCGGCGGGATGCTGGCGTTCGAAAAAGGCGGCCGGATCCACACCCTCGATCCGAAGACCGGACAGAGCCAAGCGGTCAACATCACCGTCCGGGGCGATTTCCCCTGGCTCACCCCGCAGTGGAAGCCGGTAACCGGCCTGGTGTTCAACGCGGCCCTCTCGCCCACCGGCAAGCGCGCCGTCATCGAGGCCCGCGGCGACATCATCACCGTCCCAGCCGAAAAGGGCGACTGGCGGAATTTGACCGCGTCGTCGGGCAGCGCCGAGCGGAACCCGGCCTGGTCGCCGGACGGAAAGTGGATTTCGTGGTTCAGTGACAAGAGCGGCGAGTACCGGTTGGTTATCTCGCCCGCTGACCGGAGCGCTCCGCCCCGGGAGATCGACCTCCCGACGCCGACGTTCCAATACACCCCGCAGTGGTCACCCGACTCGAAGAAGTTGTTGTTCACCGACACGGGCCTCAAACTGTGGGTCGTCGACATCGCGACGGCCAAGACCACCCACCTCGACACCGACAACTACATGGTGCCCGAGCGGTCGATGAATCCGTCGTGGAGCCCCGATTCGAAGTGGATCACCTACACCAAACGGCTGGTAACCCAACTGCATTCGGTGTTCGTCGCCGAGGTCGCGACCGGCAAGGTTTCCCAAGTAACCGACGGGATGGCCGACGCGATCTGGCCGGCCTGGGACGCGTCCGGCAAGTATCTCTACTTCCTGGCCTCGACCGACTTCGGCCTCAACACCGAGTGGCTCGAGATGCAGTCCTATCAGCGGCCGGTGACCCGCGCGGTCTACCTCGCGGTGCTCAAGAAGGGCGAGCCCTCGCCCGTTTTGCCCGAAAGCGACGACGAGAAGGCCGTCGACACCACGAAAGTCAAACCCGATACCTCGAAGGCCGTCACCATCGACTTCGACGGGCTCGCCAACCGGATCGTCCCGCTCAGCGTGGCCCTGCGGGACTACTCGGGCCTTCGAGCCGGAGCGGCCGGCACCATCTTCTTCATGGAGGACATCCCGGCCACCGGAGCCGCGGCGGGTCCCTCGCCGGGCAACACGCTGCATCGGTACCAGCTGTCCGACCGCAAGACCATCGCATTTTCGACCGGTGTCCGCGACTTCCGGGTCTCGGCCGACGGCAAGAAACTGCTCTATCAGGGAGCTGCCGGTAGCTGGAACATCGTCGACGCCGACAAGGGACCGCCTGCGGCGGGATCAGGCGCGCTCAATCTGGCCTCGGTGCAGATCATGGTCGATCCGCGGGCCGAGTTCCGGCAAATGTTCGACGAAGGCTGGCGGTTCCAGCGCGATTTCCTCTACGTCCCGAACCTCCACGGCGCCGACTACGTCAAAACCAAGGCGCTCTACAATGCCATGGCCGACGACGTTCGTCACCGTTCGGACCTCGTCTACCTGCAGGACATGATGGGCGGCGAAGTGGCGGTCGGTCACTCGTTCGTATTCCCCGGCGACCTGCCCAGCGTGCCCACGGTCAACAACGGGCTCCTCGGCGTCGACTACGCCATCGACAACGGCCGGTACCG
The DNA here is from genome assembly GCA_031375485.1 of Gemmatimonadota bacterium. Classification (GTDB taxonomy): domain Bacteria; phylum Gemmatimonadota; class Gemmatimonadetes; order Gemmatimonadales; family GWC2-71-9; genus SHZU01. The sequence continues at coordinate 11,249 of JANMHX010000155.1, read as the reverse complement.
GATCGCCAAGATCTATACCGGCGAGAGCTGGAACCCGACGCTCAAAGCCCCGCTCGGCGCACCCGGCATCGACGTCAACGTCGGTGACTACGTCCTGGCGATCAATGGTGCGGAGGTGGCCGGCACCGACAACATCCAGCGTTTCCTCGAAGGCACGGCCGGGAAACAGACCGTGATCACGGTAGGCAGCCGGCCGGGCTCCGACGGGGCCCGCCGCGTCACCGTCATTCCCGTGGCCAGCGAATCAGGGCTCCGGCTGTTCGACTGGGTCGAAGGCAACCGCCGGAAGGTCGACCAGCTGTCGGGCGGCAAACTGGCGTACGTCTATCTGCCGAACACCGGCCAGGGCGGCTACACGTTCTTCAACCGGTACTACTACGCCCAGCAAGACCGGCAAGGCGTGATTCTCGACGAGCGGTTCAACGGCGGCGGCTCGGTGGCCGACTACATCGTGGACATCGTCGCCCGCGACCTCCACGGATATTTCAACAACCCGATCGGCGAACGGCGCCCGTTCACGACGCCCGCCGCCGGCATTTGGGGACCCAAAGTCATGCTGATCAACGAGAGCGCCGGTTCCGGCGGCGACATGCTTCCGTTCATGTTTCGGCGGATGAAAATCGGACCGTTGATCGGCACCAAGACCTGGGGCGGCCTGGTCGGGATCTGGGATACTCCGCCGTTGATCGACGGCGGCGCGATGTTAGCGCCGCGCGGCGGGTTCTTCGATCTGAGCGGCAAGTGGGCCATCGAGAACGAAGGCATTGCGCCGGACATCGAAGTCGAGATGACGCCCAAGGCGGTGTTGGCCGGGCAAGACCCGCAACTGGAACGGGGTGTTCAGGAAGCACTCCGGCTGTTGCGTGAGAAGCCCGTGATGCTCAAACCGGAACCGGCGCCGCCGATCCGGTCGCGGCGGCCGGCCCCCCCGCGGTAAAATCATCCCGAAGCGGCGGCCGTGGGTTCATCCCACGGTCGCCGGTGGCGGCGATGGCTCGACGGCCCGAGCCGTCAATCGCCGCGGAGCACCGCGGTAAGGTCGGTATCCGCCGCGCGCCGGGCCGGGCCCACGGACGCCGCGAGCGCAACGATCGTGAGGATCAGCACTCCAACCCCGTAGGCCATCGGATCGCGCGGGCCGATGCCGAACACGAGACCCCGAGTGGCCTCGGCGCCAAGAAACGCCACCGCGAGGCCCACCACGAGCCCAATCCCGACTAGCCCGGCAACATCGCCCAGCACCATCAGGGCCACCCGCTGCCTCGTCGCCCCAAGCGCGAGGCGCACTCCGAGTTCTCGGCTTCGCTGACCGACCAGATATGAGATCACGGCATAGAGGCCGACGGAAACCAGCGCCAGCGCGGCGGCACCGAACCCGACGATCAGCCACGTCAGCAATCGTCGGGGAAGCTCCGAGGCCTGCCGGGCGCGGTCGAACGTTTGGATCGACGGTCCGGCGGCCCCGCGCGTCGCCAACTCGGGGTGGAGGCGGCGCATCGACGTCTCCAGCGTCGGAACGAGGCGGCCCATCGCGGCCGGCGATCCTCGGACCACGAGTTGGGTGTGCCGCCATGGGTTCCAGGTAAAGGGCACATACACCATATCAGGCGAAGCAATCTCGGCGCCCCAATGGCGCACATCACCGACGACACCCACGATCCGGCCCTCGATCGGCTGACCGAAGTCGGCCCGGCCCATGACCGAGCGGAAGATCCCGATCCGTTGTCCGATCGGATCGCGCCCCGGCCAGAGCCGAGCGGCGAATCCTTCATTGACGATGAGGCTGCCATTTTCGGCGGCCAGATCGGCGTCCTCGAACAGGCGGCCCTTCCGAACCGGAATCCCGGCCGTTTTGAAGTAGTCGGGGTCGGTGGCGACGAACATGGCCGGGCGTCCGGCGGCGGCATCGGCGGCGTCTTCTTCCCCGACCAAGACTCGCGTCGACATCGAGCCGGACACGAGCGGCGCGTGGCTCACCAGCCCGGTCGCGGTAACCCCCGGAATCGATTTGAACTCGAGCGCGAGTTGTCGATACAGGGCAACGAGGCGGGAGGGATCACGGTAATCCTCGACGTTCGGTTCGACCAGGGCGGTCGCGAGGCCGTCCGGCTCGAATCCGAGCGGAACTTCGAGGCTTCGGACCAGACTCTCCGTCACCAAACTCGCACCGATCGCCATGATGACCGCGAACGCGACCTGCGCCACGACCAGCCCGCGCCGAAGCCGGTGGTGCGCCCGGTTCCCTGCCACCCGATGAGAGGACCCGGTTACCCGACCGACCGACCGGAGCGCCAACATGGTGGGAACCACGCCCACCAGCATCACGACCGTCATCACCAGTCCGAGCGTGGCCCAGATCAAAACCGGATCGAGTCCGATCTCCTCGGCCCGCGGGAGCAGCCCCCCGGCCCGGCGCCGGACCTCGGCGATCCCGGCGACACCCAGGACGCATCCCAAGAGCCCGCCCACCAAGGCCACGGCCGCGGTCTCGATGGCCACCAACCGAATCAACCGGCCGCGGCCGGCGCCTAACGCACCGCGCAACTCGAGCTCGGCGGCCCGGGCGGCTGTCCGGGCCACGGCCAGGTTGGCGAGATTGGTGATGGTGATGAGGAGGAGCAGCGCCAGGCCGGCCGCGACATACCGGAGCGGCTGCCGGGGATCGCCGAGCGCGGCCTGGCTGCTCTCCAGCGACTCGGTCAGCAATGGCACCAGACGGACACCACGAAAATCGCCCTGCTCGACCGGATAGCGGTCCGCCTGCCGGGCCGCCACGACCGCCATCGCGGCCCGGGCTTCCTCCGCCACCACACCATCCCGGAGCCGGCCCACCAGCCGGCCGTCCGCGCGAACCCCCCGCTGCTCGACGCTCCGGCGCACCGCGGGGGGCATCGCCTCGAACGGCATCCAGATTTCCGCCCACGTCGGATACCCGACTCCCCGCGGCATCACGCCGATGATCTCGACCGGCAGGGCGTCGACGGTGAGGACCCGGCCGACGACCCCGGGATCAGCTCCGAGCCGTTCCCGCCAGAACCGGTGGGTCACCACCGCGATGCGCTCGCCGGTGCCGGCCCCGAAAGCCCGGCCCAGCATCGGCGCCCGCCCCAAGAGCGGGAAGAACTCCGGCGACACCCATCCGATCAACAGCCGCTCGGTGGTCTCCCGGCTCGTCCACTGCGCCGCGTTGCCGCGAATGAACGCCATTTGGCGAAAGACGGAGGACTGCGCCTGCCACTCCCGGAACGTCGGATAGTCCGGCAGCCGCACCTCACCGCCCGGATTCTCCTCCGCCAGACTGAACAGCTGTTCCGGCTCGGGCAGCGGCAGCGGCCGGAGGACGACACCGCGGGCGATGCCGCCTAACACCAGGGTGGCCCCGACGCCGAGCGCGAGCAGGCCCAGGTTGGCCGCCGCGAACCCAGGGGAACGCCGGAGCCGGCGGCCGGCAACCCGCCAGTCGTCACCGAGACCGCCGAACCAGTCGCGCCATCCCCCGGCCCTGAGGCGGTCTAGCCACGGTGTCATCGGGCCTCCGCGCGAAGCACCCAGACCCGGTTCATGGCCGCCGGTTTCGATCGATCCGGGCGACCTCGTCCCGCGAGCCCAGCAACTCCCAGCGCACCAGCGACAACGGGACGTTGCCGTTCTTCCAGACAAAGTCGTGGAAGGCCCGGAGGTCGAACCGGTCGCCCTGCTGCCGCTTGGCGTCGGCCAGCAGCTTGGTGATCTGGAGTTTCCCGATCTGATAGGTGATGGCCTGCCCCGGCCCCGCCGCAAAACTCGCGGCCTCGTCGAGCGCCGTCTCTTGATCCATCGGCACGGTCCGCCGGAGGTAGTCGGCGGCTTCCGCGATGGTGAACTCGCCGGTGGCGAGGCGAACATCGACCTCGACCCTGAGGGCCCGAAGCCGCATGAAGTTGTAAATGATTTCCTTCGATCGGGGCCGGTCATCGAAAAGGCCCGCCTGAAGCATCATTTCTTCGGCGTAGAATCCGATGCCCTCGTTCGGCCCCGAGTCGTAATAGTGCTGGCGGATCGGGTTCTCGTGAGCCCACGACAACACCATCTGAAAGTAGTGACCGGGAATCCCCTCATGGACGATGATGCCCCGGGGATCCTTGGCCATCGAGCGCCCGAAGTACCCAAGGTCGGGCGACGGCGGCGGGATGTAATGCACGCCATTCTGGTCGAGCCGAGAGGGGCCGGTCAGATCGTCGGGCACCCCGAGCCACGCGAGCGGTTCGAGGTACCCCGGCACCGGCGCGTTGAGGTAATGCTTCACCCACGCCGGCACCGTGAGCAACCGCTTGTCCTCGAGATAACGCCGGACCCCCGCCTCGTCGGCGGCCTCCGCCGCGATGTTGGCTTCGATCGTCGGGAACAGCGGCAATTCCGGGAGGCCGGTGTTCCGGGCCTGCTCGAGGGATTCGAACGCCACCGACCGCTCCCATTCCTGGCGGCCCATGGCCAACAACTCGGCCGGCGAAAACGGCACCAGCGCCACGCGGGACAAGAACCACCGGTATTTCTCCGGACCCACCGCCGTCCGGGCCGGCATCGTCGGCAACCGACGGGTCAGCCCAGCCCGAAACCGCTCCAACGCCGCGATGGCCGAGTCGGGGGCGCCGCCCAAGCCGCCGACCGCCGCGGCCATCGCGGTCAGCTGATGCCGGACATTGCCGAGCGACGCAATGGCGAGTTCCGCAAAGGGCCGGATCGCCTGGTCGAGGTTCGAGGCGCCTTGCTCGGCCACGCGGGGAATGTTGCGGAGCCGGAGCCGGAGCGCCTCGCGGCGGGCTTCGTCGAAGGGTGGGGGCAGGACCAGCAGCTCGAAGAGGCTCCCGAGCGTCTGCTGCACATAGAAATTCGGATCGCGCCGCCAGACCGGATTGATGTCGAGCTCCCAGCGAACCCGGGCCAGCGCCGAGCCGATCAGGCGGTAGTCGACCTGATCCGGCACGGCCCAACCGGCGGTGTCGATCGCGGTCCACCGGGTCTCGAACCGGGCCACCACCAGCCGGCGCTCGGCCACCGATCCCTTGGACCAATCCGGCACCCAGCCGGCGGGACGGTCGATCCGGGGAATGTCATCGGCGCTGACGGGCTGGGTCTTGGCCCGCCAGGCCCAGAATTCACTCGCGAGCGTCTGGAGCGCGGCCGGCGGCTCGGTCGCGCCGAGGGCCGCGGCGGTCATCAGGAGTGTCGTGATCATCATGGCTGCAATTTGACGCCGTGGCCGGTCCTGCGCCAAGCTTCAGGGATGCGAACCCTCCCCAGTCTGATTGCCGCCCTCTTCCTTGCCGCTCCGGCCCTGACGGGCCAGGAGCAGCCCCAGCTGACCGTCGACCGGTTGGTATCGTCCGCACCATTGCTGGCCGGCACCTCACCGATGGCCCCGGCCTGGTCGCCCGACAGCCGGTGGGTCGGGTTTCTCTGGAACAACGAGGCCCGTCCGGGGCGAGATCTCTGGGTGGTGGCCCGAGCCGGCGGACAACCGGTGCGACTCAGCCGGAACGGGGCCGGTGATTTCGTCTGGGCGCCGGACGGCAAGGCCTTGTTCTATTCGACGGGTGACGGGATCTGGCGGGTCGGGCCCACCGGGGGCGACGCGGTCAAGGTGGCCCCGACCGACGGCAACCAATCCGACCTGACGCTCTCGCCCGACGGACAGACCCTCGCCTTTCTCAACCGGGGCGATCTCTGGTCGGTGCCGGTGGCGGGCGGGCGGCCCGTCCAAATCACCCGGATCGCGGTGGCGCCGCCGAGTACCGTTAGGCTCGGCACCTATTTCAAACCGGACGTCGAAATCGGCCGCTACGTCTGGGGTGGCGAGATGCCGCCCTATGCGTGGTCTCCCAATGGCAAGACCATCGCCGTCCAGATCGTCGACCGGCGGCACGTCCGCCAGGTGCCGTTGCCGTACTACCTGAGCGAAGAGACCAGCCAGAATCTGCTCCGCCGCGGCTCGCCCGGAGACGTCAACGAAAGCCGGAGCATCAGCTTCCTTGAGGTGGCCACCGGCACCCTTCGGCCACTCGATCTCCCCGATCCGACCTCGGTCCAGAACATCGGAATGGTGTGGTCGAGCCGGGGTAAGCTCCTGATCGATCGGGAGTCGGATACCGCCGAGGATCGCTGGATCCTGATCGCCGACCCGGCCGATGCCTCGACCACGGTGGCCTGGCACGACCGGCGGGAAACCCGGATCTACAATGCGGTGACCGCCACCTGGGACGCCGACGGCACCCGCATTCTGATGGTCGGTGATCTCGAGGATCGCTACCGGCTCTATTCGCTCTCGCCCGGGAGCGACACTCCGACCCCGTTGACCCCGGCCACCTACGACATCACCGGCGACCGCGGCGCGGTGACCCCCTTGGTCGACTCGGCCGGCCGGAACATCTACGTCGTGGCCAACGAAGCCGGCCCCGCGGAGCGACAGGTCTACCGAATCGGAAGGTCGGGCGGCATTCCCCAGCGGATCACCACCCGCCCCGGGGTCCATCTTCCGGTACTTTCGCCGGACGGCCTGATGCTGGCGGTCCTCCACAGCGACGACCGGAGCCCAACCGAGTTGTACCTGACCGACGCCCGCCGGCCCGCGCCCGAACGGCGGGTTACCCGCTCGCCGCCGGCCGAATTCGAGACCTATCCCTGGGCCACGCCACGCTACGTGTCGTTCAAGCACAAGGCCGATCCGTTCACCCTCCACGCCCGGATCATCGAACCGCCGAACCTCGACCGGTCGCGGAAGTATCCGGTGATCTTCGGCCCGGTGTACTCGAATACGGTTCGGAATCATTGGAACGGGCCCTACGGCATGATGCAGCAACTCCTGGTACAGCAGGGCTACATCGTCGTCCAGGTCGATGTCCGGGGCAGTACCGGGTATGGGCGAGACTTCCGGGAGCGGTTCCTGATGGACTGGGGCGGTGGCGACCTCGAGGATCTCGAGAGTGCGGTCGACTACTTGAAGACGCTACCCTACGCCGATACCGACCGGATGGGGATCTGGGGATCGAGCTATGGCGGCACGCTCACGGTGTTCATGCTGTTCAAGAAGCCGGGACTGTTCAAGGCCGGGGTGGCCGGTGCTCCCGCCACCAATCCGTTTTTCTTCGGAAGCGACGACGTGGCCATTGCCCGCCGGCCCCTGACCAACCCGGAGGCCTTTACCCGCGGCAACGCGCTCCACTACGCCAAGAGCCTCCAGGACCACTTATTGATCATCCACGGGATGCAGGACGATGTGGTCCCGTTCAAGACGTCCGTCGTCCTGGCGGACGAGTTGATGAAGCTCGGCAAGGACTTCGACTTTGCCTTTGCCCCGGCCGCCACCCACGGCTGGACCCAGCGGGAGTATTACGCCAAGTACTTACTGAAGAAACTGGTCGGTCACTTCAACCGCTACCTGCCGCCCCGCTAACGAATCGTCCGGCTCACGATCGTGATCGGGTTGGGATAGGCGAGCGGGCCTAACGGCGTTTCGATCGTGGGCGAGGCCTTCAGGCTGATTTTGGTCGGATCGGGATTGAGCCCGGCCACCGCCGCCGCGAGGTCCACCATATCCTGGGCGGGGCCGTTGAAGAACTGCACCAGGTTGACTCGCATCCGCATCGGCATGATGACCGGCTTGCCCGGTTCCATGACGACCGCCGTATCGACCACCCCATTGATCGTCTCTTTGTCGTTGAGATACAGCGCCCATCCCATTCGGATCATCTTGGCGGTGACCTTGTTCTCGGCTGGATTGAGGGCTTCCACGTTGACCAAGAAATCGAGCGGCACGTCTTGGCGGGCCAACGCCACCGTGAGTTTGCCATAGTCGAGCATCGAGAGCTTGGTGCCGGACACGATCTTCCCGATGTCGACCCCCGCCAGCCGGCCGCCGCTCACGCCGGCCAGCGCAAACCCCACCTGCCGGAGCGCGGCCAACTGTTGCAGCGAACTACAGCCGGCGGCAACCAGCACGGCGGCCGTCACCCAAAACCAGAAGCGCTTCATCGTTCGGAACCTTTCAGGTTGACCCAAGCTCCACTCGGCCATCGGGCGACACCACCGCCATCGTCCCGGTCACCAGCAGGCCGAAATCCGCGGCCGACACGGCCACCATCGGAATGCCCTTCCCAAACACTTCATCGGCCACGATCGAAGCCAAGGCCAAGAACCGATCCGGCCCGATCGTGATGATGGCCGCCGGCGCCGTGCCCGCCTTGGCCGCCTCGAGAAACACGGCCGAGGTGGTGCTCGATCCCCGGGATGCGGGGAGCGCGAGGACGGTCCCGGCCGCGATCTGGCCCGAGAGCGGATGCCGCCGGTCGATGATTTCGCCGGTCAGCTGATCGTAGCCGCCCCAGAAGCTCAACGCTTGGTCGGTGACCAACAGGGGGCCCGATCCGGCACCCGCCACGATGACCTCACCCCGGATCACGCGACCCATAGCGACTCGTCCCGGAACACCCGGCCCAGAACCGCCGATTCGACGCAATCGGCCAGACTTCCGAACACCACCGCGGTTCGGAGCAGCCCGGGCGAATAGTAGGCGTACTTGGCGGAATTGGTCATCAAGGTCTTGATCTCGGGACGAAGCATCGGTGTGGTCAAGACACAGGTGTCGACCGTGACCTTGCCGCCGAAGGCTTCGAGCGGCTCGAGCAGGCCGGCATCCTGGGCCAGCAACGACATGATCCGGCTCGAGGTCACCAGAAACTCGACGTTGGGGTGCCGCCGCCGGCCCACGAGCAGCGGCGCCAACTGCCGGAACTCCGCCACCGAGAAATGGGGGCTCCCGAGGACGACCATGTCGAGCGCCGCCCCAGCCGAGGTGGTCAACTCGGCCCGCGCCGCCCGGAGGCCGTCCATCGTCACATCGAAGATTCGCTCCGGATTCGCTCCCCGAAACGCAGCCTCCTTGGTCGGCGCCTCGGGGGTTACCCCGACGATATGGAGCAGCGCCACCGCGCCGGACGAGGCCGTGGCCGCACAGAGCGCTTTCAACTGATCTTCGGCCGGCACCACCGTCAGCCCCTCGATCACCGGAATCCGCTCCTGGGTGATCTTGCCGATCAAGTGGCCCAAGACCGGATAAAAGGCATCGTCCCGCTGGATCGACTCGGGAATGTCGCGGAGCCGGAACAGATCCTGGCCGCCGCGGTTCGTGTCGAGATGGAGACCGGCCTCCGGCACCCGCCCCGTGATGGCGGCGCAGATATCGAGCAGGTCGGGATAGCGCTCCGTCCGGGCCCCGATGACCGAGTTCGCGAAGCAGATCGCGTTCGACTCGCCCCAGGCAATCTGCTGCCCGAATACCGGTCTGGCTTTGGTTTGATACGGGGCGCAGGTCCACGTCGGCGTACACCCCATGGTCTGGTAGGCCACCATCTGGCGGTGGGCGCTGGCGGCCCACGCCGGCGGCACCGGCCAGTCCTTCCAGCCGTGCTCATCGACCCCGCTCACGTTGAGCGACGAGGGCACCGCCACCTTGGCGCCTAACGAGGCCAGTCGCTCGGCGAACGCGAGGGTCGCGTCTCCCATGTAGAGACTGCTGTCGATATGGGCGCCGGTGATGTCCATCAATCGTTCCACCCCGGTGACACCCGCCACCCGGACCAGAATCGACATCGCGAGCCGGGCGCCGGGCCCGTGATCGCCGGCGAGCAGTTCCCGGTCGCGGGCCGACAACTCCAAGGTCATTTCCAAACCCGCCGGCACACCGACTCCCAGTTGCCGCCCTGAATCCACCGGACCTGCTCGTCGGTGTACCCATGCTTCAGCATCAGCTCAATGACCTGGGGAATGACGGCCGGACCGAGAAACAGCATCGGGTCCCAGGCGCCCTGCTCCTTGCCGGGCCATTCGTCAGGCCGAGCCTCGATATAGGCGGCCAGGTGATGCGCCTGATCGAGGTAGTCGAGCCCGAACCCGACGTGGCCTGGACCCACCAACTGCACCACATGGTCAAGGTGGCGAAAGTACTGCTCGGCGGAGGCGCCGCCCAAGTAGAAGGCCGCGCCGGTGATTCCGATCACGCCGCCCCGTTCCGCGCAGAACTTGATCTGGTCGTCTTTCACATTCCGGAAATGGGGATGGATGGCATGACAGGCCAAATGGCTGAAGATGACCGGCGCCTCGGAGACCTCCATCATGTCGATGGTCGAGCGATACCCGGCATGGGCCCCGTCGACCAGCATCCCGACCCGGTTCATCTCGTGCACCATCTTGACGCCGAACTTGGTGAGTCCGGTCTCGTGGCGGTCGGCGCCGCCCCCGCCGATCTCGCTGTTCAAGTTGAAGATCGGGTGGACGAACCGGACGCCGAGCTGGTAGTAGACCTCGATCATCGAGAGGTCACGCTCCAGGCACCGGAACCCCTCGAGGTGGATGCCCACCGCCAGCTTGCCCGCCGCCTTGGCCCGGGCGATATCGTCAACCGAGTAGACCAGCACCGCATTGGGGTGGGCCGCGATGTCCGCCCGGCACCGGGCGATTCGCTTCATGGCCTCCTGAATGTTGTGCCGGTCGCCGGCCGGATGCACCGAAATGAAATCAACCCCGGCCGCCCGATAGCGGTCGAACAAGTTGGCCCCGTTGCCCATTTCTGGTTCGTAAATGAACACCATGTCCCAGATCATCGCACACCTCGCGTCGTAGACGGAATTGGGTACAATTAACCTACCACCCTCGGCTTGGAGTCTCCATGGTACGTCGTGCGGGATCGTTGTGGTTCGTTGCCTCGGTCGTCGTCGCTTCAGCGGGGGCGGCGCAGCGGAAACCGCTGCCCAAGGTGCTCGATCAAGCCTTTGACGCGGCCATCGACTCGGTCTTGAAGGCCTGGAAAGTGCCCGGGCTCGGCATCGGCGTGGTCAAAGGCAACCGGATCGTCCTCCTCAAGGGTTACGGATTCAAGAACCTCGAGGAGAAGATCCCGGTGACCCCGACCACGAAATTCGCGATCGGCTCGGTCACCAAGTCGTTCGCGGTGACCGCGCTGGCCGCTCAGGCCGCGGCCGGCTTGTTCGACTGGGATGCCCCGGTCCGCCGCTACCTGCCCGACTTCCAGATGTTCGACGCCGTCGCGAGCGAGCGGATGACCCCGCGCGACCTGGTAACCCACCGGTCGGGGCTCCCCCGGCACGACGTCATGTGGGGCGGCGGCACCTTTACCCGCGAAGAGCTCTACCAGCGGCTCCGCTACCTCGAGCCGACCCGTGACTTCCGGAGTGTCTGGCAGTATCAGAACCTGATGT
>JANMHX010000019.1:0-2011 GCA_031375485.1 Gemmatimonadota bacterium | reverse complement strand
GCTTGCCGTCGAGTCCGGTGCCGCGGATGTCGGCGAAAATGTACATCCCGGCGTCGGGCATCCGGACCTTGATACCGGGCAATCCCGAGAGTCCAGCCACCATGAGCCGGGCTCGCCGTTCGTAGGACGAACGGATCGTTTCCAGTTCGGCCCCGCCCGTCGTGATGGCCACCGCCGCCGCGTCTTGGATGAACTGGGCCACGCCGAAGTACATCGCCCGGGCCAAGTTGGCGAGGTGGCCCGCCAAAGCCGGCGGAGTGACCGCCCATCCGCAGCGCCACCCGGTCATCGCGTGGGACTTCGAGAGACTCGAAATCAAGATGCCCCGGTCCAACATCCCCGGCAAATTGAGCGGGCTCTCGTGATGTTTGCCGGTGTAGTAGAGCGCGCTGTAGACCTCGTCCGACACGAACCAGAGGTCATGCGCCCGGCAGAGGTCCGCCACCGCCCGGGCCTGGCTGGCCGTTAGGCAGGCCCCGGTCGGGTTATGGGGGAAATTGAGGATGATACCCCGGGTCTTCGGCGTGATGGCCCGGGCCAACGAATCAGGGTTGAGTTCGAAGTTGTCGTCCGGGCGGAGCGGCACCTGAATCATCCGGGCGCCGGGCGTTCCGAGCACGGCCTCGTAGGTCACGTAGGTCGGCTCGGCGACGATCACTTCGTCACCCGGATTGAAGAGACACTGCGCCACCCCGAACAAGGCCGCTTGGGCGCCGGGGAACACGGTCACCTGTCCCGGGTCAATGGTCGCGCCGAGGGTCCGGCTGCTCTCGGCCGCGATAGCCTGGCGAAGCGCCGGCTCCCCGCCGATCGGGCTGTAGTGCGTCCGCCCCCCCGCCAGCGCCGCATTAGCCGCCTGCCGGATCGCCGCCGGCGTCTCAAAATCCGGATCGCCAATCGACAGCAGGTAGATGTCCTCGCCCCGCCCCATCCGCTCGACCGCGTCATCATGCACCTCCCACGCGTCGGACCCCTCCCCCGCAATCCGCCGGGTCAACTCCGAATATCTCATCGCATCCCCGCACCCGAAGCCGAGCGCCGAGTGCCGAGTGCCGAGTGCCGAGTAAACACCACCGGCTTCAACGCCGGTTCGATCGGCAACGAAAGACTGGTGATCGCTCCGGTGGCATCCATGTGGAACTGGACCCGCCACCGGAGCGGATTGGCCGCGCTTCTGGGGTCGGCCTCGAACACATCATAGTGCCAGTGCTCCAAGCCGAGGTTGAAGCTGGAATAGGCCAGCTTGAGCTTGCCGTCGGCCAAGGTCACGGTCATGTCGCCGTAGCCTGGATGAGTGTAGGTGCCGGCGAAGTCGGCCAACGGGTGCGAGGGCGTCGTGCCGCTCACCCGGGAGGCCACGTCCTTGGCACGAATGGAGTCGGCCCGGGCCTTGGCGCGGTCGGCTTGTTCCTTGAAACGGCCGCTCCAGTTGATCGGATCGAGGCCAAGCAGCCGGTCGTAGATCATGTAGGGAATGAAATCACGGGTCGGCGTCCCGTTCAGATTGGTCAGCACCACAATGCCGATCGAATCGTTGGGCAGAAAATTCACCTCGGCCGAGAATCCGTCGATGTTGCCGCCGTGATGGACCAGTTTGTGGCCCCGGTACGTGTTGATGAAGAAGCCCATCCCGTAGGACTCATGGCCAAGTTCGAGGCCGCCGGGTCCGGCAATGGTCGGCGGCGGAATGACCATCTGGGGCGCCTGCATCTGGCGGGCCTGGGTCGCCGGGATGATCTCCCGGCCTTCGGACTGACCCTGGTTCAGGTGCATCGTGACGTACTTGAGCATTTCCGTGATGTTGGCGTTGATCGAGCCGGCCGGCGCGATGGCGTCGAGGTTCCGGGACGGGACTCTGACGACGGAATCACTCGGGAGCCGAGCGTAGCCAAACGAGTAGTCCGTTGACCGCTGGAGGTCGTTGACCGAGGCGTCGGCGGTGGCCATTCCCAGGGGCTCGAACACCCGGTTCTTGACGACGGTTTCCCAGGGCAGCCGGTCGAGCTTGCCG
>JANMHX010000014.1:0-14217 GCA_031375485.1 Gemmatimonadota bacterium | reverse complement strand
CGCTCGAAGTGGATCCGCGCCGTCAGCACATCGTGCCGGCCCAACGCCAAGAGCCCCATGAGATGATGGGCGTCCGAATTGTTCGGCTCGACCGCCAGGACCTCGCGGTAGAGGGCTTGGGCATCGGCGGCCCGGCCCGTCCGGTGCTTTGCCAAGGCGGCCTGCAGCGTGGCCTTCACCGACCGGCTTGGCCGGGCCTTCGTCTGTCCCGTCATTCGACGGCCGCCCGCCCTGCCCCAATCGAGCGCACCTGGGCGGCGACTCGGTCGAGCACGGGGCGCCAATTCGTGGTTCCGAACGCCCGCCGGACCACGTGAATCGACGGGAACCACGGCGACTGGTCCTCTCCGTGAGTGGTCCAATCGCTGCCGTTGTCGATTTCCAGGGTGGCCACGCCGGTCGCTCCCGCGAGCGAACTCACCGCCGTGGGCGCCGTGATCACGAGATCGAGATTCCAGAGCAGCCCAACGACGCTCTCGAGGTCGTTCTTCAGATCCTCCGTTTTCCATCGGTGGACCCGGACCCCGTGGGCGGCCGAGACCGCCTCGAGTTCCGCCTCGCATTCGTCGTACTGGAGATTGACCCATTGAATCCCGGGAAGCGCGAACAGCGGCGCCCAAGCGTCCAACCCGGAGTAGGCGCGGGCCCGGTCTTCGGTGACCAAGCCGCTCCGCCAACAGATTCCGACCCGGAGACCGGGGCCGAGTTGATCGAGCCGGGTGGCCCACCGGGTGGCATGTTGGGAGTCGGGCACCAGGAACTTGCCGTCGCCGACGAACGCCATCCGGGTCCGCCGGAGATGTTTCGGTAGGCCGCCGAGTGGGCAGTGGAAGTCGAACGGCCCGGCGCCCCACTCCCCATCGGCCACGACCTCGACCCCGGGGAATGCCCGGGCGAACAGGGAAACCAGCCGGCTCGACGCGGCAACCGTGACCATCGCGCCGAGGGCGACCAATTCGCGAATACAGGTGGCAAACAGGATCTCATCGCCAAGGCCCTGCTCGCGCCACACCAAGATCCGTTTGCCGGCGACCGTTTCGCCTTTCCAGAGCGGCCACGGACACCGCGTCGCGGGGTCGAGCCCCTGCTTGGTCCACCGCCAGTCATACTGACGCCACCCGCCCACGTAGTCGCCGGAGGCCAGCAGCGCGGTGGCCAGGTTCCAGTGGGCGTCCGCATGGTCCGGCTGGAGATCGATCACCGTCCGATAGGCGGTTGCCGCGCCGTCGAAGTCGCCCAAGGAGAGGAGCGTATTCCCGAGGTTGTAGGTTGGGCTCGGATCGTCCGGATGGCAGGCGACGGCGCGTTGATAGGCCGCCACCGCATCTTGGAACCGCTCGATCCGCTCCAACATGGCCCCCAGATTGAGCCAGGCATCGGCGGCATGGGGACGGAGTCGTGCCGCACCCTCAAAACTCAGCGCCGCGCCGGCGTAATCACCTTGCTGGCGGAGCAATTGACCCAAGTTGAAATGCGCGGGGGCCAGGCCGGGATTCTGGGTCACCGCCCGCCGATAGGCCCGGATTGCCTCATCGAGGTGCCCGGCCTGTTGCGCCGCCAACCCGCGGTCCAGCGCCTGCACCCCGGGCACCGAATACGGGCCGGGCCGAACCGGCGCGGACGGGGGACGCAGTCGGTCAGTCGCCATGGACCCAGGCTTTCACGGCGGCCGCCACCCGTTCGATGACCGGCTCGAAGGACCGCTCGGTCGGCTGTTTCCGGAAGAGCCGAATGCTCGGGAACCACGGTGACCGGTCGGCGCCGAACGGGGTCCAGTCGCTCCCGCTGTCGACCTGCCAGGTCGGAACGCCGACGCCGCCCGCGAACGCGCTCACCGCCGTCGGAGCCGTGATCACTCCGTCGAGCGATGCCACCAAGCCGGTGACGCTCTCGAGATCGTTCTTGAGATCCTCGCCGGCCCAGCGCCGAATCCGAACCCCGTGCCGCTGCTCAACCTCCGCCAACTCGCCGTCGCAGTCGTCGTACTGCAAGTTGATCCACTCAACGCCCGGGATCTGCCAGAGTGACTTCCACGCCGGCCACGGCGCATAGTTCCGCTGTCGAACGGCCGTGACCAGCCCGCTTCGCCAACAGAGGCCGATCCGTTTTCCCGGCGGGAGCAACGAGAGGCGCTCGCGCCATTTGGTCACTTGACGAGGATCAGGAATCAGCAGCGGAATCCCTGATCCGAAATCGTTGACGCTGTTCCGGAGCACCTTCGGAAGGCTCCCCATCGGGATCTGCCAGTCGAACCCGCGGTCCCGGCCCAAGGCCTCGGCACCGTCGCCGATCACGTCGACGGCCGGGAACGCCCGTTGGACCAGCGTCACCAGGCGGGGGCTGACGAGCACCGTCACCTTCGCCCCCGCCGCCGCGAGATCGGGCAGACAGGTCAGAAACATGAGTTCGTCGCCCAGCCCCTGCTCCCGCCAGACCAGGACCCGGGCACCGGCCACCGGTTCGCCGTTCCACTGTGGAGCCCCGAGCCGGGTCGGCGGGGCCAGCCGGTCGCCATCCCGCCACCGCCACTCGTATTGCGTCCACCCCCGGGCCAGCTGGCCGTTGCCTAACAGAGCCAGCGATTGGTTCCAGAGGGCGTCGCCGTAGCCGGGCCGAAGCCGGATCGCGTGGTCGTACGCCGCAATCGCCTCGGCAAACCGGCCGGCGTCCCGCCAGGCGTTGCCGATGTTGTACGCCGCCTCGGGATAGTCGGGCCGGCACCGGAGTGCCTGGCCGTAGGCGGCCACCGCCGCCTCGAATTGGGCCTTGCCCTTGAGGGCGGTGCCGAGACTCAGGTGCGCCTCGGGAAGATCCGGATCGAGCGCGGTCGCGCGGAGCAACACCTGCTCAGCCTCGTCCAGGTCGCCACGGGCCGTCAGCACGTTTCCGAAGTTGGTGGTAACCCGAGCCGAAGCCGGATCGAGATCGACGGCCCGCCGATAGCTGACGGCGGCGTCATCGAGGCGTCCGAGTTCCTTGAGCGTGGCACCCCGAAGCGCGTGAAGCCTCGGTTCCTCGGCCAGCCGGCCGAGTCCCTGGTCGATGATGGCCAGCCCGAGGTCGGGCCGGCCCTCGTCCATCCGAATCGCGGCCAGCTGCAAGTACGGTTCGGCCGCCATCGGCCGGACGACGCGGGCCGCCTCGATCGACGCGGCGGCTTCATCACCCCGGCCGAGCGAGCGGAGCGCGAGCCCGAGGTTGAAGAGGCTCTCGAAATGGGACGGGATCAGGCCGAGGGCCGCCCGATACGCGTCAATCGCCTCGGCGGTCTGGCCGACCGAGCCAAGCGCCGTCCCCAGGTTGGCGTAGGCGTCGGCAAAGTCGGGTTTGAGCTCGATCGCGCGCCGGTACGACTCCACCGCGTCGCTGGCCCGGTCCTCGGCCTGGAGCACCGTGCCGAGGTCGGAGTAAGCCTCCGCGAAGCCAGGCTTGAGTTCGATCGCTCGCCGGAGGGCCCGTTCCGCCTCATGCCGGCGGCCTAACGCATGAAGGGCGGCGCCCCGAGTGGCATGGGCCTCCGCAAACTCGGCATCCAAGGCCAGGGCGCGGTCGTAGGCGTGAATGGCACCGGTCAGGTCGCCCAGCAGGCGACGGCAGGTCCCGAGGTGAACATGACCCTCCTTGGAGGCCGGGCGAAGCAGCACGGCTCGTTCAAACGCCTCCTTCGCCCGGTCGAGGTCGCCGGTGGCCTGGCGGGCTAAGCCAAGGTTGATCGCGAAGTCGGGGGCCCGGGGGTCCAAAGCGGAGGCCCGTTCCAACAGCGTGACGGCCAGCCGATGGTCACCGGTCTGATGCGCCAGCACCCCCGTCAGGTTGAGCGCGTCAGGCTGACCGGGATCGATCGCCAGCGCCTCCTGGTAGCATTGGAGCGCCCGAGGCCACTCGCCGGCCTGATGGTACGTCAGGCCGCGGCGGAGCAACTGCTTGAGGTCCGCCGCAAACTTGACGGGGCCCGAAACTCTCGTCGCTGGTAAGACGTCCGTTGCCATGAATGGTCGTTGCTTCCGTTGTCTCGGCTGAAGGCGGTCGAATGCGCCGCGGCCACGAGGCAGGATTTTCCGGTCCAGGGGCCGCGGAGGGTAGGAAAGGCAAGAGGTACGCCACTCAGTGCCCGGCCCCTTAAGTTTTTCCAGGGCTCTGCCGATACTCCGTTGCAGTAACAGGAGTTGGCGGGCGCCGACCGGAGCGCCACGAGGGCCGATTCGACCGCCAAATGGCCCTAACGATCGGCAAGATCGAACCGGTGGTTTCTTCCAGGGCACAAACCCTGCACAGGGGGGCCCCGAGACCGGGGTTAAGCCAAACCAACCCCCGGCCGATACTACCGGTTGAGAGACCGTACCTTGGCAGGAAGGCAGAGGCACCAGATGAAGATCAATCCATCGTCACCGAACAGCCCGCGGAATCCGGTCGACGCCGCCGCGATCGACAACGCCCGCACCGCCGAGGCTCGGAAGAGCGACGGGAACGCGGCGAAGACGGCCGTCGACGCCGACCGGAACCGGAGCCGCGCTGATTCGGCCGACGTATCGGCCGAGGCGCGAGCCCTGGCTGAGCAACAAGGGTCGTCCGCCGCCCGCTCCTCCCTGTCAGCGGACCGCGTCAAGGAAATCAGCGAACGGCTCGAGAGTGGATTCTACGATCGGCCCGAGGTCATCGCCCAGGTCGCCCGCGGTGTGGCCAACGATCCCGATTTCGTGGACCGGGGCTGATCCCGGATGCAAACCGCCATTACCCAGATCTCGGTCCTGTTCGTCGACGATGACGGAATGGTCCTGCGCACCATGGACCGCTGCCTGACGAAGGTCGGATTCAAGGTGACGGCCGTAGAATCGGCGGAGGCCGCGCTGGCCGCGGTGGCCGCCGAACGGTTCGATGTCGTGATCACCGACCACAACATGCCGACCATGACCGGCGCCGAGCTGATCGAAAAGCTGCTGGCCCATGACCCCGCCCTGCGCGGCCGGATCATCCTGACCAGCGGCGATCTCTGCAACGACAAAACCGAAGCCCTCCTCACCCGAACCGGGTGCCGAGGGCTCCAAAAACCCTTCCAAGTGGCCGAGATGGCCCTGCTGGTCAAGGCTGCCGCGGGTAAGGCCTCCCTGACGCCCGCCTAAAACTTCAGGGCGTCAAGTCGGAGCGGTAGGTCGTCGCAAACACCAGAAAACGAACCAGGTCGGGAATGGTCTTGGCTTGGTACCGAATTGTGTGGGCGGTCCGTCGTTCGATGCCCGGCAGCAGGGCCATCGCCTCGGCGGGCGTGTAGCTCTTGTAGGTCAGGTCCAGTGCAAACGGCCCCCGGAGGACATGGGGCTTGAACTCCTTGAGCCGGGTGATCGCCGCCTTGGCGCGGGCCCGGATCAGGGCCTGCCCGGCTTCGGGGGTCATTGTGGCGGCGGCGTGAAATCCGATCGACTGTTTGACCACCGCACCCTCGACGTTGCCAACCAGTTGCGTCACCTCGGCCACCGCCTGGTCATCCCCGCTCACCATCACCACCGGCACCCCGAAATAGCCGGCCACGGCCGCGTTGATACCCGACTCGGC
Organism: Gemmatimonadota bacterium; assembly: GCA_031375485.1. Taxonomy (GTDB): domain Bacteria; phylum Gemmatimonadota; class Gemmatimonadetes; order Gemmatimonadales; family GWC2-71-9; genus SHZU01. The sequence goes on along the minus strand of JANMHX010000014.1, from coordinate 8,667 downwards.
CATCGGGACCCCGTTGACCTCGACGGCGGCAAACGTCGCACTCGAAATCGTGTGGGCCCGAACCCCCCGGGGATTGGTCGTCGCCGAGTGGTACCCGATGAAGATCGCGGCGCTGAACGTCGAATCAATGCCATCCATCATCTCGAGCGGACGAGGGCTGCCGCGGACGATCGTCACGTCAGGCGAGAACCGGTCGATCAATAAGTTCTGCATGTTGCCGTGGGCGTCGGCCACGACGAACTGAGTGGCCCCGGCCTCGCGGGCGCCTTGGATGGCGGCCAACACATCCGCCGTCATGAACTCCCGAAACCGGGCGTACTCGAACCCGGCCGGACTGAGTTGTTCCCCGGTCACCACCCCGGTAATGCCCTCCATGTCGGCCGAGATGAACACCTTGATCGGTCGCTGAGCCGCGACCGGCGCGGCGGTGAGGGCCAGCAGGCCAAGCCCTACCATCCATCGATTGAGCATTGCGGTCAGTTCCGTTCGAGGTCAGTGAAAGAAACGGCGGGTGGTATCGACCAGGACGTCCACCACCGGGCCGAGCGTGTCGAGCTCGACATATTCATCCCGCTCATGGAGACCCTTACCCCTGGGGCCGAAGACAATGGTCGGGATCCCACCTTCGCCCTGATAGATGTTGGCATCGGTAATCCCGAGCAAGCCGCCGACCGACGGATCGCGGCCCATCCGAACCCGATACGCGGCCTCGAAGGCGCTCATGGCGCGATGGTCCGGATCAATCAGGAACGGCTCATAGGACGGGGGCGCCGACTCCACCGTCACCGCCGACGCCAACTGGAGCGAGGCCACCAGCGCCTCGAGCTCGGCCACCGCGCCGGCTCGGGTTTCCCCGGGTGCCAGCAGCCTGGTGATGATGATCTGGCAATGTTCCGGCACGACCACCGAGTATTCGCGATACCCGCCCTCGATCTTGAGGGTGGAAGAATTCATCCGCCCGAGGACCGGGTGCGACCCCAACGGCAAGCGATCGAGCGCCGACACGACCCGCGCGGCATCATCGACGGCATTGATGCCCCGCTCGGGATGACACAGCGCATGGGAGGTCCGGCCGGTAACGGTGACCCGGTAGAGAATCTTTCCGGGCATCACGAAGGGTACCGGGTCGTCCGGACCGGACCCGTGGAACGGCTCCGTCAACAGGATCAGGTCGCTCCGGCCGATCTCGGTGCCCAACACTGCCCGGGCGCCGGCTCCGAAGGCCTCCTCGTCGACCGTGGCGGCGAATCCGATCGACCCGAGTTCATCATGATGAGTCCGTTCTTCGAGCAGGCGCTTGAAGGCCGAGAACGCACAGGCCAACCCGGACTTCATGTCGAGCGCCCCGAGACCGTAGAGCCGTCCCCCCCGTTCGGTGGCCTGGAACGGATCGGTCGTCCAGCCCTCCGCCACATGCACGGTATCGAGATGTCCGGTCAGGGTCACGAGGCCCGGCCGGGGGCCGAGCTTCACGACCACCCAGACATTCGGCCGGCCGGGCACCACGACCTGCCATTCGGGATCGAGCCCGAGCCCTCGGATCTCGTCGGCCATGAGGCGGGCCAGCCGCTCCTCGGCGGGAAGCCGCGAATCGATCGCGACCAGCCGCCGGAGGAGATCGACCACCATCGGAGGGGCGGTCAATATTTCGACGGCGTCGCCGAAAGCCCCAGCATCTGGCGGGCTTGGGCCGGCGTCGCGACACCCCGGTTGAGTTCGTTGGCCAGCCGCGCCGCCCGTTCCACCAACTGGGTGTTGCTTCGCGCCTTCTCACCCCGGCGGAAGTACACGTTGTCCTCGAGTCCCACCCGGACGTGCCCGCCCAGCAGCATGGCGAACGTGGTGATCGGGAGTTGATTCGGTCCGACCCCCGACGTCAGCCACAAGGTATGCTCCGGCATCTCCCGGACCAAATGCACCACGTTCTCGAAGGTTGGCCAACTCGCGGTCTGGTAGCCCATGACGGTCTGAATCCAGTAGGGCGCCTCGACCACCCCATTCTTGATCAGATCCCGCATGACCCAGGCGCCGCCGGTGTGATAGGTCTCCATCTCCGGCTTGACGCCGTACTTCTTCATCTCGGCGGCAAATCGATTGACCAAGCCGTAGGTAAACGGCAAGCACTCGTCGAACTCCTGCTCCTCCCTGGGGAACGGCAACGGGGCTTTCCGCGCCGCCATCCGGAATTTGCTCATATCGGGCGTCAGGTTGAGCGAGGCCACTTCCGGCCGGGCCGGCAGGCACTGGAGCCGCTCGTCCATCGTCATGTCGGGTCCGCCGCCCGTCGTGTTGTTGATGATGATGTCGGGGCACCGCTCCCGAATCTTCCGGTTCACGTCGTGCCACACCTCGGTCGTCGTCGCGGGCCGGGTGTGATTCTTCGGGTCGCGGGCGTGGACATGGACCATCGTGGCGCCGGCCTGGTAGGCCCCGAAGACGGAGTCGGCGATCTCGTCGGCTGTTTCGGGCAGGTTCTCGTTGGCCTCTTTGCCCTGGACCCCGCCGTTACAGGCGCAGACGATGATGACCGGCGGCATCTTGCCGACCCGCTCCATGTACTCGTAAGCGTCGGCGTAGCGCCAGAGGTAGTCGAATTTGTTGGTCATGGGAACGATCCAAGTGAGTGTTGAGGTTACCGTTTGGTCTTCCGCTTCGTCTTCCGACTCGTCGCGAGCGGGGTCGCGGCTTTGAGTTCCCGAATCCCGAGCACCAGCCGATCCCGCCACTCCCGTTGGGCGGCAAGGGTCGCGGGCATCATCCGGTCGGTTTCCGAACCCAGCCGGTCGATCAAACCCTCGTCGAACTGAACATTGGTGTTGAGGGAGGCCCAGATGCCGTGGTAGGCGCTCCCGTACTTGGTGAAGTACTCCCGAATGCCCGCATCCGCATTGGTGTTGGCCACCCCGAACGGACCCATCAGCGCCCAACGGAGTCCGAGTCCGTCGCGGATGGCATCGTCGACCGCCCGGGCATCACAGACCCCCGAGGCCACCAAGTCGACCGCCTCGCGAATCAACGCCGCCTGCATCCGATTCAGAATGAAACCGCCGACGAATTTCTTCATCAAGACCGGGGTCTGCCCCACTTCGGTCATGAACGCGATGGTCCGGGTCACCACTTTTTTCTCAGTGGCGGTGCCGCCGAGGATCTCCACCGCGGGGACCACATGCGGAGGATTCACCGGATGCGCCACGATACAGCGGCGGGCCCCCGGCAACCCCTCGGCAATGGCGGTCATATCCATCGCTGACGTACTGCTGCCCAAGATGGCTTTGGCCGAGGCGATGCGATCCAACTCGCGGTACATCTCCTGCTTCACCTCGAGCCGCTCCGGGCCGCTCTCCTGGACATAGCCGACCCCTTTGAGGGCGGCCGCCAGGGTGTCGGCCACGGTGACCCGATCCCACCGGGCCTTGGCCTCTTTCTTCTTGATGGCCCCGCGGGCTCGGAGCGACTTGAGATCCTGGCGAAACCAAGCCATGGCTGAGGCGGCCATCTCCGGATCGGCATCGAACACCCGGACCGTGCATCCAGCCCGGGCAAACACCTGGATCCAGCTCCGGCCGATGACGCCGGTACCGATCACTGCGACGGTTGTGAAGCTCAGCTTCTTCATTGGGATCCGGCTCCGGGGAAGCGAAATCGGGATACGAGAATGTATCCAAAGATCCCAGTTCCCGCGACCTCACCGGGACAACTTGGCACCTACCGCCGCCACGAGAGATCCGCCCCGGCCGGCGCCCGCGCGGCAATGTGCTCGGCCATGATCCCCATCAGGTCCGCATTGCTCCAGGGCTGCCAGCCATGTCCCTTCATCGGCCGCCCATACCCGAAGGCGCCACCATAGTACGGGTTCGTGGTGCCCTCCAGGAACTCTTCGAGGAGATAGACGGAGGGCGCCAGGTAGAAATGGTCCATGTCGCCGGTGTACACGTGGAGCTTACCCACCAAGCTCGGTCCGATCTTCCCCCAGTTCTGCTTCAGGTAGTAGCCGAGGTCGTACCCGTTGTCCCGCATGTAATGGGCAACGTCCCGGTCGATCGCTCCGGTTGCCATGTCCCAGAGCCGGCGGGGATAGCCGTCGGGGCCGACCGGACCATAGGTCACGTTCCAGGCGTCGATCTGTCCGGCGGACCGGCCCTTGGTCCCCTGGGTCTGTTCCATGCGCGACAACTCCCGGACGTTGCCCATCGGCTGGCCAAGGGTGTTCATCTGGAAGGGGCGCTCGGGCACGCCGTACGGGGTGTTGGGCACCCGGAACGCGCTGGTGTCCTCGTAGATGTTGGCCAGCTGATAGCGGCGGAAATCGACCGGATCGGGATAGAGGGTCCAGGTCCCGCCATAGAACTCGGGATAGTGGACCTGGAGCGCCAACGAAATCCAGCCGCCGGTCGATCCCCCGGTCATCACTCGGGCGTAGGGCTGCCCGATCATCCGAAAGGTTCGCTCCAGATAGGGAATCAGCTCCTGATGAATGGCATCGCCGTAGGGACCATTGTTTGCCGAGTTGACTCCGTAAGAGTCGTCGAAGAACGGGGTGGGATGGTTGAGTTTGACCGCGATCAACCGGGGAAAGCTGTCGGCCCGCCAGGCTCGGCCGAAGTCGTACCCGCTCTCCCGTTTGCCCCCGGCCTCGCGGCCCATCTGGGCAAACAATTGGGGTCCGGGCTTCGGCGGCTCAGTCGTAAATCCGAACGGCGCGTCGAGGCTGAAGTGGTCCTGATGAAAGACCACTGGATAGCGCGCGTTCGGGTTGCGGTCATATCCGCGAGGGAGCAGCACCGTGGCGCCGAGATAGATCGGATGTCCCCACCACCGGGAGAGAATCTCGCTCTTGATCTTGACGTGCTTGACCCAGTCGTTGTCGGGCGGTTCGGCAATCGGGCCGACGGTCTTGGTCAGCTGGAGCCGGATCGGCCGAGGACTCTTGGGGTCGACTCGGATTCGGACGGCCTCGCTATAGAGGTTCCCCGGTGAAAACGCCCAGCGCTGGCCATCCCACTGGTCCATGTGGGCCCAGATCGTGTGGCCATCGGCCCGGGCAAACTTGGTGTACACGTTGACGATGGCCTGAACCCAGTACTCCCCGGCCGGCAGCTGCTTCAGGCTCTGGTAGGGGAAGCCGATCGCCCGGGCGTCGACGACCGCGGCCCGGCCCGGAGCGAGTTGGTCGAGGTCGATCGCGAAAAACGGGACCCGGCCATCGCGCTGCCGGGCCGAGTTGTACGCGGCAATCCGGGGCTCCGGGTCCGGGCTGGCGGCGAGGCCGATGAACAGCCGCCCGGTCAGGGGTTCGCTTCGAAGCCCCGCTCCGACCGACACTTCGAATCGGAGGCCGCCCTGCGCCAGCCCGGGCCGGGGCGTCAGGCTGACCAACCCGGCAATCAGGACCCATGGTGCCCGTTGACGCATCATCGCTGCTCCTCGCCGGGCCGGTAGGCCCGCTCCAGATGGGATTGAATGTCCGCCATGGAAAACCACGCCGGCTTGAACTGGCCCTTGGCAAACAGCGGAGCCTGATCGAAGAAGTGTTTCGATCCCGGGTCACCACTCTGTCCGAAGGGTGTGATGGACAGCGACCGCACCGTGGGTCCGAACTCGATGACGGCAACATACGCCGAGCCATTGACGGCGTAGCGCCGCTTGAGGCCGGCCGGCTGCTGGGTGCCGATCGCGAAGATCGTCCCGACCAGCCCGCCGTCGGCGGAGGGCAACCCGAGACTCGGCCGATCATCCCGGTACGATTCACCGTCCCGCTCCCGGGGGCGTTGGAGGCGTTGGACCTCGCCCATCGGAACCTCGAAGGTGCCGAAGTCCCGGAGCAATCCCGATCGGACGCTCTCCAACGCGGCGATCCGGAACCACGTCGTGGTGTCGGCGCGGGCCGAGCGGGGGCCGGCCAGTCGCTGGTAGAGCATGAACCAGAGGGCAGGAACCGACTCGACCCTGCCGTACCGGTCCCAACCGGCGAGTCCGGTCACCATCGAACGGACCACCTCGGCGCGGGCGGGGTCGACGGCGGTCAATTGCTGCCATTCCTGGACCAGCAGCGGCACTTCGCCTTCGGCAACGTAGAAATAGGTGTCGAACGCCATGGCGGCCCACTGGTCAAACGTAAATCGCCCTGGTTGCGTCAGGAGGCGCCGGGAAGCCCGGGCCCGCCAGTTGTCGGGGTGCAAGGCGAGGTATCGGGGAAAGTCTTTCCGTTTCGGGTTGGCGTCGTCGGTGGTCGTGAGGAATGGCGTCGAGTTCGTATTCTGCATCCACCCAGAGGGCGGGTTCAACACCTGCGGCATGTCGGCCGGGGTGTGGTACCCCTGCCAGTCGCTTCGGGGATTGGTCCCATCGACGGGCTTCGACCAATCGAACGTGGTGTCCCGCTTCGGCACGGCGCCGGCATGGAGGAAGAAGATGTTTCCGGCCGTGTCGGCATACATCACGTTGTGGTAGGTGAGGCCGTTCCGGTCGAGTGCCTGCTTGAACTCGGTCAGGTTTCGGGCCTTTCCCATGGCATACCATTGCTGGAACAGGCCCCCATGATCGACGTTGCCGAAGTTGACCGCGAGCGGTTTGCCGTTCCGTTCCCCGAGGATCGGTCCGTGGTGGGTCTTCCGGAGGGTGACCGCTCGGGTCTCGACACCGGCCGTGGTCTTGACGCGGAGGGAGTCGCGCCATTCGATCGCCACCCGATGCCCGGCGCCGTACCGGTACGCGAGCGGGCGAGCGGGGTCATCGAAGACTTCCTCCCAGACATCAGCCATGTCGGAGTTGTTGACCGTCAGGGCCCACCCGAGGTGCTCATTGTGGCCCTTCACCGGAATCGCGGTCTGGGCGTACGCGGTCAATCCACTGAGGTTCCAGCCTTCGTCGCTGATCCAGTGGCTTTCGTAGACCGGAAGCAACGGCGTATGGGGATTCACGAAGAGCATCGGGTATCCGGAGGCGCTCTTGGCGGCGCTCACGGCCCACATATTCGAGCCCTCGCCCTCCGGCCGCGCCGCCGGCAGGACGATCTTGGCCAGCGTTCGGAGGTCGACATCCGCCGCCTCGGGCGAAATCGCAAAGGACCGATATATGGTGAAGAGCATCCAACCCTGATAGTGGATCGCGACCTTGGGCGTGATCCCGGGATGCTTGAACAGGAAATAGTTGGTGCCGTCCGCCCAAGCATCGGCAAGCGCCCGGATGCCAGACGAGGCCGCCGCGTACTCCTCTTTCCCCAGCCGCTCGAACTCGAACGCCCGGAAAAACACATCCCACCCTACTCCATCCTCACCGCTCAACTCCGCCTGACGGCCGAGGGACTGGATGTAAGCCGCCTCGGTTTCCTGGAATCGATCCTCCGAGCGGGCGTAGGCCATCCCGAACATCACATCGGCGTCGGTCTTCCCGTGCACATGGGGGACGCCGTAGGTGTCGCGATAAATGGTGACCCGACTCGCCCGTTGTCGCCATCGGCTCCGCTCGCCCGCACCGTTTGATTGGGCCGCCAACGGCAGGGTCCACCAGAACAGCGCGAGGGCGAGCAGCGATCTCAAGGGCGCCTCGATCGAAGAATGTCCGAACCGACCACCGGGAGCAGGAGCCGGGAAGCCCGTTGGCCTTCATGAAGCACGAGCTGCCGAGCCACCCGGAACACCGTATCGGTTGCCACGGGGTTGCCGGTGTTTGGGTTGGGATTGAATTCGGGAAACGCGGCGCTCGCCACCTCGAGCTGCACCTTGTGGCCGGGAAGAAAGGTATGCCCGATGTCATACAGATCGAGTTCGAGCTTGGTCGGTTTGCCGGGAATCAGCGGGATCTCACGATCGAACCCGTACCGATACCGGGCCCGAAAGATCGCGGCTTTAGGGCCGATCATGATGGAGCGACCATCCGGAAACACGTCGATCAGCTTGGCGGTGAAATCGGTATCCAAGGCATCGGACGCCATATAGAGTTCGAGCTTGACCCGGCCCAGGACATTCAAGGGCCGATCCAGCGCCTCGGACGTATACACCAGCACGTCCTTCCGGCCGTGGGTGGCCCGTTGGTCGAACCCGGCCTGTTCGGCCAATCCCGGCGTCGGATTCCTGGGGTCGTAGGTGTATCGGTCTGGGGGCTCGAGGCCGGGCGGTTGCCAGGCAAGCCGCCCATCCCCCTGGCCGGTATTGGCTTTGCCACCGCTCCGGAGGTACATCGCGCGCGGCCGCGGACGGGTCGGCGGATACTCGGAGAAGTCGGCCCATTGGTTGGAGCCGGTGATGAAGATCCGGGCCCTGGGATAGTCGAAGGTCTTGGTCGCGCCTTTCAGGCAATAGTCAAACCACGCCAACTGGATCGGCCGGTAGTCGACCACCCCGGCGTTGCCCCACTCCAGGGCACCAATCCGCTCGGCGCCGCCGGTCCAGGTCTGCTGATGGTTCCACGGCCCGACCACGAGATACTGCTGGTCTCTCGCGGGGGACTTCGATCGCATCCCGCGCCAATAGAACAGCGCCCCGGGCTGGTTCCCGTCGAACCATCCCGTGATCGTCAGGGTCGGCAGGGTCGACGCTTCAAAATCGACGTCGAAGTACTGGAGTTTCTGCCAATAGGCATCGAGCGTTGGGTGGTCGAGAAAGTCCCGGTAGATCGGGAGGCTCCGGCCCATCACCGAATCCAGGGTTCGGAGCGGCCGGTGCTTGG
>JANMHX010000380.1:0-5471 GCA_031375485.1 Gemmatimonadota bacterium | reverse complement strand
GGGGCTCACGCCCCGGCCTCCTTTCCCTTTCCCCCCAGCCGAGCGCCGAGCGCCGAGTGCCGAGCCCCTAGATCCGAGAACTCACGATCCCCTGGATCGCATGCTCCAACCCGCCCACCTCCGCCGCCATGCCCTCACCCGCCTCCACCCAGGCTGCGACCGCTCCGGGATTCTTGAGTCCCGCAAGATTGGTTCGAACGTTGAGCCAGGCCCCCAGGACCGCGCTCCGGGCGCACAGGGCGCCCACCCCGGCGTCGGAGGCCGAGGCCGGATTGCCGTGCTCCGCCATGGCTTTGAGGAGCGGGAAGCTGGCAAAGGCGGCCTCCATGACCCGGAAGGGGACTTCGATGGCCCTCCGATTGGCCGCTTCGAGCGCCTCGGCCCGGGCCGCCTGCTCCTCCGGAGTGCTCTTCGGCAGGCCGAGCGCCGCCATGACCCGGTTGAAGGCCTGGGTGTCTTCGTCGACCAGACGGAGGAGTTCGTCCTTCAGGGCTTGGCCGCGGACCGCCCATTCTGAGAACTCCTCCCACCGGGCATCCCAGCCGCGTTTGTGGGCCGAGAGATTGGCCACCATGGTGCCGAGCCCGGCTCCAAGGGCGCCCAGGAGCGCCGCCACCGAACCGCCGCCCGGGGCCACCGATTCGCTGGCCGTCTCGTTGACGAACCCGGTGACGGACCGGTCAACCAGCCGTCTCGCCGGAGCGCCAGCCCGGAGCTTGTACTCGATGATTCGCTCGTCGGGTTGGAACGGCCCGAGCTCGTCGAGCCCCAGCGACTTGACCGCGATGTGAATCAGGTCGGCTTCCGACACGCCCAGCGAACGTTGCTGTTTCCGGAGGAAGTAGCGCCCGGCCGCGAGCATCGTCTCGAGCGGCACCAGCCCGACCAGTTCGGAACCAGTCACCCGGATGCCTCGGGCTCCGGCCGCCCGGCACACCTCGTCGAATGCCACGTGCAGGGGAGTAACCGCGAGGTTGGTCAAGTTCATCGAGACCTGGGCCACCCCGTACTCGTCAATGAACCACCCGATAGCCTTGACGGCCGTAAGCGTCCCGGGCTGGCCCGGACGCCCGGCTTCCCGAACGTCGAATGCAATCGCGTTGGCCCGCCGGGTCGAGGTGGTGTTGAGATTGATGTTGTAGGCCACCAGGAAATCGCGGGCGCCGATCACTGTTGCCCCGGTCTGGGGGTTGAACTCGGCGGGTCCGAAATCGGGACGCCAGGCCGGATCCTGGATCTTCTTGAAGAACCCCTCGTACTCGCCGGCTCGGATCGTGGCCAAGTTCTTTCTCGCCGGGTTGGCCTGGGCGTCCTCATAGAGGTAGACCGGGATCCCGAGTTCGGTTCCGACCCGCCGGGCCAACGCCACCGCGTGGCGCGCCGTCTCCTCCATCGAGATCCCGGCGATCGGAATCAGCGGGCAGACGTCGGTGGCCCCCATGCGCGGATGCTCCCCCGTGTGGCGGCGCATGTCGATCAGTTGGCCGGCCAGCTTGATGGCCCGGAACGCGGCTTCGGTGACCCGATCCGGAGCTCCCGCGAGGGTGACCACGGTTCGGTTGGTCGACTTGCCCGGGTCAACGTGCAGCAGCGACACCCCGTCGACGCGTTCGATTTCGTCGGTAATCTGCCGGATGATGCCGAGGTCTCGGCCTTCGCTGAAATTGGGAACGCATTCGATCAGTTGACGCATAGGCCGCGGGTGGCTTGTTTCACTAAATCTACCTTGGGAACCCGTCATGACGAACCACGCTGATCTCGGTGTTGACCGCCGCGCCTTCCTCGCCTTCTGCTCGGTGGCCGGCGTTGGCCATCCGGTGTTCGCCGAGGCGCTCTGGCGGAAGGCGGAGGCCGGAGGATTGCCCAGGGAGGCGTCAGAAGGACAGGGCGTCGTGGTCACCAAGGACATGGTGACGGCCGCCGCCGCCCTGATCGGGCTCGAGTTCTCCGATGCCGAGAAGGACGAATTGGTCCAGACCCTCGGGGGAACTCTTGGCCTGGTGGTCCAGTCCCGCACGTTCACCCTCCCGAACTCGGTGGGGCCGGCGATTCGGTTCGATCCCGAACTCCCCGGGAAGGCGGTCAAGCCCACGCTGAAGCTCCGGGTGGCCGATGAGAAGCGGCGCTCCCGGCCGGTCGCCCGGCCGGCCACCGAGGGCGATCTTGCCTTCCTCACCGTCACCGAGCTGGCTGATCTGGTCCGGTCCCGCCAGGTCACGGCCACCGAGCTGACTCAGCTCTACCTCGACCGGCTCCGGCGGCATGGGCCGACCCTCCAGTGCGTCGTGACCCTCACCGAGGATCGCGCCCTGAGCCAGGCCCGCCAGGCCGATGAGGAGATCACGTCGGGCCGGTATCGCGGGCCCTTGCACGGGATTCCCTGGGGCGCCAAAGATCTCTTTTCCGTACCCGGTTACCCGACCACGTGGGGCACCGGGCCGTATCGCGACCAAGTCTTGGGCGACCCGGCCACGGTCGTCGAACGCCTCGATCGGGCCGGCGCGATCCTGGTGGCCAAGCTGACCTTGGGCGAATTGGCGATGGGGGATGTCTGGTTCGGCGGCACCACCAAGAATCCGTGGAAGCTCGACCAGGGCGCCAGTGGGTCGTCCGCGGGTCCCGGCTCGGCCACCGCCGCCGGCCTGGTCGGATTCAGCATCGGAACCGAAACGTTAGGCTCGATCGTCTCCCCCTCGGACCGCAATGGCGTGGCCGGACTCCGGCCCACCTATGGCCGGGTCAGCCGGCATGGCGCGATGGCGCTCTCCTGGACCATGGACAAAGCCGGACCGATGTGCCGCTCGGCGGAAGACTGCGGCTTGGTGCTCGACGCGATTCATGGGGCCGATGGCAAAGACCCGAGCGCCGTCGACCGGCCCTACGGGTGGCGGGCGGACCGGAAGATCGCCGGGCTCCGGATCGGCTACCTCAAATCGGCGTTCGACGCGGACCATCCCACCAAGCAGTGGGATACCGAGGCGCTCACCGCCCTTCGTGGTCTTGGCATTGAGCTCATCCCGGTCGAATTGGTGACCGAGGTTCCGGTCGGTTCGCTCCGGATCATCCTCCAGGCCGAGTCGGCCGCCGCATTCGACGAGCTCACCCGTTCCAACCGCGATGACCTGATGACCCGACAGGGGCGAGGCACTTGGCCCAGCAACTTTCGGGCGTCCCGCTTCATTCCGGCCGTCGAGTACATCAACGCCAACCGGGCCCGGACCATTCTGATGCGCGACATGGACCGGTTCATGGAGCCGCTGGACGGGTTCGTGATGCCGAGCTTCGGCGGCAACATGCTGATGGTCACCAACCTGACCGGGCACCCGTCACTGACCGTGCCGAACGGCTGGCGCGACGATGGCACTCCGGTCAGCATTTCGTTCGTCGGGAAGCTGTTCGGCGAGGCGGATCTGTTGGCGGTGGGCAAGGCCTTTCAGGACGCGACGGGGTTCCACCGAAAACACCCCGACGCGTTCAAAGTCTGAGGTCGGGGGTCAGTCGCCACCCTCGGCCCAGACCCGCGCTTGGCCTTGGTCGTCGTACTGGACCTGGACCTTCCACGGCCGGCAACAGACTTGGCAGTCCTCGACGTACTCTTGGTCATTGCCGCCGTCCGGATCGATCGTGATCGACATGGTTTCGCCGCAATACGGGCACGTCACCTCAGCCTCGGTGTCATGCGACTGATCCTCGGGATCGTCGTTTTCCCGGGGCCTCCAATCGCCGTCTGAGTCTTCTTCCTTCTTTGCCATCCAACGCCTTTCAGTCGGTTCCGGCGCCGGCCCGAGCGCCCAGCAAGAATCCTTTGCCCAGTGAATCTTCGGGGTCGAGCCAATACTCCGCCCGCCCCGTCACAAATGCCCGGCCGTCGACCCGCGGGACCACCGCCGCGTGCGGGCCGAACCGGGTCCGTTCGACTACCGACCCGCCGAAAATGCTGCCCACGATGCCCTCGATCAGAATCCGCTCGCCCTCGGCAAGTTGCCCTCGGGCGGCGAGGATTGCCAGTCGGCCGGCCACGCCGGTGCCAGTCGGCGACCGGTCCACCTCCCCGTCCGCAAAGACACACACATGCCGGCTATGCCCCCCCGGGCTCTCGGCCGGGCCGGTCAGAATCGTCCCGTACAGGAAGCTCATCGCCGGCTCAAAGGGGTGGGGAATCGGCCGGGCCTTGGCCACGGCCAGCTTGATGGCTTGTCCGGCCTCGATCAGCTCGGCCACCCGGGCCGGTGTCAACTCCAGGCCAAGCGAGGGTGCGTCGACGTACGCGTAGAACGCCCCGCCGAAGCCGAGGTCGTAGCCCACCGGCCCGATCCCGGGCACGGTGATGGTTTGGTCGAGGGCCAGGGCAAACGACGGCACATTGAGAAAGGACACCGACTCCACCCGCCCGGCGGTGACCGTGACGGAGGCCCGAATCAGTCCGGCCGGCGCGTCGATGCCGATCTGGGTGATCGGTTCCGTGGCGTTGACCATCCCGGTCTCGACGGCCACCGTGGCCAAGGCGATGATGCCATGGCCGCACATCGTGCTGAATCCGCCGTTGTGCATGAACAGCACCCCGAGGTCCGCTCCCGCCGAAACCGGCTCGGTCACGAAGCACCCGTACATGTCGGCATGACCCCTCGGCTCGAGCATCAACAGCCGGCGGACGTCGTCGAGATGCGCCTCGGCATAGGCTCGCTTGGCGATCATCGTCGCGCCGGGTATCGGAGGCGCCCCGCCGGTCACGACTCGAAAGGGCTCCCCACCCGTGTGGGACTCGACCACCGTAAGGCGCCCCGGGATCACGCCGGCCATTGCTGGGTCACGCAGTGGAGCGCGCCGAGCCCCCACACCAAGTCAGTGCAGTTGATGGGGACGACCACCCGGTCCGGAAAGCAACCGGCCAGGGTGGCCCGGGCGATCTCATCTCGTTCGGGGTCGTAGGCCGGCATCAACACCACGCCATTGGCCACGTAGAAGTTCGCGTAGCTGGCCGGGAGCCGTTGGTCGTCCTGGTACATCGGCCGTGGCATCGGGAGCGTGATGACCTCGAGCGGGCGGCCGTCCTGGTCGGTCATCTGGCGGAGGCGCTCGAGGTTCTCGGCGAGCGGGGCATAGTTGTGGTCGTGGCGATCCTCCTCGACGACCGTGACGACGGTCGTCGGGTTGACGAACCTAGTCAGATCGTCCACGTGCCCGTCGGTGTCATCGCCGATGATGCCGTCACCGAGCCACAGGATCTTGGTGACGCCGAGATAGTCCTTCAGATACTGCTCGATCTGCGCCTTGGAGAGATGCGGATTCCGGTTCTCGTTCAGCAGGCATGCTTCCGTGGTCAGCAGCGTGCCGAGGCCGTTCACGTCGAGCGAGCCGCCCTCCATCACGATGCCGGGATGGAAGACGGGAATGTCGAAGCGCGCGCCGATGCGCGTGGGGATCACGTCATCGAGATCGAACGGCGGATACTTGCCGCCCCACGCGTTGTA
>JANMHX010000346.1:0-3343 GCA_031375485.1 Gemmatimonadota bacterium | reverse complement strand
GTTCACCGCCACCACTGGGACCTTCTCGTCGTAGTTCCGCCCGCCGGTCTGGAGGTTCCGCTCGAAGCCGGGGAAGCTCGACCCGGCGATCTCGATCCGGATCCGGTGTCCGGGCGCAAAGTAGTTCCCCGCCACGTCGCGGATGAAATCGATGGCGAGCCCCCGGACGTCGATGAGCGACATGGTCATGAACCTACCGATATCGGTCTCGGGAACCCCCGCCTGCCGGAACACGTCGCTGCGGGCAAGTAAGCCAGCGCGCCGACGACGTCACCATTCCCTGAATGGGCACCTGACCGACCGGAAACCATACCGTTCGGCCTCCGGCTTGGGGCTAGGCGAGTAGTTGATCCGCGAGGGGGGGCTTCTCATCGGGTCCTAAGTCCCGGCATCACGCCGCTGTGCCCCATTCCCTCCCGGGCAACCCTGCTGCGCTCTTGCGGAGGGACTCGGAACACGGGAGCCCAATCGGCGACTAGCGCATTTGGTGCCGCGTTCGTTACGCCGGGAACGCAATCGAAGTTCTCGGTCACGCCATCGGGCGTCTCCCACACAATGGCAAACGGGACGAACGCCGACCGGGTCACGACGCGGCAGGTGGCGGAGCCGCCCAGCACATACGGCGGCACCCCCTCAAACCACCGCATCGTGACGCCATCTGGCCTCATAGTCGGGGGACCCGTGGACGGTCCGTCGTTCTCGGCGCGGCGATCGGCGATTGTGATTGCGGCGCCCGCTGCCTGGGCCGCGTTGCTGACGATCTTGAACCGGTGATAGATGATATTGAAGGGCGGGTTCGGCCCGGGGAACTCCTGGTCCGCTGTCACGAATCCGTTGGACGTTTCGTTCCATACGGCTGCCACTGGCCTGGTCGGCGCCGCGCCGCCGCAGGGCGTCGAATAGACGGTGGATTGCGTTCCGGTGGTCAGGTTATACAGCGCCACCCCGTACTGCGAAACGCCGCCGCAGGTTGGACTGGTGGTCGGAAACACCGCGAACTTGGCATCGAAAGAGAACGCTGCCCAGTCTGCCACAACCGCCCGCGTTCTTGGGCCACTCGGCCCCGTCACGCTGATGCTGCTAAAGGCGAAGTCGACCGTGTCCCGTTCGACGAAGGTTCGCGACCAGGCGCCCGCGATCGTTTGAACCTCGGTCCAGGTGGTGGTGCCGAGTGTCCAGACATGGACCTGATCCCCATCGGTTCCATATGAGCCAACCGCAAGGCGACGGCCTCCCTGCGCGGCCGAGAGGTCGTGATAGACTCGGATGCCTGGGGAAGGTGCTGAGGGCAGAAGGATCGAGTCGCCGCGGGCCGCCCCCAGTGAATCGCTTGTGAACACGATCCGCTGGGCGCCGATTGGCCCTCGCAGGATCGCCGGATGACCACAGAGGGGAGTCCCGGGCCGCTGCGCCGCGAGCTTCAGCGATTCATAGGCGTTGGCGAGATACTGTCCGGCGTCACCGACGATTTGACGCCCACCTCGTTGCGCTCCCTGGAGGATCAGCGCCTTGATCTCGTCCGCGGTGAGGGATGGGTCGAAGGACTTGAGCAAACCGGCAATGCCGGCAACCATCGGCGCGGAGAACGAGGTCCCGCTGCGAGCGCGAAACGCCGAAGTGTCGTTCCAGACCTGAACATTCTGACCGGGTGCGTAGATGTCGACTGTGGGGCCTGAGTTGCTCCCTTGGGTTGAGTTGACGACCCAGCGGCTCCGTACGGTGCCGCTACGGGGAGTGGATGCCCCGACGACGAGCACCTGATTGGGAATTGAGTCCTTCAGGGCAGGGAAGCCATTTCGGTATGCGTCGCGGTTCTGGTTGCCGGCGGACAGGACGAACAAAGGCCGTGCGTTCGGAAATCTCCGGAGCTGGCTCATGATCATCTTGGCCAGAAGTCGCGCGTCCGCCCGATCAGCGCTGTCCGACTGGAGCGCTGGATTCCCAAGGCTCAGGTTGATGACTGCGACATTGTTCTGCAACAATGGCAGCAGTGAGTCGACCACCGTCGTAATACTGACGGGCCCCGTTGGTTTGAGGATGAGACTGGCGCGCCACATGACCCCGGCCATCCCCAGATTGTTGTCGCCAGCTGCCGCAAGCACGCTAGCAACGGCCCGCCCATGTGATTTGGCGGAGTCGTTCGGCGAGGGCAAGATCGGCACCCCACCTGCTGCGTTGACGGCGAAATCCCCGCCTGCGAAGTTCTGTTCGATCACCCCGACTGTAGTGACCGCCGCACCGGTTTCACACCCCCATGCGAGGGGGAGAGCAAGCTCCTCCAGTGAGAAGTTACCGCCGCCAGACGAATCAGGACTAAAACTCCAGTCAGCGGCTTTCCAAGTCGGGCTCCCGGTTCCTTGGTCGTTGGGACGGCGCCCGTCAAGGCCGAACCGCATGTAGGGCCCAGCGTACTTTACGACAGTCTTCGTCTCCAGCAGCCGCCTCGCCGAGTCAAGTAGCTGATAAGTCGTGGCCCAGGGCACGCGAATGAAGTAGTGACCCTCATCAGGGGGGCCAATGCCGCCTAGCGGGGACCCGCCGACCACGGTGCCTTGTACGGTATCGAGCGCGGCTTGCCTCATCGCGGTCGAAGTCCCCGCGACGAAAGCGACAACAAGGACGCGCTTCACTTTGGATCGATCAGCAGTCAAGCTGGTATCTCGGAAAAACCAGTTGGGCGTGACCGTCGGCACAGTGGCCGGGAAGCCGACGATGATCTCGTTGGTTCGGAGCTTGAGGTGCAGTTCGCCCGCGCTCACCGGACTCAACAGCTTGATCGTCAAGCTCCGGGCCGTTGTCGAGTCGCCCGCCACGAGACTGGTCGATCCGCCTACCAGCCACACCGCACTGCCGTCGGAGTAGAGGCTGTCTGCCGGCGACTGAGGCACGATCGTTGTCCGCGGCTGACCGGCTGGCGCCGTCGCCACCCGCCCCGTGTCCGGGAGCTGAACCGAAATCGGCTGTTCGACCGCCTGCCCGCTCGTATTCTTCACCCGGATCGGGACCGTCAGTATGCGGGTGGTGCTGTTCCAGGTCGCAGTTCCGCCGGCCACCACGATCAGGCCCGCACCACATCCCGCCGAGGGGAAAGTGACGGCGGCAGTGCTAGTACCCGAGACGGTGAACTGCACCTGACCACAGGCGGCGGGAGCGGATACCACCAGCGCCGGCGGCGGAGCTGCCGGGCGCCCAGTTGCGGGTTCGGTCGGGGGAGAACAGGCTATGGCAAGTCCGCAGAGGAGCAGCATCGCTGTCCAGCCTTTCGTTCGGCCATTGGATCGCACAGCAATATTCATTCCGGGGCCCTCCGGGTTCAGGTGGCTGCGCCAGAGGAAAGGTGCCC
>JANMHX010000317.1:0-3830 GCA_031375485.1 Gemmatimonadota bacterium | reverse complement strand
GCCGCCGCTCGAGCTTCCGATCATGCCGCCCGGGTCTTTCGAAGCAGAGGGTCAGATGCGGCAACGGCCGCCGCAGTGAATGCGACGGCCGTTGCTCACTTCAGAGCGGGCGACCGGGCTCGAACCGGCGACATTCAGCTTGGGAAGCTGACGCTCTACCAACTGAGCTACGCCCGCGTGTGGATGGCGGAATAATGGTTCCGCCATCCGGGTCGTGCAAGTGCCCTACTTGCTGCGGTACCGCCACCCGGCAATATCAGCGCCCTTGGCATCGACGCTGATCTTGTGGACCGTTCCGGCGGGAAGGATCGGCAGGGCGACTTCCTTGGTGTCTACCACGGTTCCAGCGCTCGTGACAAACTCGACCACCAGGGAGACCGCGGCCGGCTTGATCGGCTTGCCCTGCGCATCGGTCGGCGCCCGCCCGGTCGCGGTGCCTTCGAGCTTCACGTTCGAGCGGCCGAGCTGGAAGCCGGTCATCTCGATCGTGACTTGGAGGCCGACCAACTTCTCGGCGGCCTTCAGGACATCGGCATCCTTCTTCAATCCCTTGTACCCCTGCCCCTGGAGCCGGTAGACGTCCTCGTTCATCGGCTCGAGCTCGATCAATTTCGTGGCCGTCTTGACGAGGTTCTCGTGGTCTTTGAGGGCAAGATAGGCGTTGGCCAAGTTGTAGACGGCATCCCGGCTGTACGGGTTCCGCGAGACGGCCTTGTCAAAGGCGGTCGCGGCATCGGCGTACCGCTGGGCGTTGAACGCCGCGACGCCGATGGCCAGAATGTCCTGGGTGTCGAGCGAGTCGAGATTCTGCTTTGACATCTCGCCGACCATGGCGTTTTCCAGCGAATCGGCGCTTGCCGCCATCCCGGCCGCGCGAAGCGACTGCGACAGGGCCTTCCGCGCGTCCATGTTCTTTGGTTCCCAGCCCAGGTACTGCTGCAAGATCGTCACCGCTTCCTTGTGACGATCGAGCCGCTGATACATCAGCGCCAGGTTGAGGGCATTGGAATTCCGGTCGCCGATCATGGAGGTGTCGCCGGCCGCGGCGATCTTCATGGCCTTGGCAAAGTAGACGGCCGCGCTGTCGTCCTTCCCGGCATTGGCGAACAGCACGCCGAGGTTGGAGGCGACGTGCGGCATCCCTGAGAAGAGCCGGTCGGCGTCTCGGAAGAGAACGATCGCGCCGTCGATGTTGCCGGCTTTCTGGATCTCGAGACCGGCGTTGGCCAACTGGGCCCAGTTGTTCTGGCGAATCTGGTCGATGTCGATTTCGCACTGGGGTTGGAGTTCCTGCGCCTTCCGCAGCGTGGAGTCGACCCCGCCGACGTCGCCCTGCATCAGATAGACGCGGGCGAGGTAATACCACGCCGCCGCCGACGTGGTCTGGGCTTCCTTCGCCATACCCTGGAGAATCAGATCCTTGGCCTGCGTGAGCAGGGCGGCTTTGTCGGCTTTCGGATCATAGGCCTTCCGCAGGGCATCGAGGCCTTTTTGCACGCTGCCCTGGGCCTTGAGCGGGCAGAGGGGCACCGAGAACTTGGCGGGCTGCAGTTCGGCGAGCTTGGGCTGCAACACCGGCCCCTGGGCGTACGCCGTGCCCGCGATGGCGGTCGCGAGTACCCCAGACCAAATGCGCTTCATGGTTGTGACTCCTTCGTGGTGGCGAATGCAGACTCCTCCGCCCGGAGGGCCTGTGCTTGAATGCTACGAAACAGTTGGTACGCCGGTTGGCCGGACCGGAGGGCCGCGGCAGCCACATCATCGAACTCCGGCTTGCGCTCAGCGCCGGCGGGCCCGTGGATCGTCTTGATCCGAAACTGGTCACCGCCGTCGGTTCGGAGCACCCAATGCTCCCGGCGAAGCGTGGAGCGAGCCGCGGTCCAGCGGCGAACCCCGGCGGTCGGGCTATGCGTGAAGAACGCCTCGGTGACCGGGCCGACCAAGTCCCGCGGGGCGAGGGCTTCGACCCGGAAGCCGGTCCGGCCCTTCTTCATCTGAATCGGCCACGTCTGGACATCGATCGCACCGGCCAGGACGAGCGCGCCGCGGAGCGGCTCCAAGTACTCGGGACTCAGGTCATCGAGGTCGGTGGCAATGACCGCCACCTCGTCCGCCCCCCGATCGGCCGACTCGCCGATCACCACCCGGAGCGTATTGGCGTACCCCGCCGGGTCTCGACTCCCCGCCCCCCAGCCCGTTTTGACCGTCGACCATTCGCCGAGCGCCGCCGGGCTGGCGAGGACCCGAAGCAGCGCCGCTCCGGTCGGGGTCGTGGCCTCGCCCTGAATCGGCCCATCCGGCGCCACCGCCAACCCCTCGACCAAGAGGGCGGTCGCGGGCGCCGGCACCGGCATCAAGCCGTGCGCGGCCCGAACCCAGCCGTTCCCCAGGGCCACCGGCCGGGTCCGAATGTCGGTAATGCCGAGTTGCTCGAAGCCTTCAACCACGCCGACGATATCGACTAAGGCGTCGAACGCCCCGACCTCATGCAACGCGACCGACTCGGCGGGCACCCCATGAATCCGGCCTTCCGCTTCCGCCAACAGCCGGAACACCTGGGTGGCTCGTTGCTTGGTGGCCGGCGACAAATCCGCCGCAGCAATCAGGTCCAGCAATTCGCGCACATGCCGGTGCGGGTGGTGGCCGGCGTGGTGATGGTGCCCGGTGTCATGGTGGTGGTGATGGCCATCCTCATGGTGGTGGTGGGCCGAATCCGACCGGTCCGCTCGCTGCCCATGAAGGACGTCCCCCGGCCCCTCCGTTGCACCGTTGACCGTGACGGTCACCTTGGTGCATCGCATCCCACACCGCATGACGGTGTCGATGCCGACCCCAACACCTGCCACCCCAAGGCGCGCCGGAAGGCCATGGAGCCACGCCGGCGAAGCACCCAGTTCGATCAGGGCACCCAGCAGCATGTCCCCGCTGATGCCAGCGGCCGGATCGATCAGGGCGAAACGTTGAGATGACATAGACTTACAAATATCGCCCCCGATCGCGCTCTCGGCAACCGCCCGTTACCGGTAGAGCCAGCCGGCTCCGGTGTTGAAGAGGACCACCTGTTCGTCCGGCCGGATGACCCCCTGGGCCTTGAGCTGAACCGCTGCCGCCAGCCCGGCGCCGCCCTCCGGAGAGAAGTCGATGCCCTCCCGGCACGAGCCCCGGTCAGCCTCAATGCTGAGCTCTTCGTCCGTAACCGCCACCGCCCCACCGCGGCTTTGCCGAAGGGCCTCCAACATCAACCGGTCCCCCAGCGGGCCGGGCACCCGGAGACCACTCGCCACCGTCCAAGGATTCTCCCAGGCGACACAATCATCCGCTCCGGCGGCGAAGGCCCGCACGACCGGCGCGCATCCATCGGCTTGGACGGTGAACATTCGCGGCAACTTTCCAGTCACCCAACCCAGCCCAATCATTTCTTGGAAAACTTTCCACATTCCAATGAGCCCGGTTCCGCCTCCGGTCGGGTAAATGATGACGTCGGGTAACTTCCAGTCGAACTGTTCGGCCAGTTCGATCCCCATGGTCTTCTTCCCCTCGATCCGGTACGGCTCTCGCAGGGTTGAGAGATCGAGCGCCCCCGACTCCGCCGCATAGGCTCGGCTGGCTTTGCCGCAATCGCCGATATGCCCATCGAGGAGATGGAGATCGGCGCCGAAGGCCCGAATCTGGGTCAGGATGGGCCCCGGGGTAGTCCGGGGCGCGTAGACCCGAACCGACACCCGGGCCCGGGCCCCGTAGGCCGCGGCAGCCACGCCGGCGTTGCCGGCCGTCGGGAGGGTGAACGCGGAGGCGCCTGCCAGAGTGGCCCGGTGGAGCGCCGCGCAGGC
>JANMHX010000301.1:0-19357 GCA_031375485.1 Gemmatimonadota bacterium | reverse complement strand
TGGGTTCGGCGGGCTCGCCGGATCAGCCCGTAGTGGAAACCATTTCTAACCCCGCGCAGTAAGGGTATCCGGTACCCTCACCGAGGACGGATGCGAGCGATACGATTCGGCGCGGCGTGGGTCGCGCTGCCGGCGGTGCTGTAGGCTCAAACAGGAACCGGCACCATCATCGCGGCCAACATGACCGCTGGGTCGGTCTCGCTGATCGACGTTGCCACGGGGGCGTCGGTCGCGACTCTCGCCACCGCGGTGGCGCCGCACGAGGTGGCGGTGTCGCACGACGGGAAATGGGCGGTGGTGGCCGAGTACGGCGATCGCGCCGCGGTGGGTCATTCGCTCTTGGTGATCGACGTGGCGCGAGGTACGCGAGCCTTCGTGACGAATATCCGGCCCGGCAGCGTGTCGGTATTCGACCTCGACTCTCAAGTACGGACCGGGCTCCACGCCGTCGGCACGCTGGTGGAAGGGATCGCGGTAACCCCGGATGGCCGAGAGGTCTGGGCCGGTGGCAATACCTCGAAACTGATCCACATCGTGGATCCGACCAGTGGGGCGGTCACCGGAACGATCGCCGGCTTCGGGATGCCCTATTTGATCGCCATCACGCCCGATGGCCGCCGCGCCGTCGTGACTGACCCTGGTGACGAGAAGACTCACGTGGTGGATGTTGCCGCGCGTCGGATTACCGCGGCGATCGAGGTGCCGGCGGTCAACGGCGATCCGGCGTCGCCCCAGGGGGTCACGCTCTCGCCCGACGGGCGCTTCGCGGTCGTGACCCTGAAAGGGGCCAATCAGGTGGTGTGGGTCGATCTCGCCACGGACCGGATCACGGCGAGGTTCGCGACCGGCGGCGGCTCGGACGGGGTCGGGTACTCTCCGGTCGTGGCCCATCCCGGGCCGGGTTCCTGATTCGAAGCCGGAATCACTCCCGCGCCGACCCCGGTCGGGGTTAGGATCCATGGGTCCGGACCGACCGTTCTTCTCTCGCTGTGGACCGCCCGATGGATGAAGACATAGTCCAGTTCTTTGGCGTCATGATGGTCCTGCTGTCGACGGGGCTGATCGGGTACGCCGGGTTCACTCTGATCGGGGCGTTGAAGCGGCGGCTGGACCGGGTGGAGTCACCCGGTCTCAATCCGGACGAACTCGAGGCCCTCCGCCTTCAGGCGGAGGAGGGCGAGCAGCTTCGGGTCCGGCTCGGCGAAATTGAAGAGCGGCTCGACTTCGCCGAACGCCTGCTGGCCCGCCAGCAGGAAGCGCCGAGAATCGGCGAAGGGGATCGCTAAAATCCAAAGTTCCCATCGACGGCCCGGCGGGCTGGCGCTGCTCGCCGTCCTCGCCATCGGCTGTACCCGGTCGGATCGCGGCAGCCGCGTCGAGGCGCCGGCGGATCTGCTGGTGTCGGTTCGCGCCGGGCAGGTTACGGCGCCGGATTCCATCGAAGCCGGCTGGACCAGGTTTCGGGTCGAGGAGGACGGGGGACACATCGTGGTGGTGTTCCGGTTGCCGGAGACGGCCTCGGATGCCGACGTCGCCGCTTTTCTCGTTGCCCTCGACACCACCAAAATCACCCCGGCTCCAGGGCTCGCGTTAGGCGGGCCGGAGATCGGGGACACCGGCACCGTCCTGATCGCCCTGGCGCCGGGTCGTCACGTGATTGCGTGCGTCGTCCGGGGAGCCGACGGGCATCGGCATGTCCGGAACGGTGAGGCCCGGCCGCTCCGGGTCGTGCCGGCCGGCGCTCCGCGCGCGGCGCCGGTCGCCACCATGGACCTCGCCCTGGCCGACTTCGCCTTCGTGGCCCCGGAGCGGTGGCCGGCCGGGCCCGCCATGCTCCGCCTCGAGAACCGGGGCCGCCAGGACCATCAACTCCGGCTCGGCCGGCTCCGGGATGGGGCGACGCTCGGGCAGTGGATGAAAGCCGAGGAACCGTCCGATTATGAGGTCCCGTTGGTCGGGATGGCGCGAATCGGCCCCGGCGTGGTCGCCTACCTCCCGGTTGATCTCCCGCCCGGGAACTACGTCCTCTCGTGCCTCGTGGCCGATCCCGGATCGGGACGCCAGCACGTCGAGCTCGGGATGTTCCGGATGATTCACGTCGACTAGATCTGAACGTCGAGTCCGTGATTGACCCGCAGGCCAACGATCGTCGGGGTGGATCGTGCGGTGTAGTCGCAGGCTTAACGCTCGCCAGCGAGGATTGGATTTCAGTCGGCAGGGAAACCCTTGACCGGCTGGTTCCGGCCGCCGACCTTCCCGGCACCTCAACCGGGCCAACCATGAGTACGTCTCTCGTCGTCTCGACCGCGCTGTTTCTCCTTGCCCTGTTGGCGGACCCGAGCGGTGCGCAGCAACTTGAGCCGCGTCCCGTCCCGACCGGCGGGGTCGAGTCGTTCACCTTTCAATCACCGTCGATGGGCGTCCGGTTTGCCGTCAACGTCGGGATTCCTGACGGGTATAAGACGGACGATGGCCGAAAGTACCAAGCGCTGATCGTGACCGACGGCGATCGGGTCTTTCCGGGCGTGAACGCTGCCGCCCGGAGTCTGGACGGGGTGATCGACGACCTGTTCGTCATCAGTATCGGAACCGCGATCGACGAAGGCCTCGCGGCCCATGGCCGTCGCCGAATCTACGAGTTCTCGCCGCCGGGCTGGGACCTGCACGACCCCTTTGGCATCGTGGTGTCCAAGGCCTGCGTGGACGTCAAGTCTGACCCCGGTCGCTGCGTGGGCGGCGCGCCGAGGTTCCTCGCCGCGATCGTGACGGAGCTGATTCCGCTGGTGGTCGCCAAGTACCAGGTTGACCCGGCCCAACTTGGGTTGTTCGGGATGTCCGCCGGCGGCTTTTTCGCGTCCTGGGTCATCTTCCAGCCGAACTCACCGTTCAAGACGTATTTGATTTCGAGCCCCGCCATGGCCTATGGCGACGGTGAGATCTTCCGTCAGGAAGAGCGGTTCGCGAAGGACCACAAGGACCTCCCGGTCGGGATCTACATGGCCGCGGGCGGGCTCGAAGCCGGTGACGGCATGCTCGAGGGCATCGGCAAGATCGTGAGCGGGATGTCGCATTTGGCCGGCGTCCTGGGGGGGGGCCGGTATCCCGGGCTGAAACTAGTGACCGAGTTTCATCCTGGGATGGGGCACTCGGACGTGATGGGCACCTCGGTCGTCCGGGGCCTTCGCGCCCTCTATGGGAAGCGTTAACCTCTCTATCCCGCCCCTCGAGACGATTGTAATCCTTGGCTCCCGGTCGGCAGGGTCCCGTCGTTACCTTCGACTTATTCGTGCCGTGACTCCCCATGACCATCGGAGGGCGTTGTGAGCCCACACCAGACTGATCCATCCGACCAGCCCGCCGGCGAGATCGACCGCCGCACCTTCCTTCAAGGGGCCGCCGTCGGCGCCGCGGCCGTGGCCCTGGGCGACCGGGCGGCCTTTGCCGCGGCGGTTCAGAACCCCGAGCAGGCTCTCGTCGTGGGGCAGATCGCCAAGCAGCATGAGGCGTCGATCAAGATGCTGCAGGAGTGGATTGCGCTGCCATCGATCGCGGCCGAGAACCGGAACTATCCTCAAGGTGCGGAGTACATGGCGAAGCTCGCCCGCGAGGCGGGATTTCAGCATGTCGAGCTGGTGCCCACGGCTGGGAAGGCCGGGGTGTTCGCCACCCTCGACTCCGGCGCCAAGACATCGCTTGCCATCTACTTCATGTACGATGTCAAGCAGTACGACGCCGCGGAATGGAGTTCCCCGCCGCTCGGGGGGCGGCTGGTAGACAAGCCCGGTCTCGGGAA
Source organism: Gemmatimonadota bacterium (assembly GCA_031375485.1). GTDB lineage: Bacteria > Gemmatimonadota > Gemmatimonadetes > Gemmatimonadales > GWC2-71-9 > SHZU01. The sequence continues at coordinate 15,564 of JANMHX010000301.1, read as the reverse complement.
GGTGATCATGGGCCGCGGGGCCACCAACACGAAGGGCCCGCAGATGGCGGTGCTGGCGGCGCTTCATGCCTTCAAGGCCGCGGGCAAGAAGCTCCCGGTCAATCTGGTGCTGGTGTGCGAAGGCGAAGAGGAGATCGCGTCGCCCAACTTCAAGGAGATCGTCTTCAAGCCGCAGGTCGAGTCGGCGCTCCGGAAGTGTGTCGGGATCATCATTCCGCTCGGCAGTCAATCGCCCGATGGGGCGGTGGAGGTGAATCTCGGTGCCAAGGGTGTGGTGGAACTCGAGCTGGTGTCGAGCGGCGAGAAGTGGGGCCGAGGCCCAAAGCTCGACATTCATTCGTCGTACGCGGCGTCGATCGACAGTCCGGCCTGGCGCCTGGTTCAGGCCCTCAACACCCTGGTCAAGTCCGACGGCCACACCCCGGCCGTCGAGGGCTTCTTCGACCTGGTCAAGCCGCTCAGCGCCCGGCAGAAGGCGATTCTCGAGGCCTCGATTCCGAAGCGAAACGAAGCCGGCTTGAAGAAGGCGCTCGGCGTGGCCCACTGGATCGGCGATGAATCGTTTCACGATTCCCAGGTTCGCTTGGTGAGCCAGCCGACCATCAACATCGAGGGCTTGGTGGGCGGCTACACCGGTCCGGGCGGGAAGACGATCCTGCCGCACCGGGCCGTGGCCAAGATCGACATGCGCCTGGTGCCCGACATGACCGCGTTAGGCACGCTCGATCTGCTCAAGAAACACCTGGCGAAGCATGGTTTTGCCGACGTCGAGGTCAAGATGTCCGGCGGGTATGATCCGACGGAGACCGATCCTGATTCCACCCTGGTAAAGGCCATGGTGGCGACGTACCGGAAGTTCGGCGTGGAGCCGCTGCTCTGGCCCCGGCTCGCGGGGTCGTGGCCGGGCGTGACCTTCACCGGAGCGCCGCTCAAGCTCCCGGCCGGGCAATTCGGGCTCGGCCACGGCGGCGGGGCCCATGCGCCGGATGAGTACTACGTGATCGAGGCGTCGAATCCCAAGGTGGCGGGGTGGGACGGGGCGGTGAAGTCGTACGTCGACTTCCTCTACTCGCTGGCCTAACGCGAGCGGCTGAATGATTCGGATCAGTGCCCTTGCCCTGGTGGCCGCGCTTCTCACGGCTCCGCCGCCGAGCCGGTATCTGTACGTGTGGACGGCATCGGCCGACAGCACCGCGCCGGACTACCTCGCGGTCTTCGATATCGAGCCGAACGGTGACCGGTACGGCCGACTCGTCACCACCGTGCCGGTACCGGGGCGGCGCAACGTGCCGCACCACACCGAACATGCCGTGGCGGCTGACGACCGCCTCTTTGCCAACGGCTTCGGGTCGGGCCAGACCTTCATCTTCGATCTCTCGAATCCGGCGGCGCCCAAGCTCGACGGCCAGTTCGGGGATGTCGGGCCGTTGATGCACCCCCACAGCTTCCTCCGGCTGCCCAACGGCAACGTGCTGGCCACGTATCAGATGCAACACGATGCCGCGGGCATCGCGCCGGGCGGACTCGCCGAAATCACCCCCCGGGGCCGGGTAGTCCGGAGCGCCTCGGCCAACGGTCCGGGGGCCAACCGCCGGGTCCGGCCGTATTCGGCCGCGATCCTGCCGGCGATGGATCGGATCGTCGTGACCACCACCGACATGGCCACCGAGGATTCGATCGGGGTGGTCCAGATCTGGCGCTTGTCCGACCTGACGCTGCTGCACTCGATCGATCTTCCGGTCGGGCCAAACGGCGAGGGCTACAACACGGCCGAGCCGCGGATCTTGCCCGATGGCCGGACGGTGCTGGTGTCGACCTTCAATTGTGGGCTGTTTCGGCTCGACGGGATTGCAACCACCGCGCCGCGAGGCCGGATGGTGGCGTCGTTCCCGCGGAAGCCGGGCACCAGCTGCGCTATCCCGGTCGTGGCCGGTCGCTACTACCTGGTCACGGTACCTTCCGGGAACGCGGTCGTGAGTCTCGATGTGTCGGATCCGGATCACCCCCGGGAAGTGTCCCGGATCCGGTTTGGGCCGGACGACGTGCCGCATTGGATCAGCCTGGAGCCGAATCTCGGGCGCGTGGTGGTGACCGGATATCAAGGCATGGAGCACCGGATCCTGATGGCGCGGTTTGACTCGGCGACCGGCGCGCTCTCGATCGATCGGCGGTTCCGGCCGGCGGGGACCACCGAGCCGGGTTTTCGGCTCGACCGTCAGGCTGCCCCGCACGGCGCGGTGTTCAGCCGCCATTAGCCCGCAGCCGGCGTGGCCACGCTGCATCTTCAGGGGGGCCTGATGCTGGGTCAAAAGCGAACTCGGCCCTCCAGGCCGAGTTCGCGGGTCCAGTTTGCCGGTTCGAGGCCGAGGGTGATGTTGCCAATCGTCGCCAGTTCGGATGGGGCGATATCCCAGTAGTGGATCCAGGGCCCAACGGCGAGGCGGCCATGTTGAATCATCAGGCCAAGCCGAGATCCGTGCCCAGCTCTCTGGCGCACCGACAGATCGAACCTGTTCACCTCGACATCCGAAAGCATGGAGGTCTGGGTGCCACGGAAGAGACCGTCGTATTCGAGGGTGGGCAGGAGCACCCACCGATTCCCGGCTGCGATCCGGGCCGTCACGCCAATGGGCACATAGCGATATCTCGAGTAACGCCGGTACCCCGCGTAGATCTGGGACCCGCTGTTGATGATTCCCCGAAGGTCATTGAAGAGGTGCCGATAACCCCCGCCGAGATAGGGCGAGATGGTGAGGCCGACCCCGGCGCGAAGATCCTTGCCCACCACGAGCCGCGCCTCGGCGATCCGATCCGGCACGCCATCCTTGATGCCGGACCCGTCATACCGGAGGCTCGCGAGTGACACCCTTCCATCGGCTCTCAGAAAAATACCCCTGAGGGTCAGCGTGAATTCGCCTGCGAGCCCCGCCCGGGGTCCGACGAAATCGGCCACCCCCGGCTCGTTGTAGTGGTAGTGGCTGACCTGCAGTCCGACCTCGGCGCCGCCCTTCGTCGTGAGCCGATCGGGTAGGGGTGTTCGCTGGGCGACGGCTGTCAGCGAACCCGTGGTGGAAACGAGGACGATCCCAGCGAAGGACCTCGCCAGAGCGAGCGTAACCGCTTTGAGTCCTCGCGCGCGAGGAGCTTCTTCGGCTCGAGATCCAGTTGCATGGTCTTTGCCAACCAGTTCGCCGTTGCGCCCGAGAAAGAGGTCTTGAGGAAGATGCGAACTGGCCGTTTTGAACATCTCTGCTGCGTCAGGCCCGGCGGCCCGGTGGGCGCGTCTTCGCTTCGGGTGTGGTTTTACGTTTGGCTTTCCCGTGGCCCATCGCGTCACGCATAGCCTGATAGCCAGCAGCGTATTCCGAGACCGGGAGCCGGGCTACGGCGCGCTCAACCACATCCAGCGCGAGGGCCGTCAACGTCTTGAAACGAAGGCAGCCTTGGCCCATGTCCAGCTTCTTGTCGCTCTTTCCGTATTGCGCTTTGAACCACTCCAACAACGTCGGCTGTCCGTAAAAGCAAATCATGTGTAGCGCCATGTACGATTTCTGCGACGCCAGGCTGATAAGCGGTAGGGGTTGCTTGGGGTTGCCGCCATAGCCGGCTGGGTACATGGACAGCGGAACGAACCAGCTGATCATGCTGAACTGGATTCCTTCCTGGTATCCCGGTGGCAGGGCCCGGTTGATTCCCCGGCGGACTTCGTTCAACGCGTCACGGCGATCCACAGGAAGTGCGGCAAGGTACTCGGTCACGGTGGATGCTGGCATGGGGTACGTCTCCATAGCGGCTTTGAAGTGGCAACTGGAATCCCAGAGGCCCGCATCTTGGCTAGACCAACAGATCCTCGTCGTCAATCAGTAAGGCGCTTGCCTCAATCGGTGAACGGGTCGGCTCCCTGACGACGACAATTCCGATGTGAGTCGCCGGGCCGCCTAACGGATCGTGGTCAGCTGCGGCCGCCACACTGGAGTCGACCGGCCGCGCCATCCACCCGATCAACATCGGGGCGCGGCCGCGAGTTGGCAAGCGGAGTCTGGGGCGGCCGTCTGCCTGCAACACATTTGTTAGACGGCCCGTCAGCGCTCCGGAAGCTGGCGGCCGAGCAGTTGGGCAACGGTCGCCCGGGCAGCGGGGAGGCTCACGCCATGGGCGGCGAGGGCAGCCGCTACTCTCGGGCATCCCGGGCCAGCGAGTGCGAGCAGCAGGTGCTCCGTTCCGATGTAGCGGTGCCCCAACGCGGTAGCCTCGGCTTCCGCGGTGGCAGCAAGATCGGGCGGAAGGCCGTCGACCTCGCCGAGCGATACCGCCGGATGAGCCAGCAGCGTGGGTGACGGCGGGTCCGGTACGCTGATGGTTGCCGGGTGCACGCCGAGTCGGCCGAGAGCACGGCAAGCAACGCCCTTGCCCTCCCGCAGGATGCCCCGGAGGATGGTCTCGGGCTCGACGACAGCCTCGTGGCGCCGAGCGGCCTCCGCGGCGACCTGGGCGAGGATGGCTTTCGCCCGATCAGTGATCGGATACACGGGCTGGGGAAGCTATTGGTGCCGCACGATGGCGGGTTCGAGCTGGGTGTCGAATCGTCCCGCGCCCACCGCCCCCAGTTCGCTGTAGCCCCAGCAATAGACGATGTTTGCCGTCGTCGAGGCGCAGCTGAAGTTTTGGCCCGTGGTCACCCCCGTCACGGCTACATTCGTCGGCATTTTCGTGGTGATTGGATTGGGCTCCGCCCCGCTGGTATAGCCCGCGCCGGCCTGGGCGGTTGAATTGTTGCCAAAGCAGAGCACCCGGCCGTCGGTGGTGCGGGCGCAGGTGGCCTCACCAATGCCGATCTCGGCGATGGATTGTCCGCCGGCCGCGCGAGTCGGGGTGCTGGTTCCGAGGCCGTCGATATCCCTTCGCCCATCGCCGAAGTTCCCGTTCCCGGAGAAGCCCCAGCAATAGGCCTCGTTCGCGCTCGTGATACCGCACACCGTGAGCGGCCCGCTGGCGAGCGTGACGAACGCGTGACCGCCGAGGACCGGAGCCGGGCTCAAGGCGAGGGGCACCGCCGGGTTCCCGAGATTCCCGTAGGCATATTTGCCCCAACAGAAGGTTGCCCGGTTGGTTGCGATGCCACAGGTCTGGAATCCCCCCGGGCGGATCATCGTGAACTTGAGCCCGCCCGCTACGGGCACCGGTGCGAGGGCCCCGGCCTGGAATCCGGTGCCCAGCTGGCCGATCGATCCATCGCCCCAACAGTATCCATCGCCAGTGAGGGTCACGCCACACGCACCGGCCCCACCGGATCCGATGTCTTGGAATACCAGCCCACCCGTCACCGGCCTCGGGGTGCGTCGGTCGATCCCGGTCCCGTCGCCACTTTGTCCGAGGTCGTTCCGACCCCAGCAGAACGCCTGGCCGGCCGACGTGAGACCACAACTGGTTTCTGATCCCAAGGACAGACGGGCGAATCGGATTGTGGTTTGGACCCGGCTCGCATAAGCCCGACTGATTGTCGTGCCGTCGCCCAGTTGGCCCCGACGGTTGTCGCCCCAGCACCACGCCTCGCCCGTCGGAGTAAGTCCGCAGGCGAAGGCGCCGCCGGCCGCTACTGATGCCAGGAAGGCCACCGGATTGTCGATACTGGCGATGAAAACGATCAGCGAGGCGGTTTGGCTCAGCCGGGCCTGAAGCACCTGGGTCCCGACGAGGGGCCCGGCCCGCCAGACCGCGGCGGCGTTTCCGTCCGGTCCGGTCGTCACCGCCGCCGGACTGACCGTGCCGCCACCGGTGGCAACCTGGAACGTCACGGTCCCGACGGCGGGGTTTCCATGACGATCGGTAACCCGAACTTGGAGGGCTCGAGGTAGCAGGGACATGACGGTGTCCATCTGGGCGTCGCCGTCGACGAGTCGGAGCAGCGCCGGGGCGTCCGCTACTGCGGTCGCGGTAAGCGTCTGGGCCAGCCGGGCGGCGGCGGGGTCAACCACGACCGCCAGGGAATAGGAACCGACCACGGTGCCTAACCGCCAATCCACGACCATCGCCACGCCTGCGGGGTCGGTGGTGGCAACCGACGAACCGACCGAGCCCGCGTTCACCGGCGTGAAGCTCACCGGCACCAACGCCACCGGGTTGCCGAAACGATCTCGGACCCGAACGCCCACCGACTGGGGCACGACGGTTCCGACGACGCCGGTTTGGCCGCTGCCGAGCAACTCGATCTGGGCTGGAGCCCCAGCCCTGGCCACGGCCGTCACCCGCGCGTCGAGGTTGCCAACGGTGGCGACCAACGTATGCGGTCCTGATCCCGGGCCGAGGGTCCAACGCCCGATTGTCGTCCCACCGGTGGCGTCGGTTCGCCGTTCCGCCTCCGCGACCGATCCGCCGCCGGTGGACACCTCGAACCCAACCAGCACGCCCGGAACCGGATTGTCGTACTGATCTCGGACGATGAGCCGCGGCGCCGGGTCGAGGACTTCGCCAACGACGCCCAGAGCACTGTCGCCTCGCACTTCGATCTGGGCTGGGTTATCGGGCGCTCCGATCGCCTCGAACCTTACCGGCGAAAGACCCGCCACCGCCGCCGTCACCTGGTTGCTGCCGGCTCGGCGTCCCAGCGTCCAACGGAGAGCGCTTGCCCGTCCGTCGCCATTGGTCGTTGCTTGAGTGGCCCCTACGTCTCCGCCCCCGAAGGTGACTTCGAAGGTGACGACGACCCCGGCGAGCGGGTTGCCCTGATCGGACGTGACCACGACCGTCGGCGGAACCGGAACCAGCGATGATACCGTTGCCGATTGGGTCGGTGAGCCTGCCGCGGCGAGCCGGGCGGGGACCTCGGGTGCCGGGCTTTGGCATCCCGCGAGCACGACGACCGCGAAGGCCGGCCAGTCCAGTCGGAAGCTCATCAACCCAACCTGCCGCGCGGTCGGCCGATCTGCAAGTCTCGGTCGCCCGCCAGGGCTCGGCGTACCGGGAGCGCCACCGGTTGGGCCCTCAGGGATTGGTGGCGCCACCGAGGTCGAGGCGTGCTGGTTCCCGCCCGGACCAGTGACCAAGCATCGGTCTAAGGGCCTGCCGAGTCGAGCAGCATCAAGGCGGCGGAATCGCGCTCGATCGTACCCACAGGCACGCCGGGCGCATCCAGGCGGTTTGGGCGCATTTGGTAGGTGGTGGCGAGAATCTGGCCGTCGCGGAGTTGGCTGATTGGATCAATGTCCCGGGCGGTTGCTCCGCCGACTCGCCGGACGATCCGCAACAGCTCACTGGTTGGCCGAAACTCAGCCAGTCTTCCGGTACCGAAATCGCTGATGATGACGGTGCCGGCGTTCCCGTCTAGGACTACAGCCTTGGCTCCCGCTGAGAGCCAGAGGTTGGAGTCGGCCGTGAAGCCGCCCTGAACCGTGGGGGCGAATGCCAGCGAGTCGTTGCCTTCGGGGCAGTAGATCAGCCGCGTTGACCACGAAGGGAACGGGATCCGAGCTAGATCGGAGACATAGACAGTGCGAACCCCGACCGAGTCGGCAACCCGCAGCGGTAGGGTCCGGGTTGAACGCCTGGTTCGACATGCTCATCGTGCAGATCATGCATCGCCATTGACGACGGGTTCCAGTAGCGCCCGAACTTGCCGCATTGTGGTGCCTATAAGTGCATCAGCAGCTGAGCTAGGGGATGTTGCTCTCTCAACGCCGGGGCGAAGCACATTCGCAAAGCACACGGCGGAGGCAGAGATCATGGCCTGAAACAACTCTGTAAAAGCCAAAGGGCCGAGCTCCTTCATGCGGTGGTGCATTAGCTGGAACGCTTCGTAACCAACATTATTGATGAACTCGAACCGCTCTTGCTCTGTGGCAGTCATAGCGCTCACCTTGGGTTGAGGATGGTGTTGCAAGCGTGAAGGGTTAGCTCGAGGCATGTCTAACGAATTGCGACTAAGTTGCGCCGCGGGATGCGACCCCAGCAGAACGCCTGGCCGGCCGACGTGAGACCACAACTGGTTTTTGATCCCAAGGACAGACGGGCGAATCGGGGTGTGGTGTGGACCCGGATCGCATAAGCCCGACTGATGTCGTGCCGTCGCCCAGTTGGCCCCGACGGTTGTCGCCCCAGCACCACGCCTCGTCAGTCGGAGTAAGTCCGCAGGCGAAGGCGCCGCCGGCAGCTACTGATGCCTGGAAGGCCACCGGATTGTCGATACTGGCGACGAAAACGATCAGCGACGCGGTTTGGCTCAGTCGGGCCTGAAGAACCTGGGTGCCGATCAGGGGCCCGGCCCGCCAGAACGCGGCGGCGTTTCCGTCCGGTCCGGTCGTCACTGCCGCCGGACTGACAGGGCCGCCACCGGTGGCAACCTGGAACGTCACGGTCCCCACGCCGGGGTTACCATGACGATCGGTGTCCATCTGGGCGTCGCCGTCGACCCACCGATCGGGCCCTCAGGGATTGGTGGCTACGATGAGACTGCAGGCCAGCAACGCCGCCACCACCGGGAGCCAAAGCATGCGTTCCCACCGGCTCGGTGTGATGGCGTTGGCCACGACACCCAGGCCGGAGTAGCCGACGACGCCCCACACCAGATATTGCGACGCCCCCAGCCACCCGGGCCAGAGCACCCCGGCCCGGACCGCCACGATCAAGGCGAAGGCCAGGGTGAGCGCCATCGAAAAGACGGCGGCCGCGCGCATCGAGGGCGGGAGGCGGCCTGGATACTTGCCCCCCCACGTCAGCCTGCCCCAGGGTGCACCGAGCGCCAGCGCGGCTTGGAAGGCGGCGACCACCATGGCCAAGGCCGCAAACAGGAAGGCCGCGGTCTTCGGCGTCATCGGTTTCGATCGGCGTCGATCGACTCGGCGCCGAGGATGGCTCGGGTCTCGGCGATCTTGGCCGAGAGTCGCCGGGGTCCAACCAAGGCCACGACCGCGAGGGTGACCGCGGCCAGCGAACCCGCCAAGAGCCACCGCGCTTCGTCAACCGGCGGACGAATATCGGGAAAGACCGCAGTCACCACATTGGCCGTGACGTTGATCGTCCAGTGGAGGATGATCGCCCAAAACACGCTGCCCCGGGTGTGGGCCCACACTACGGTCAGGAGAATGCTGTAGCAGAGGATATCGAACGTGAACTTGGCCGTTCCGCCAACCGAAGCAAACGTGCCGGCATAGTAGAGCGGATAGTGCCACGCGGACCACAGCAGGCCCAGAACGAGACTCGCCACGATCGGCGAATACCGGCCCAGCAGCCGCGGCAACAGAAACCCGCGCCACCCCGCCTCCTCCCCGAACGGGCCCGTGGTGAACGCCAGCAGTTGTCCGGCGCCGGTCACATAGGTGAGCAACCCGGCCGGCACCACCCGCCCGATCCCATCGTGAGTGACGCCGTAGGCCAGGAGTGCCAACGCAATCCAGACGAAGGGGAGGAATACCGCCGCCAGCGCCCAGGGCAACGGGGCGGCGACTTGGACATAGCGCCGGAACAGACTCATGAGCCCGGGCCGGCCGGCGGCGACATAGGCCGCGATGAACCCGCCGACCGTCATGAAGTCACCGGTGTAGAACAGGGCGGTACCGAGCGCCGAGTCGCCGATGCCGGTGACGGCCACGATCGTCCAGCCGAGCCAGGGAATCCCGAACGACACGAGGAAGAACCACCGGAGCGATCGGCGGGTCCACAGCGAGGCTGCCGGCACCAGGGCGCTCAAGCGCTACACCCCGAACTGCCGGAGGTGATGGTCGATGTGCCGCCACGCCTGGCGGCCCCAGCCTCGCCGGCTGAGCGGGCCGAAGACCGGGTTGGCCGCGAAGGTCGCCGTCGCGGGGAAGTCGGTGAAGCGGCGGAGGAGGCCGAGGAGCGTTTGGCGGTCGGCCTCGAACTCCGTGGCGGTGGTCATGCCCGTCCCCGGCAGGTATTGGGGCGCCGTGGGGGCGCCTTTGGGCCAGGGCAGCACCCAGAGGACGAGGTGGGAGATCCCCGGCACGTTGAGCGGCCCGCCGAGCAATTTGACGGGCTTGTCGCCGAGGGCCGTGCGGAAGGGATCGGCCAAGTGGGGCAGGGCATCGCTTGGGCTCATCGTGCCCCAACGCGGCTTCCGATCGGGCATGAGCCTCATCAGCCGGCTGGTAAGGTCCTCGGCGTCGGGTGGGTTGAACCAGTTTTTCATGTCAATGTCCGGGTTGGGGATGCGAACGGCCGTTGGCTCGGCAACTCGGTTTCCTCGATGAGCGGGGCCAGCGGACGCCCGCGCCGGATCTGAATCTACCGTCTGACCCGAGTTAAGTTGAGCCATTCGCTAACCAGAGGTTCCTGTGAAGCTCGCACTGCTCACCGGGGTGGGCCTTCTCGGGCTGTCGGCCACCCCCGGCTTATCGGCTCAGACTCCGCGTCCCTTGTGGCCCGAGGTCGACGCGGTGTTCCAAGGGTTCACGAAGCCGGGGTCGCCGGGGTGCTCGGTGGCCATGGCGGTGCGCGATTCGGTCATCTATCGCCAGGGATACGGGCTGGCGGTGATCGAGTGGGGGATTCCGAATGACGCCGCGACGGTATTCGAACTGGGGTCGGTCTCGAAACAGTTCACCGCCTTCAGCATTCTGCTGCTGGAGCGCGAGGGCAAGCTGTCGCTCCGCGACGATATCCGACAATGGCTTCCGGAAATTCCCCGGTACGGGAAGCCGATCACGATCAGCCACCTGATCCATCATACCAGTGGACTCCGCGACTACGACCCCCTGCTGGTGTATCGGGGTACCCGCTATCACGACGTCGCCACCAACGGTGACATTCTCGACATGATGGCGCGCCAGGCCGGCCTCAATTTTCCGACCGGAAGTCAGTGGCAATACAGCAATACCAACTATGTGCTCCTGGCGATGATCGTCGAGCGAGTGACCGGCCAGTCGTTTCGAGAGTTTGCCAGGACCCGGATCTTCGAGCCCCTTGGCATGAACAGTTCCCGGATCCGCGACGATCACACCGAGATCATTCCCCGGCTAGCGAAGGGCTACCAACGCCCCAGCGGGACGACGGTGGCGGTCGATGTGTCCGATTGGGAGGAAACCGGCGACGGCAGTGTCCAGAGCACCGCGGACGATCTCCTCAAATGGATGGATAACCTCCGGACCGGGAAGCTCGGCGGCGATCTGGTCCGGAAGATGACGGAGACCGGCCGGCTCGATGACGGCACGCCGGTGACCTATGCGTTCGGGCTCACGGTCGATACCTGGCGCGGCCTCAAGCGGGTCCAGCACGGCGGGAGTTGGGCCGGTTACCGCAGTCATGTGGTCCGATTTCCGGAAGCGGAGTTGGCGGTGGTGACCACCTGTAACGATGCGACCGCTGATCCGACATCGCTGGCCCTCGACGCGGCCGCCGTGGTGCTGAAAGACCGGATCCAACCCGACGCCGTCGCGACCGCCCACCGCGGGACGGCGTTAGGACCGCTCGCCGGGATCTACTGGAGCGAAGCCGCGGCGCAGGCGCTCTTCATCCGGGTGGACGGAGCGCAACTCGTGGTGAATCGCGACGGCGGGCCGAGCGGCCTTGCCCTCCAGGAAACGGGAGATCAGACCTTCAAGCTGGGGAGTGACATGGTGGTGACCTTCAGCCCCGGCACCGGTCCGGCCCCAAGTTTCGCGGCCCAAAGCGGCGACCTCCCGGCGGTCCGATACGGTCGAGTGGCGAGCCCGGACACCTCGGCGGTGGTGCTCCGGCGATATGCGGGTCGGTTCCGGAGTGCCGAGCTTCGCAATGCTCAGTGGACGGTCGCGATCAAGGAGGGCGGACTCACGCTCCAGAGCGGGGTCTCGACCCGGAGTCAGCCGCTCCGGGCCTTGGTTCCCGATGTGTTCACGAGTGTGATGTTCGACGATCCGGTGGTCCTTCAGTTTGTCCGATCGACGTCCGGCGTGGTGACCGGCGTTCGGGTCAGCGGCTTCGCCCTCAAGGGCTTGGCCTTCGCGCGAGAGCCCTGAGCAGCCGTCGGCGCATCGCACCAAGCTACCCGGTCCCGCGTGGCAATCGGGGGTTTCACTTGGTAGGTTCCGGACCGGCAATCCGGTCGGTCGGGTCGCCATCATCTCATCGTCGGGGTTTCCATGGTTCGTCGCGTGATCTTCCAGGCTTCGGTGGTCTTCGCCGTTAGCGGCGTCTCGGTGGCGGTGCCCGCTCGGGCGCAGGGGGCCGGCCAACAGGCGGTGCTCGTCACCGGCGCGAGCACCGGGATCGGTCGAAAGATGACCGAGTTGCTGGCGTCGAAGGGCTATCTGGTGTACGCGGGTGCCCGGAAGCCGGAGGATCTCGCGGCGCTGAACGCGATTCCCAATGTCCAGTCGATCAAACTCGACGTCACCAACCCGGCCGAGATCGCGGCGGCGGTCGCCACGGTCGAGAAGGCCGGGCGCGGGCTCTATGGCCTGGTGAACAACGCCGGGGTTGCCGTCATCGAGCCGTTGATCGAAATCGACGAGAAGGATCTCGCCTTTCAGCTCGACGTCAACGTGATGGGGCCGTACCGGGTCACCAAGGCGTTCAGCAAGCTGCTGATCGCTTCGAAGGGCCGGATCGTCACGACCGGTTCGCTGTCGGGGTTCCTGTCGGGGCCGCTCTCCGGCCCCTACAGCATGAGCAAACACGCGGTCGAGGCGTTCACCGAGGCGTTGGCCGGCGAAATGGCCCGGTTCGGCGTCAAGGTCAGCGTGATCGAACCGGGCAACTTCAAGTCGGAAATCGGCAAGACCCTGCAAGCGCGAATGAAAGCCAGCGGGAAGTCCTATGAGGGCTCGGCGTTTCAGCAGGAGATGAAACGGTTCATGGAGGGCGCGGCGATCGGGGCCAACGATGCGGAGCCGGACGAGGTGGCGCAGGCGGCGCTCCACGCCCTGTCGGACCCGAATCCGCGGCTCCGCTATCTCGTGGTCCCCAATCAACAGCAGGCCAGCCTCACGATTCGGCGCCTGATGTCGCTGACGGCCCAGCTCAATCAGGGGCATCAGTACAGCTATAGCCGCGACTCGCTGGTCGCAATGCTCGATCAGGCCCTCGCGCGGGCCGCCGCGCCCAAGTGAACCTGAGGGCATCGCGGCCGATCCGCGCGGTCCTGGCCACGCTTGGGCTGGTGGTTGCCTGGGCTGGGTTGGTGTTCGCCGGGACCTCCGAGGGCTGGTGGAAAACCCCACTGGCTCCCCGCGGGGACGCCGCCCGGTTCCTCGAGGCCGCGGCCCGCCGGGTCGACTCGGCGAACGCGGGCAATGCGGTCTTCGCGCTGATCGAGAACGGCGCCGTTCGCGGCGTTCATTCGGTGTCGGTTGGTGACGCGGTCGACACCAGCACGGCGTTCCAAGTGGCGTCGCTCAGCAAGTGGGTGACCGCCTGGGGCGTGATGACGTTGGTGGAGGCGGGTCGGGTCGATCTGGACGCCCCGGTCGAGCGCTACCTGACCCGATGGAAGTTGCCGCCAAGCCGGTTCAGCCATGACAAGGTCACGGTGCGTCGGCTGCTCTCCCACACGGCCGGGCTCACCGATGGGCTGGGCTATGCCGGATTCGAGCCGGGCACGCCGGTCCAGTCGATCGAGGCCTCGCTCACCCGGACCGGCGATCGCCCGCCGGGCAACGGGGTGGCGGTTACGGTCGGCGCTGAGCCGGGGTCCGGCTGGCAGTATTCGGGCGGCGGTTATTCCATCCTGCAGCTGCTGATCGAAGAGGTGAGCGGCGAATCGTTCGAGACCTACCTCCAGCGAGCCGTGCTCAGGCCGTTAGGCATGGTCCGCTCCACCTTCTATTGGACCCCCGAGTCCGGGACGGGCCTCGCCACCTTCTACGGCCCGGATTCCAAACCGGCACCCCACTATCGCTTCGCGGCGGTGGCCGCGGCCTCGCTGTACACGACCGTGGCCGATCTCACCCGGTTCCTCCAGGCTCAGGTGCCGGGCCAAGCGGGCGAGGCGGCCGGCCGCGGGGTGTTGTCGCCGGCCACGCTCGCCGAGATGTGGAAGCCCCACGCCGCCAAGTACGGGCAAGACATCTGGGGGCTCGGCGTGCTCCTGTATGCCCCGAACCAAGCCGGCGGCCATGTCGTCGGACACGACGGCAACAACGATCCCGCGATCAACACCACCGCTCGGGTCAACCCGGCCACCAGGAACGGGATCGTCGTGCTCGAAACAGGGAATCGGTTGTTGGCGAGCGAGCTGGCGGGCGAGTGGGTGTTCTGGGAGACCGGCAACGTCGATACCATTGCGTTCCTGATCGGCGCGCCGCGCATGCTCCGGGTGATGGGGCTCGGCGCCGTGGTGATCGTGGCGGGGGCCATCGGGTTGGCGGTCCGCCGCCGGCGCTCGAGGCCGGAGCTTTAGGTCGACCGAGGTTCCCCGGTTTCGAGGCGTTCCGTCATGTCGCGGTAGGCCGCCTCGATCAGCGTCACCAACGCGCCGGCGTCAATGGCGGCGCCCGGGCGGAGCTTGACGTGGCGCATGTGCTTGCCGGTTCCGGTCAGGAGGCCCGCGGGGTCCGGCAACTCGGCACCTCGAAAGAAGCCGACGTTGACATGGGCCGTGAAAACGTTCACGTAAGCGAACCCGGCGTCACCGATGCACCCGGTGGGGTGGCCGTCATGGAGCAGTTCGCGAACCAAAGGTCCGCTCCCCCGGATGACCTCGAACCAGCGGCGGGCGATGGCGCCCAACTCACCCGATTGCTGGTCCAGCCAGGCGATAACGGCGGGATCTCGCTCGACCGAACCCGAGAATCGAAGAACTTGGCTCATGGCGGTTTGATAAATAGTCCCTCTCTGCTACCGGGGCCAGCGTCGCGGTCCGGCCGTGCCGTCGGTGGCGAGGCCGCTTGGACCTGATGCTCGATCTCAACGCGACGATCGCGAATCTGATCGATGACTTGGCCGAGATCCAGGAGTCGAAGCAGAGCCAGATGGGATATCGGCGGGCCGCTCACGCCATTCTCCTGCTCGAACACCCGATCACGGCCCTGATCCAGCCGGGGGAGGACCTGCCGAGCATTCCGAACGTCGGACCCAAGTCGCTCCGGGTGGTGCGGGAGGTGCTCGAGTTGGGCAGGTCCCCAACGGTCGAGGCGGCGGTGATTGCGAGCGGGAAGAGCGCCGCGATCGAGGCGCGCCGGGGGCGGCGGGTCAACTGGAGACCGCTCAAGTGTAGGTCAAAAGTTTCCCGCCCTGTTGGCATTCCCTCCTGATTGGGCCGAAATTCGGCGGCACATTCGGCACAGTCGGCTTGATTAAACCGCTGATTTGATCCCTTTTCCTCTTGCGTGAGAATGATCGATACAGTTGGAACCGGCCACTGGATGCTTCCCGCCGCAGTTTCTCTACAATGATCGACGTTCTTGCCGAATGTTGCGGCTTGCCATCCCAGGGCTCGTTTTTGGATAACAAACGGTTCCGTATGACTTCCGAGACTCAACCGACCGAAGCCGCCATTCGCCAGGCCCTGGCTAGCCTGTTCTCTGACGGGCAGCAGCTGGAAGCCGCCGTGAGCAGCTTGCTTCCCTCAGGGCGATCGCCAATTTCTTCCGACGTCGCGATTGAAGGAGTGGATCTCGATTTGCAACGAGCGAC
>JANMHX010000352.1:0-4784 GCA_031375485.1 Gemmatimonadota bacterium | reverse complement strand
TACCGGCCGCTGGTGGCCCGGTTCGGCTTTGCCCGCGACGCATTCGACCCCGAGACCCGGCCCTGACCCCGGTCAGGGAATCGGGCGTTCTTTCTTTTCGAGCCGAGTAATCCACAGCCCCGTGTTGATGTCGTTGAAGTAGATCAGCCCGTCCTTGACCACCGCGCCCCACGTAAAGGTGGCCCGAGGCCGGTTCCCGACCGAGTCGGCGGTGAACAGCCACGCCATTTCCCGGCCCTGGCGGAGGAGATCGCCCTTGAGCTCGCCGGAGATGTCCACCACCCGCCCGCCGCCCTGGTACGCCCCCATGTACAGCGAGTCACCTTCGACCCAGAGATTGTGCACCCCGCCGTCGGTCGGCTCGTACCACGCCACGATCTTCGGCTTCATGATGTCGGCGACGTCGACGACTTGAAGCCGGCCCCAGGTCAGATCGTTCCCCTGCTCGTGGCCCTTGGCGGCCTTCGAGGCATACACTTCGTCGGCAATGAAGATGTAGTTCTTGTGTCGCCACGCGGTGTGGGTCCCGCGGCCGCCCAGACCGTACATGTCGTCGACGCGCCGATAGAGGTGGTCGAGGTCGTACTTGAGTTGGGACACGAAGGCCGGCTTTTCCGGGCTGCCGCCCTTGATCCCGTTGCCCACGTCGAGGATGATCAGCCCATCGTTCCAGTAGGACAGGTAGGCCAACCCGCCCCGCACGTCGATGTCGTGGACATACCGGCCGGCCTCGGTCTGGGTCGTCTGCCAGCGGCCAACCTCGCGGGGCTTATAGGGGTCCTTGATGCTGATGACCCGCATCGACCCGGTGGCGTCGTCGGTCAAGTAGACGTATCCACCTGCCACGTAGGCCGAGTGCACGCCGCCTGACACCGTTTCGGTGTAGTCCGAAATGACTTTCGGATGGCAGGCGTCGCTGGCATCGAAAATCGCGATCCCATTCTTCCGGTTCGAGGCGTTCTCGCGGGAGAACACGCCGTACTTCCCGTCCTCGGTGGTCATGACATCGTTGATGTGCCGGGCGTCGATCATCACCGAGTCCACGATCTTCGGATCGCTCGGCGTGGTGACGTCGATGGCGTAAAAACGATCGCCGATCGTGGTGTAGTAGACGCACTTCCCGTTCGGATGGGCCCAGACTTCGCCGCCCCGGAACTTGACCGGCACCCGGCCGACGACCTCGATGCCCCGCCCGACCGCCCGGGGGGCCGCATGAACCGCGGCGTCCGCGGTTGCGGTTCCAACCGTGGCCGACACCGTATAGCTGCCGCGCTCCTCAGCGACGAACGCACCGTCGGCGTCGATTTGAGCCACGCCGTCAGCTGTCAGGGCAGCCACGGACCATCGGGGTGTGAGTCCTTCGATGACCTTGCCGAGCCGGTCTTTGACCGTCAGCGTAAACCGAACGACGTCACCGGTGCGGACCGAGGTCGTTCCCGGGGTAATAGTGATGGAGGCGGGCACGGCGGCCACGACCTCGACGGAGACCGAGGCCCGGGCGTTCCCGGCGCTGGCCGTGATGACCGCGGTGCCGGGCCGGAGTGCCTGCAACCGGCCATCAGGGGTCGTCGCGACGACCCGCGGGCTGCTCGAGGCAAACGCAATGGCGTCGTACCGAACATCGTTCTCCGCGCTCTTCGGCGTGCCGGTAATCGTGATCCGGGATCCGACCGCGAGTTTGACCATGCTTGTGCTCAGCTCAAGCTTGGCCGCGGGAGCGGGCGTGACCCGGATCCGCATCTCCTCCGTGACCCGCTTGGCCCCCGGCGCGATGGCCATGGCGACGACTTGGATGTACCCGCGGAAACCGCCGCGGACCACGCCGGTCGAATCGACACTGCCATCGCCGCCGCCGAACCACATCACCCGAGCATTCGGCACCGGAGTCCCGGCGGCATCGAGGACCTTGGCCGACAGTTTGATCGTTTGTCCGACCTGGATTTCGGCTTGGGGCGGGGAGATCTCCACCCGGGCAATCTGGGGGGCCTGTTGCTGCACCAGCGCGAGCGTCAGCAGTCCGAGAACCATACCTACTCCTTAGTGACCATCGAGTGAACGCAAGACCAATTGAAACGGAGTCCGGACGACCAGGCGGTACGAGTATTCCCAGGAGGTGCCGCGAATCGCGATGCTCGGTTCGTCATCGATCCGGTGGAACCGAAGTTCGGCGTCGAGTTCAACGCCGCCGTCGAGGTGCCCTCGCCTGAGGAGGCCGAACTCCAGATACCGGCGCTCCGAGCGGTAAAAGTCGGTCAGCCGTCCCACCGAATTATAGTTGTTGTCACCCTCTTGGGAGAGGAAGTCCTTTCCCCGCCAGAGAATCCCGAAGAGCTCGAGGCCGCGACGAGGCGCGAGGGCCGCCCGCACGAAGGTCCCGCGCCCTCGCCGGGGTCGGTCGGCCGGGGCGTCGGGATCGATGTTGCCCGAGCTTTTCAGCCGGTAGGCCTGGATCGACCCGAACCCGAGCTTCGGGATGGTGTCCGACACGGTAATCCCCAAACCACCGCCCGCGTTATTAGTGACCGGCACCCCGGCCGAAAAGAGTTGGCCGCCGTGGTGGAGCCCATGGAACTGCGCCTCCAGCGACACCTGCCGAACGGGCCGGGCCCGCAGGACCCACCCGTAGTCGAACACTTCTCGCTGGGTGGGGGTGTTGAGCGCCTGCCAGTTGATGAAGACCTCAGCGTCCCACCGGCGCCGTTGTTCCCTCCACTGGAGTCCGTACTCGATCGGCCGGGTGAGTTCGAGGGTAGTGACCGCGAGGGGCTCGAGGAGTCCGTGGCGCCGGGAGGTTTCGAGCGTCCCGATGACCCCAAGGGAGTGGGCGGTTTGGTAGCGAAACGCGAGCACCGGACGGACCCGGTCAAGAAACTCGGTGGAACCCCACCGAACATCCCCGAACACCCCGGCTTGAATCGTATACTGCCGGGCCGGCCGGACCGCCAGACTCGAGAAGAATTGGCCGCCAAGAATCGTCTCGCCCTCCCGATAGGAGGTGAAGAACTCGGTATTGTCCCCGTAGACGGTGACGAGGTTCTTCCAAATGATCTCCTGACCGGCCACAACTCCGGGTACCGAGGCGAGCGACCAGAGCACGAGGAGGAGACGGCGAGCGGGCATGGCGTCGATGATACACGGGCGAGGTGAGCCCTGGGAGGGGAGGAGCCCACCGTTTTAGATTCCGTCCATGACAACCCAGAGCCGAACCGTCACGGTGGGCCTCCCCCAGATGACCTGCGGAGACGATCCCGGAGCCAATCTGAAGAAGGCGATCGACCGAACCCGCGACGCCGCGGCCCGGGGCGCCCAAGTGGTCTGCCTCCAAGAACTCTTCATGGGGCCCTACTTCTGCCAGGTCGAAGACCATCGCTTTTTCCAGCTGGCGGAAGCCATTCCGGGCCCGACCACTCAGGTCCTGTCGGACCTGGCGCGAGACCTCGGCATCGTCCTGGTGGCCTCGCTCTTCGAGAAGCGGGCCGAGGGACTCTACCACAATACGGCGGCCATCATCGACGCCGATGGTACCTACCTCGGGAAATACCGGAAAATGCACATTCCGGACGACCCTCAGTACTACGAGAAGTTCTACTTCACCCCCGGCGACCTCGGCTTCAAGACCTGGCGGACTCGCTTCGGCAAGATCGGGGTCTTGATTTGCTGGGATCAATGGTATCCCGAAGCCGCGCGGCTCACCGCCATGTCGGGCGCCGAAATCCTGTTCTATCCGACGGCAATCGGCTGGCTCCCGCCGGAAAAGGCCGAGTACGGGGAACGGCAGCAGGCAGCCTGGGAGACGATCCAGCGATCCCACGCGGTGGCGAACGGCGCGTTCGTGGCCTCGGTCAACCGGATCGGCCTCGAGCAGCCGGGGACCGACGGGATCGAGTTTTGGGGCGGCAGCTTCGTGGCCGACCCGAACGGCCGGATTCTGGCCAAGGCCGGCCAGAGCGAGGAGACCCTGATCGTCCCGTGCGACTTGGCCCAGGTCGATATCGTTCGGACCCACTGGCCGTTCCTCCGGGACCGGCGGATCGATGCCTACGGCGATTTGACGAAGCGGTATCTCGATGAGTGATCTCGGCACTCGGCGCTCGGCGCTCGGCGCTCGGCGGGGGGTGGGGTATCTGGAGACGCCGGGGGAGGCGGGGTTTCGGATGCCGGCGGAGTGGGAGCGGCACCGGGGGACGTGGCTGAGTTGGCCGCATCGGGAGTCGTCGTGGCCGGGGAAGTTTGGGCCGGTGCCGGGGGTGTTTGCGGAAATGGTGGGGCATTTGGCTCGGGGGGAAGAGGTCCATATCAACGTCGGGACCGCGGAACTCGAGGCGTCGGCGCGGACGGCGGTGGAGCGGGCGGGGGCGGCGATGGGGAATGTGTTTTTTCATCGCCATCTCACGAATGACGCGTGGTGCCGGGATCACGGGCCGATTTTCGTTCAGCGAGAGCGGAATGGGCGGCGGGACAGCTTGATTCTCGATTGGGGCTATAACGCCTGGGGCGGCAAGTACCCGCCGTTCGAGGACGATGACCGGATTCCGACGTTGGTGGGCCAGGCCTTCGACATCCCGGTGGTCCACCCGGGGATCGTGATGGAGGGCGGGTCGATCGAGGTGAACGGTGCGGGCACGTTGCTCACGACTGAGGCCTGCCTGCTCAATCCGAACCGGAACCCCACGCTTTCTCGGGAGGAGATTGAGCAGTCCCTGAAGAGCTACCTCGGCATCACCAAGGTACTGTGGCTTGGTGATGGCATCGAGGGCGATGACACCGACGGGCACATTGACGAC
>JANMHX010000281.1:0-16686 GCA_031375485.1 Gemmatimonadota bacterium | reverse complement strand
GCCGAGCCGATGATGAAGTTGATCACGCTCAGGGTGAGCGTGCGGACGCCAATGACGCGGCGGAGACCGGTCGTCATGGCGCCACCCACAGAGCGTCACCCGTCGCCATTGGAGTTGGTCCTCGTTAGATTGTTCAACAATAGGACAATCCAGCCCTAGACACCAGCGAGAGCGCTCAGGACACCGCGGGCCGGGTCCGGCTGGCCAGTTCGAGCAGTTGCTGTTCCGACCCGTGAAGATGGGCGGCGAGCCGTTGGCGGAACCGGCCCAGCTCCCCGCGGGCAATCAGCCGAACCAGGGCGCGGTGCTCCCGGCCCAGCGCGGCGAAGTCGGGACGGCGGCGGTCGACCAACAGCAACCCGATCCGGAGTTCCCGGACCAGGGCTCGGTGATGGGCGGAGAGCCGGTCGCTCGCAAGCTGATCCACCAGCGCCGAATGGAACGCCATGTCCTCCTCGGCTACCGCGGCGGCGTCCCGGCGCCCGATGGCGTCATCGAGCCGGGCGGCGGCGGTGGCGAGAGCCTGAGCCGCTTCGCGATGGCGGCCCTTGAGGGCATCGGCGGCCGCCAACTCCAGGACCCGGCGGGCCAGGAAGATCGACCGGATGTCGGCCTCCGACAGCGACACGACGCTGGCCCCCCGGTGGAGCGCGTGCCGAATCAGCCCCTCGTGGGCCAGCTGGTGGAGAGCCTCCCGAAAGGTGTTCCGGGAAATGCCGAGCGAACGGGAGATCGGGATTTCCCGAAGCGGCGTGCCGGGACGGAGTTCGCCATTCAGGATCTTGAGACGAAGCCGGTCGGCCGCCTGGCCGGCCGTGGTGGTGCGAACCAACGGGGTATCTGAAAGGGAGTGACGGGCCATGATACGCAAATCTGCCTCAAGGACGCTGCGGATGCGAGTTTCCGCGGTGAGCTCAGCCTTCCTCGCGGCCGTCGCTTGCCAGGCGGCCCCAAGGCGGCCCGCCGATGGCACCGTGCTCGGCCCCTTCGCAACCGCGGTCGTGAGCCGGCCCGCCACCGATTCCGTGTCGCGGGCCTGCTTCAAAGGAGCTGATCACGCCGAGATCCGGGAATACGAGCCTCACGCCGCAGCCAATCCCGCCAATCCCGATCAGATCGTTGCCACCTGGATCGCGTCCACCGACAGCGCCGGCCAAGTCATGGTCGCAACATCCAAGGACGGTGGGGCCAGCTGGACAACGCCGACCGTCCTGCCGGTCACCGGATGCGCCGGGGGCGACGCGGGTGCCACCCGGGCCGGCGACCCCTGGGCCGCCTTCGGTCCGGACGGGCGCGCGTACGTCGGTGCCATGGGTCTTGGCGTCTCCGGCGGGGAGCTTTCGCACATCTCGCTCGTGGTCTCGAGTTCCGCCGACACCGGCCGCACCTGGACCGCCGGCCGGATTGCCGCGCCGAGCAACATGCCGACCTTCAACTACGACAATCTGGAGCTGACGGCCGACCCGACCAGGCCCGGATCGGTGTATCTGGCCACCACCCAATACCAGAGCGCGGTCCCTGGCAAGGCGGTGGCCCCGAACGATCCACTGGGCTTTGCCGGCCCCGCCGCCTTCACCCGCTCCACCAATGGCGGCAAGACCTGGACGGACATCCGGGCGGTGACGCCGTTAATCGGCGGCGGCCGGATTTCGGCGCCGCTGGTGTTGGTCGATCCGAAAACCAAGAAACTCCACCTCGTCTATTTCCGCGAGCGCGGGGACACGGCCCTAGTCGGCCTCATCACCTCGGAGGACCAGGGAGACCACTGGAGCGCCGAGCGGATCGTTGCGCCCTTCGTCAGACTGACCGGCGAGCCGTCGACCACGATCAAGTTCGGCGGCAAATTCGGCATCACCACCGCGCAGGACATTCTCCAGGGCGCGATCGACCCCGAGTCCGGCCGGATCTTCGTGGCCTTCGCCGACGCCCGGCAGACCGAGGGCAAGTTCCTGAGCGTGTCGCTCACCTCGTCGGCGGACGAGATCAACTGGACCACGCCGGTGGAGGTCAACCCCAAGATGGCGGCCCACGCCTGGCTCACTACGGTGGCCATCGACAGCGCCGGCCGGTTGGGGGTGAGTTACCTCGACGTCCGGACCTGGTCTGCGGACACGACCAAGCCGGAGATTCCGACCACCCACACGTTAGGTGTCTACGCCCTCGGCGCCGATGGCCTGCCCGGGACGCGAACCGACTACCACCTCGATACCTTTAACCTGCTCGGGCCGAGGCGAGGCCGCGGCGGCACCGGCGATTATCAAGGGCTGGTGGGCCGCCGTCAGGGCTTCGCGTCGATCTACGTGAAGCACTATCCGGCCGGTTCACCCAAAGTCTCCGACCTCATGGTGGCACGCTGATGCGGATCCGACTCCTCAACGAAACCGAAACCCGCGGACTGATCTCGCCGACCCAGGCTATCGCCAGCTGCCGCGACGCCTTTGCCAAGCTGGCGCGGGGCGAAGTCGAGCTGCCCGACGTCCTCACCATCGAGGTCAAGGCGCAGCACGGCGAGGTCCACGCTAAGGGCGGGTACCTCCACGGCGCCCCGCGGTTTTCGATTAAGGTCGCGACCGGGTTCTACAACAACCCGTCGCGCGGGCTCCCGACCACCTCAGGCGGGGTCTGGGTCTTCAGCGCCACCACCGGCCAGCTCGAGCTGATGATTCTCGACAATGGCTATCTCACCGAGCTTCGGACTGGCGCGGCCGGCGCCGTTGCCGCCGACTTGCTGGCGCCGAAGACGATCGGGACCGCAGGAGTCGTCGGTGCCGGCGTCCAGGCGCGGTATCAGCTCGAGGCCCTGCTCCAGGTCCGGAACCCGGGCCGGATCCTGGTCGCGGCGCGAAAGCCCGCGCAAGCGGAGGCCTACGCCCGCGAAATGACCGAGCGCCTGGGCCGGACGATCGAAGTGGCGCCGTCGATCGAGGCGCTGGTCCGGCAATCCAATCTGATCATCACCGCGACCCCGGCCGACAGTCCGATCGTCCGGGCCGAGTGGGTCCAGCCGGGAACCCACATCACCGCGATGGGCTCCGACATCCCGCACAAACGGGAGCTCGAGGCGGCGCTCCTGGGCCGGGCCAAGGTGGTGGTCGACCGGCTCTCCCAGTGCCTGACGCAGGGCGAGCTGCACCACGCCGTTGACGCGGGCGTGGTCACGGCGGCGGACGTCTACGCCGAACTCGGCGAAATCGCCGCTGGAATGAAGCCGGGGCGGACCTCCGACACGGAAATCACGATCGCGGATCTGACCGGCGTCGGCGTCCTCGACGCCGCGGTCGCCAACGTGGTGGCGGACGCCGCCGAGCGCCAGGGAGTGGGACGATGGATCGACGTCTGACACCGGACATCTTCGCTCGGCTCGGCACCCGGCCGATCATCAACGCCAGCGGGATCTACACCGATCTGGGCGGCTCCCGCCTCTCACCCACGGTGTGGGCGGCGATGGCCGAGAGCAACACCCAGTACGTCCGGATGGTGGACCTGCTCGAATCCACGGGCCGGATCCTCGCGGAGCATCTCGGCGCCGAGGCGGGCCGGGTGACGACCGGGGCCGCGGCGGCGATCGTCCTGATGGTATCGGCGGCGATTACTGAGGGGGACGGGGCCGCGAGCGAGCGTCTCCCCGATACGACCGGACTCCGGGACGAGATCGTGCTCCAGCGGAACCACCGCTACAAGTACGACCGCCAGGTCCCGCTGACCGGCGCCAAGCTGGTGCTGGCCGGGACCGAGGCCGGCACGTCCGAGGCGGAACTCGAAGCGGCCATCGGCCGGAAGACGGCGGCGCTCTATGTCCCGGCCCATCTCGACGGCGCCGGGCACACCGTCCCGCTCGGGCGAGTGGTGGCCATCGCCCGGCGCCGAGGCCTCAAGGTGCTGGTCGATGCGGCCTATATGTGCTGGCCGCTCGAGGCGATGCCGGGATACGTCGCGGCCGGCGCCGACCTGGCCTGCTTCAGCGCCAAGTATTTCGGCGGGCCGAACGCCGGTGGATTCATGGTCGGAACCCGGGCCATGATCGACGCCGTCACCGCCAACAACTTCACCCGGTACGAGTCGGGCCCGCACTTGACGATCGGGCGGGTCTTCAAGATCGACCGCCACACGGTGGTCGGCGTGGTGACGGCGTTCGAGGAGTGGCGGGCGGCGGATCACCAGGCTCGGTGGGCGCGCTATGCCAAGCTGGTGGGGCAGCTTCGCGCCCGCCTGGCCGGCCTGCCCGGGGTCACGACGGTGGCGCGCTACTTCACCATGGACGAACGCCTGCTGCCCGACCCGGTGAACTCGCTGGTGCTGGAACTCGCCGCCGGTCATCGGCTGACCCACGCCGAACTCGGCCGGCTCCTGGCGGAGGGGAATCCGTCGATCGCCGCCGACGTGCAGGCCGACCGGTTGATCTTCTGCTTCGACGCAATCAGTGACGGGGAGGTCGAGACGGTGGGCACTCGGCTGCTCGAGGTGCTCGGCGCCTGAGTGCGTCAACGGGACCCGACACGGGCAGCCGACTAGCAAATAGGTGAATATCACCCTTGACACGGGTGATATTCACCCTGTTCGGCGACCGCGCCGATCATCAGGATCATGATGCCACCAGCCGCCATCGGCACCAGTGCCGACGGGATGGGGGTATCGTGGCAACGACACTTTCATCTGCTCGATCACCGCAGCGGGAGGAAACAGAAAGAATCCGCCATGCGCCGAGAACGCGATGCCCACTAGTGTTTTGCACAACCCAAAGCGAGATGCTCATCATCGCTTTCCTCGTTAGTGTGTTTCTGAAAAGCCGAGTCCGGTTTCGTCACTGAGCCGCGGCGGTCGCGGCCATGCCTTCGAGGCGGACGTAGCCCGCCTCCATACCGTGCTCCATACCGGTCGCAAGCATCGCCGTGCGGGTTGCCGCATCCGGCAACGTCATCCGCATCGTCATCATCGTGCCGTCGCCGTCCGGTGCGAAGCATGTCTCGACGTGATTATCCGGCGTGGGATCGGGCAGGAACATGCGCTCGACGTGCACGATCCGGTTGCTCGGTTCGAACGCCAGGTATTCACCCGTGAGATGGAACCCGTTGCCGTTGCCATCGGACCAATCGAATCGGAAGGCGCCGCCAACTCTCGCGTCGGAGATGCACCCGGGCATGCCCCACCCGTCAGGCCCGAGCATCCACTGTTGGAGAAGTGCGGGCTCGATATGCGCGCGATAGACGAACTCGGGCGGGGCGGCGAAATGCCGCGTGGCGACGACGTAACGATCGCCTTCGGTGGTCAGCGTCAGCTTGCTCATGGTGACTTGTCTCCGTTGGGGTTTTTGGGGCGGTGTGGCACCGTGGGCGTCACGGTGGTTTGCATGGCGATCAGCACACTGTCCAGCCGTTTGTAGTTCTTCTCCATCGCCTCGCGAATCATCGAAAGCCACTCCTCGATTGCGTGGATTCCTGCGTCGTTCAACCGACAGGGTCGTTTCGCCCCATCAACCCGACGTTCGATCAGTCGCGCCACCTCAAGCACTTTGAGATGCCGTGAGATCGCCGGCTGGCTGATTTCGAACGGCTCGCAGCAGGTTCTCGCCGACTACCCCGCTCACCTCCTGTCCGATAGGTCGGGATCCGGTGGGCACCTAGAAGAAATCGAAACGAGAGTTGGCGTGGCCCAAAATCCGAGACCGATCGGGCGGATCAGGATCGGACTCCTCCTGATGACTGCCGCGTGCGGCACCGGGCCGGCCGACCCGGTGGGTAGCGCCTGCCCTCCGGCCGGCGGACTGACCGTGACTGCCAGTACTCGGATCGCCACCACTTGCACGATTGCCGGCGATCTCGTCGTTCGCGGTTCGGCGACCTTGGACGTCGACCTCACCGCGAACCCCGGAGCCGCTCTCTCCGTCCTCGGCAACGTCACCGTGGCGGACAGCGCGACACTCCGGATCCGGGGCGGCACCTTCATCATCGTCAACGACCGCAACGGGCAGCGGACCATGACCGCCCAAGACCGGGGTCTGATCGACTTCGAGGGCATGACGTTTCGGACCACGCCGTTAGGCGCTACCGGCACCGGCAGCCGCTATATGAATTACGTCGGTCGCGACCAAGCGCGGCTGGTCGTCAAGACCAGCCGTCTCGACCAGTTCACGGCCTGGCTCTTGGCATCGTGTGCCGGCCGCTCCGGCATTGCGATGGTCAACTCGGCGCAGCTGCCGAGCGAGATCTATCCCGACGAGAGCTGCCAGCTCGACCTCCAAGGCCCCGAGACCGAGACCGGCGTCTGGTTTCCCTCGCCGCCGGTGGCCACGTTCACCCTGCCCGAGCAATCGGGTACCTACTCCTGGGAGATCAGCCGAGCCCAGGGCATCGCCGTCGACTGGCGGATTTCCATCGCCAACGCCCGCGTCGGCCTCGGGATGCTGTCCCGGCCCGGATCGCGGGTCACCATCAACGGACGAGGGAGGCCGATCACGGGGGAGTTCAAGATCGGGTACTTCCTGGGCCCGGCGGATCCCGCCCTCGAGGACCTCGCCCCCGGGCTCCAGCAGGGGGTCGTCGGCGCCGGCCGCCTCACCATGAACCAGGTCCAACTCGGTCCGATCGCGTGGCAGATCTATGCCCTGGCCGGCGCCCGGGCCTCGGTCCGGCGGTCAACCATCAACGAGGCGGCCGTGGTCGGCGACGACGCGGAACTGGCCGTCGACAGCTCCTTGATTCAGCTCGCGGTCCTCGCCGCGTTGGGTCGGCGGAGCACGCTCGCCATCCGGAACTCCGAGGTGTGGAGTCAATCGATTGAAGCCGACGCCGATGGGAAGATCATCCTCACCAATAGCATCATCTACGGGAGCCTGTTCGTGACCCGAGACCCGGCGTCCGCGATCCAGGTCCTCGGAGGGGCCTTCCGCGCGAACCCGTCCGGGTGCTCGCTCGCGACGATGGTGGATATCCAAACCGGCCAACCGCGGTGCAATCCGTTCCGGCCGCCCGGTCCCCCAGAGCGCATGGGACCCGGCACGGTGTCGTGCCAAGGCACCGCCGGCTGCTCGTTCTGAAGTCTCCTTGCTCCCCCCGGGGCGCCGCCGTACCTTCGGGCTTCTTCCTCAATGGCTCTGATCGTGACTATCACTCGCAAGCTCGTCGGCCCGGCGGCTCGGTGTGGCCTGCTCGTCATCGGCCTCGTCCAGGCCGCCGTGGCTCAGCCTCTCACGCTGTCGAGGGATCGGCTGGCGCGGATCGACCAGGTGTTCAAGGCGTGGACGGATTCCGGGAAGGTGGCTGGTGTCGTCGGGCTGGTCATCCAACACGGCAAGGTCGCGTACCAAGGCGCCTATGGTTGGGCCGACAAGGAAGCGGGCAAGCCACTCACCGCGGATGCCCTGTTCCGGATCGCGTCGCAGAGCAAGGCCGTCACCAGCGTCGCGATCATGATGTTGTACGAAGAGGGGAAAATCGGACTCGGCGACCCGGTGTCCCGGTGGATGCCGACCTTCGCCGGCAGCACGGTGGCGGTCAAGGCGGACACCGGCCGCGCCCTCGTCCCAGCCAAACGGCCGATCACGATCCGGGATCTCTTGACCCACACCGCCGGCATCTCGTACGGTACCGATCCGCTCGTCGCGCCCCTCTACCAGGCCCAGGGGCTTGGACCCGCCGCCGGATATGGCTGGTATACGGCCGACAAGGACGAGCCGGTCTGCACGACGATGGACCGATTGGGCTCCCTGCCCTTCGTGGCCCAGCCGGGGGAGAAGTTCGTCTACGGCTACAACACCGACATCCTCGGCTGCGTCGTGGAGCGCGTGTCGGGGCTCCCGCTCGATCAGTTCTTTGCCCAGCGGATCTTCGGGCCGGTCGGGATGACCGACACCTACTTCTTCGTGCCCACCGAGAAGGCCGGCCGGCTGGCCGCCGTCTATCGACCGGGCCCGGGCGGCGCGCTGATCAAGGCCGACGAAGGCGCGCGAGGCCAGGGGCACTACGTGGTGGGGCCGAGGAAGAGCTTTGCGGGGGGGGCAGGACTCGTGTCCACGGCCCGGGACTATTCCCGGTTCCTGCAGATGCTGCTCGACGGCGGCACAATCGACGGCCGCCGGGTCCTTGGCTCCAACACCGTCCGGTTGATGACGACCAACCTGGTCGGGAGCCTCCTCTCACCCGATGGTCAGGGATTCGGCCTCGGCTTTCAAACCCAAGACCGGTTCGGCGCCGGCAACAGCCCGATGTCGGTCGGGAGCTTCGGGTGGGGCGGTGCCTATCAGACCAGCTACAATGTCGATCCGGTCCAGGATCTCGTCATGGTCATGATGACCCAGAACCTCCCGGGGGTTCCGGTCGACATGGCGGGGCGTTTCACGGCGCTGATCTATCAAGCCCTGGTCACGGCACCAGCACCCCGCGCCCGACGCTGACCGGGCGCGGGGGCGTCAGTCGCTCTTCAGCGTTGCACCGGGACTGGTCCGGGCGGCGCGGGTGGCCGGCACGAGGCTGGCCAGCAGCACGACACCGACCACCACCGACGACACGCCGGCCATTACGAGGGGATCGAACGCCCGGGCCCGGTAGAGCATGCCGGCGAGCACCCGCCCCACCGCCATGGCACCGATCAACCCGAGCACCACGCCACCGGCCGCCATCCGGATGCCGTCCGAGAGCACCATGGTGAGGATCCGGCGCCGATCGGCGCCCAACGCCAGGCGGACCCCGAACTCAGGTGCCCGCTGCTGGACCAGGTACGCCACGACGCCGTAGACCCCCATCGCCACCAGCGCGAGCGCGCTGAGCGCGAAGAAGCCGAGCACCAGGAGCTGAAACCGGCGGACGGAGAGGGTGGTGTCGAGGACCCGCTCCATCGACTGCAACCGCGAGATCGGGACGCCAGGATCGACGGATCGGACGATCCGCTCTGCCGGAGCGGCCATCTGGGCGGGATCATGGCCGGTTCGGATCACCACGCTCATCGTGGCCGCCGCCGAGGCCGTCGCGAGGGTCGGCGTCTGGGCATGGGGGAAGTAGAACTCGGATCGGGTCGCTTCCTCGAGGCCCCGGCTCTTCACGTCTCCGACAATCGCCACGACGGTCCGCCAGACCGAGTCGACGTTGGAGGAGAGCCTGAGGCGAGCGCCTAACGCGCCGCCGTTCGGCCAATATTTTCTGGCCACAAACTCGTTCAGGATCACGACGGCCGGATGAGTCGCATCGTCATCCGGCTGAAAGGACCGCCCTTCCTTGATCGGAATCCCCATCGCTTCGAAGTACCCGGGCGTGGCCATCAGGCGATCGGCGAACGGGCGGCGCTCGCCTTCAGGCACCGGCGGCCGGCCTTCAATCAAGAAGCCCCAATCGCCAGCTCGGTCCTCCATCGGCAACGCCGTGATCGCCCCGACCGCTCGAGCACCCGGCAGTTCGCCGAGGCGGTCGATCACGTCCCGGTAATAGCGCCACCGCGGCTCCCGGCCACCGTACCGGGCCTCGGGCAGCGAGAGCTGGAAGGTGAGCCGGTCCTCCACCGCAAACCCCGGATTAGTCGCCAGCAACGCCAGCCAGCTTCGCCCGACCAGACCGGCGGCCACGGCGATGGTGACTGCCAGGCCGACCTCCGCGAGCACGAGACCCTTTCGGGCCCGGTGCCGCTCGCGGGTGGCGATCCCACCCCGGCCGGCCCCCGCCAACCCGCCGGTGGCGCTGTGGCGGCGCACCTGAAGCGCGGGGATGAGACCGGCACCCAACGCCGTGAGAATCGTCATCGCGAGCGCGACCACGGCGGCGGCGGCGTCGATCCGCACCGTGTCGGCTCTCGGCAACCCAGGCGGACTGAGCGCCAGGAGACCGTTGAGCATCAGCGTCGCCACGAAGACACCGGCGATCCCCCCTACCGCACCGAGGGCGAGACTCTCGGTGACGACCTGGCGGACGAGCCGTTCGGCCCCCGCGCCGACCGCCGCCCGAACCGCGAACTCACGGCGCCGGGTCTCGGCGTTGGCGAGGAGGAGGCCGGCAACGTTGGCAGAGGCCAGCGCCAACAGGAGCACGACCGCAGCGAGGAGCATCGAAACGGCGGGACGGGCGGCGCCGAGCACTTGGTCGGTGACCGGCTCGACGGCCGCCGCGAAGGTGGGCGGCAAGGTCTTGATGTCGGCGCTCAACTCCCGGGAGACGATCGCCAGCCGCGCCTCGACTTGGGTGCGGGAAGCCCCCGGCGCGATCCGGACGACGGCGTCGAGGAAATGGAAATTCCTCGGGTCCGGGGTCGAGGCCAGGGCGAGCGGAACATAGAGGTCGGCCGCCGGACCGATAAAGTCCGTTGGAAGCTTGAACCCCGCCGGGAGCACCCCAACCACAACGCGGGGCTGGTCGTCGACCGTGATCGATCGGCCGAGAATTCCGGAATCGGCGGCCCAGCGGCTGTTCCAGTACCCATGACCGAGGATGACGACATTCGCCCCCCCGGGACTGTCCTCAGCGATCGTAAAGGCCCGGCCGATGACCGGCCGCACGCCGAGCGTCGGGAGGACTCCGGCGTCGATGGCCGCGGCCCGGAGTTGCTCGGGCTGGTCGGCCCCGACGACCGTAGCCGGACCGTAGGCCCAGGTGCCGACCGACGAGAAGATCGAGGTCTCGGCCCGATAGCGAACCCGTTCGCGCTCGGAAACGTCCATGAAGCCATCACTATGGCGGCCGCGGAGCGCCAAGACGCGATCCGGTTCGTGGTAGGGCAACGGGCGGAGGAGGACACCCTGAACCAGACTGAACACCGCCGTGGTGGCGCCGATCCCAACGGCGAGGATCGCCACGGCCAACACCGTAAAGAGCGGGCGGCGCCCAAAAGAACGGAGGGCGAAGGAGAGGTCCTGCCGGATTTGATCGACGTGGTCGGTGCGTTGCATGGAGAGGATGCTCCGTTGATCGATGGTGAGGCACTCCTGGCCGACGGCGACGGGGTTGCCGAAGAGACGGCGGGCTTCCTCGCGGGCGGCTCCGCGCTCCCACCCTTCCGCCACGAGTTCCTCCGTGCGGAGTTCGAGGTGAAGGGCCAACTCCTCGCGCACCAGGGCGGCATCGGCCTTGGGGCGCCGGGCCAGGCGGAACAGCGGAATCACGGCTGAGTCTCGGTGGCCGCGAGGATCAGCGCGGCGGTATCGACGTAGCGGGCCCAGGAGGTCGAGAGACGCCGGAACTGGTCCCGGCCGGCACGGGTGAGTTGGTAGTACTTGGCTCGCCGCCCCTGCTGGGTGAGCCCCCACTCCGAGGCGACCAAGGCGCGGGCTTCCAGTCGATGGAGGGCGGGGTAGAGGGCCCCTTCCTCGATCGTCAACGCGCGGTTGGAGGTGGCCCGGATCCAGCGGCTGACCTCGTACCCGTGTTTGGGCCCCGAGGTCAGCGACTTGAGAATGAAGAGGTCCAGCGTACCCTGCAGCAGATCGACGGGAGCCATACCATACCCTAAACAGGTTATGGTACTATAGGAACCTCTGACCTAACCTGTCAAGGGTAGACGCCAGACACCGGGCCCGGTGCATACCGGCGCCAGGTGAACCCCATCCGCTGGGTCCCAGTGTTCTGGATCGGCGTCACCACGCCTAACGTACCGTCCGGCAGAAACACCATCGGGAAATACTCGCCCGCGGGCTCGCGAGCCCCGGCGGCGCCGAAGCCGGGCAGCGTGAAGCTCTCGAACTGGAACGCCGGGGCGCGGACCACCGCCGGGGGCGCGCTGTCCGCCCCGATTTGGATCAGGGCCAGGTTGGCGTGGAGCGCCGCCCCTTGGCCGGTCATCCAGCTGGCCGCGAGCCGTCCCGCGCCGCCGGCAATCAGATACGGGTAGTACGGGATCGAATCCGAACTCGCGATCCGCCACGACCGCCAACTCACGCCCCGGTCAGCCGACCGGCCCAGCCAGAGATCCCGATCCTTGGCCCAGAGGGAGTAGAGCGCGCCGGCCGAATCCCAGGCCAGGGGTTCGACCCAGTGGGGTTGGACGCCGGGGTCGAATCGTCTCGGTGTCACCGTTGTGTCCCACATCAGCCGGAATGCGATCCTGCCCGGTCCTGGGTGCCGCGCCCAGGTGGCACCCCGGTCGGTACTCACCGCCACGAGGTCCACACCGGCGTGGTAGGCGAGGTTCGCCGCTGAAGGCGGAATCATCCGAACCGCCACTTCGCCGTTGGGCCCCACCGCGAGGTGACTCGATCCGCCCTGATCGTTGACCCGGCCCTGGTCGGTCCAGGTCCGGCCGGTGTCGGCGCTCATGATTTGGCGCACCCCGGCGCCGTCATTCCAGATCGCGTGCACCGTCCCGTCAGGCGCCGCGTCGATCCAGGGCCGGTCGACGAGGTCGGCTTTGGCGACCTGGGTCCACTTCCAGGTGGCGCCGACGTCGTGACTGACCGCCACCTGAATGCTCACCCCGCGGAAGGTGGTCCGGCCGAACACCAGGGTAATCAGGTAGACGGAACCGTCGGGCCCGACGGCGAGATCGGAGTCGGAGTTGCCGACGGCGCCGGTTGCCGCGGAGCCGACATCGAGCTTGGTCCAGCTTGCCCCGTTGTCGGTGCTTTTCCAGACCGGCGGGATGGTATCCCAATACCCGGTGACGAAGAGGGCACCGCTCGGGTGGCGCACCACCATGGGCTCCCGGGCCAGTGCGCCGAGCTGATCGACGGAGTCCGCGAGGACCAGGCGGGTCGGGGCCGCCGGCGGGGGCGGCACGGATGGCTTCCCGCAGGCCGAGACCAGGACCACCAGCGCAAGAACGGAAGCCGCACGAGTCATAGAGAATCCGGATGGTTGGGGTTTCTGAATCTAGCTCGGTCGAAACAGTCCGATCAGCGCGGCAATGTCCCGGTCGGACCAACCGCGGGCCGCCGCGTCGGCCAAGAGCGTCTCGGCCGCACTCGTCAACGGCAACCGGGCTCCGGCCTCCCGGCCCACGGCGTCGATCAGGCCAAGATCCTTGGCATAGAGCCGAAGCGCCGCCCCGGCCTCGAAGTTACCGGCGAGGACGCGGCCGAGGGTTCGCTCGAGCATCTTGGATTGCCCGAAGCTCACCTTCATCACCTCACCAACGGCCGCGAGGTCGAGTCCGGTCCGTTCGGCAAACGCCAGCGCCTCCGCGGCGGCGGCGCCGTGCACGAAGGTCAGCAACTGGTTCACCAGCTTGGTGAGCGAGCCGGTCCCAAGCTCGCCCATGCGGACCACCGTCTTGCCGTACGCCCGCATGACCGGCCCCGCCCGCTCGAAGGTCCGAGCCGAGCCTCCCGCCATGATCGTCAGGGTTCCCTGCTCCGCTCCCTCGGGCCCGCCGCTCACCGGCGCATCGAGGAAGCCGATCCCCCGGGCGCCGAGGCCGGCGCCGATTTCGCGGGCCAGATCGGGACCGATGGTGCCGTGATCGAGGGCGACCGATCCGGGGCGGGCCCGGTTGGCCACGCCATCGGGACCGAGGAACACCTCGCGCGAGGTCTCCACCCGGTCGAGGCAGGCACAGATCACATCGGCCTCCGCGGCAACATCGCCCGCGCTGCCTAACACCCGGGCCCCCGCCGCTCGGAGCCCATCGGCTTTGGTGGCGGTCCGGTTATACACCACGAGCGGAAACGCCGCCTTGAGCAGATTGTGGCACATTGGGAGCCCCATCCGGCCCAGGCCGATGAACCCGACGACCGGGAGCTCAGCCATCGGTGACACACCCCTCCGACGCGGGTCCCACCGCCCTGGCGTACTTGAGCAGGACGCCATGCGTGGCTTTGAGCGGTGGCGCCCGCCACGCATCCCGCCGGCGCTGCCACTCAGACGAATCGACCGCCGCGCTCATAGTGCGAGTGGTGGCGTCGATCGCTATCCGGTCGCCGTCTTGGACCAACGCCAGCGGCCCGCCTTCCTGCGCCTCGGGCGTGACATGCCCGACCACGAAGCCGTGGGTGCCGCCGGAGAACCGGCCGTCGGTAATCAGCGCCACCGAGGTGCCGAGCCCGGCGCCCATGATGGCGCCGGTAATCGAGAGCATTTCGGGCATGCCGGGGCCGCCTTTCGGCCCTTCGTAGCGGATCACCACCACGTCACCGGGTTGGACCACTTTCCGCTCGAGTGCGGCCATCGCGTCCTCTTCGGCGTCGAACACCCGGGCGGGGCCTTCGAATCGCATCCCTTCTTTGCCGGTGATCTTGGCCACCGCCCCGTCGGGCGCTAGGTTGCCGCGAAGAATCTCGAGGTGTCCGGTCGGTTTGAACGGGCGGTCGATCGGCCGGATCACGTCCTGGCCCGCTGTGAGCCCGGGCAGCCCGGCGAGATTGTCCGCCACGGTCCGGCCCGTCACCGTACGGCAACTCCCGTCGAGCAAGCCGAGCCCGAGCAGATACTTCATCACCGCGGGGGTGCCGCCAACCCGGTGGAGGTCCTCCATGACATACCGGCCGCTGGGTTTCAGGTCCGCGAGGAACGGGACCCGGTTGCTGACCGCCTGAAAGTCATCGATCGAAAGCGCCACCCCGGCCGACCGGGCAATGGCCAAGAGGTGAAGCACCGCGTTGGTGGAACCACCTAACGCCATGACCACCACCATCGCGTTCTCGAAGCTGGCCCGGCTCACGATCTGGCGGGGCGTCAGCCCGGTTTCGAGCAGACCCCGGAGCGCCGCCCCCGCCCGGAGGCACTCGGCCCGCTTGAGCGGGTCAGTGGCCGGAGTCGAGGAACTGTACGGCAATGTCAGGCCCAGCGCCTCGGCTGCGGTGGCCATGGTATTGGCCGTGTACATCCCCCCGCAGGCGCCGGCCCCGGGACAGGCATGACGGACCACGGCATCGACCGACGCTTGGGTCCGGGTTCCACCCAGCAGCTCGCCATAGCTCTGGAACACGGAGACGATGTCGAGGGTCTCGCCGGCGTGGTGGCCGGGCCGGATGGTGCCGCCGAAGATCATCAGGGCGGGCCGGTCGAGCCGGACCATCGCGATCAGCGACCCCGGCATGTTCTTGTCGCACCCCGGGATCGTGATCAACCCGTCGTACCACTGGGCCGACATGATGGTTTCGATCGAGTCGGCAATGACTTCGCGAGACGGGAGCGAATAGCACATCCCTTCGGTGCCCATCGAGATCCCGTCACTCACCCCGATAGTATTGAACCGCATCCCGAGCATCCCCGCGGTGACCACGCCCTCCTTCACTACGTCGGCCAAGCCGAGGAGATGCATGTTGCAGGGGTTGCCGTCGAACCACATGCTGCCGATACCGACTTGGGCCTTCTCCAAATCCGGTTCGGTGAGGCCGGTGCCGAACAACATGGCCCGGGAGCCGACCTGGGCCCGGGCCTGGGTGAGTCGCGCGCTGTAACGATTGATACCCACGAGGGACCTCAGGAGTTCTTGATCTTGAGCAACTGGCGCGCTTCCGCCGGGGACGCGATCTCACGCTGGAGTTCCTTGGCCAGTCGAACCGCCCGCTCAACCAGCTGGACGTTGGTGGCCAGCATCTTGTGGGAATAGTAGATATTGTCTTCGATCCCGACCCGGCAATGACCGCCCATGATGATGCCGAGGGTCGTCACCGGAAGCTGGGCCCGCCCCACCCCAATGCAACTCCATTTGGCGCCAGCCGGGAGCAGGTTCATCAGCGTGAGCATGTTCTGGGGTGTAAACGACAACGCGTTCTGGACGCCAAGCACAAAGTCGAAGAACGGCGGATCGTCGATCAGCCCCATCTTCCAAAGCCGCGTCCCGGCTTCGATGTGACTGGCATCGAAGCACTCGATCTCGGGCCGGACGCCGTACTCCTTCATCTTGGCGGCCCAGTACTCCGCGTAGTCCGTCCGGTTGATGTAGGGCCCTTGCGGGAAATTGACCGATCCGACGTTCAAGCTCATCATGTCGGGCTTGAGGTCCACCATTCGAATCCGGCCCTCCCGGTCGTCGAGCCCCCAACCGGTCGACATCTGGACGATCAGCGTGGTGTGCTTCCGGAGCCCCTCGAGCACCTTGCCGAAGTAGTCGTAATCGAGACAGACCTTCTGGTCCTTATCACGGGCGTGGTAGTGGAGAATCGAGGCCCCGGCTTCCCAGCATTGGATTCCGGTTTCGATCACCTCGTCGGCCGTGACGGCGACATGGGGGGTGTGTTCCTTGGTAGCGACCGGGCCATTGGGCGCAACCGTAATGATCAGCTTGTCCATTGAGCTCACGACATCTTGTAGCCGCCACCGCAGGTCATACATTCCCCAGTGACGTAGTTGGATTCGGGAATACAGAAGAGGTACACGGCTCCGGCCGCCTCCTCGGGCGTCCCGGCCCGGCCGAGCGGAATCATCTTGCCCACCGCTTTGAACGCCTCCGGATTGATACCAACGGCAATCTGACGCCCGTCGATATCGATACTCGCGCCGCCGTGCGCCGGGGCGGTCGTCAACCGAGTCTCGATCAAGCCGAACGCTACGGCATTGACGGTGACCTTATACCGGCCCCACTCCTTGGCCAGCGCGCGGGTCAGCCCGATGACGCCGGCCTTGCCCGCCGAGTAGTTGGCCTGGCCCGCGTTGCCCACCGTGCCCGATACCGACGAAATGTTGACCACCTTGCGATCCACCTCGCGACCCGCCTCGGCCTCGGCTTTGGCGGCGCGCCGGATGAACTCGCTCGCGGCCCGGAGAATCCGAAACGGGGCACCCAGATGGACATCGATGATCGCGTCGAACTGCTCGTCGGTCATCTTCTGGATGA
>JANMHX010000252.1:0-4450 GCA_031375485.1 Gemmatimonadota bacterium | reverse complement strand
ATGGTCCGGCAGCGTTTCGGCTACATGTCCCTGCGGTTCGGATTCTACGCGGACCTGACGGTCACCTAGAACAACCGCTTCTCCCCCGTAATCTACGCCCTCCACGGCACCGAGAACAAACGCCGGGTCGACGAACAGTTGACGGTGTACGCCCTCGATCCCCGGGCCAACCAGTTGGCGGGGACGCTGTCGGGAGGGTGGAAGCAGCGGCTGGCGCTCGCCTGCGCGACCGTGCACCGGCCGGACTTGGTTTTTCTGGACGAGCCGACCGCCGGTGTGGACCCCGCCGCCCGGCGCCTGTTCTGGGATTTGATCAAACGCCAGGCGGCCGGGGGCATGACGATGATCGTCACCACACACTACATGGATGAGGCCGAGCGATGCGAACGGCTGGCCTTCCTCTCGCGGGGGCATTTGATCGGTCTCGGTACCCCCGCGGAAGTGACCGCCCGGTTTGGGCTCCCCACCATCGAGGACGTGTTCATCGCCCTGCAAGCGAAAGACGAGGTGGGTGTTGAACGTTAGGGGTTGGCCCTTCTGGGCCATGCTGTGGAAGGAATTCATCCAGCTCCGGCGCGACCGGTTCACCCTGGCCATGATGACCGGAATCCCGGTGGTCCAGATCGCCCTGTTCGGCTACGCGATCCAGACCGAGGTCCGCCACCTTCCAACGGTGGTGGTCGACGAGAGCCGGAGCGCCCAGAGCCGGTCGATGGTGACGACCCTCGAAAACACCGGCAACTTCGATATCGTGGCGGAAGTCGGCGATCGCGACCAAGTGCGTCGGTGGTTCGACGCCGGGCGGGCCCGGGCGGCGGTGATCATTCCACCCGATTTTGCCCGGGACCTGAAGCGGCGCCGGCCGGCCAGCATTCAAGTGATCATCGACGCGGCCGACCCGCTGTCGGCGTCGGCCGGCATTTCGGCCGGTTCGCAGGTCGGGGCCGCGCAGAGCCAACGCCTGGCCGCCGCCACCGGCGGAGCCGGGACGATCGACGTCCGAGTCCGTCCCTGGTACAACCCCGGCCTTCGGAGCTCGGTCTATATCGTGCCTGGCATCATCGGCGTGCTGCTGTCGATGACCCTGGTGGTGATCGCGAGCACCGCCGTGGTCCGGGAACGGGAGCGAGGCACGTTGGAGCAGCTCATCGTCACCCCGATCAGCAAGACGAGCCTGATGTTAGGCAAGATCGTACCCTTCCTGCTGATCGGCTATGTCCAGGTAACGGTGATCCTGCTGGTGGGGCGCCTGCTCTTCAATATTCCGATCGTGGGGAGCGTGATCGACCTCTATCTCATGGCCCTGCCGTTCAACGTCGCGAGCCTGGGGGTGGGATTGTTGGTGTCGAGCGCGGTGCAGAACCAAGCCCAGGCGATGCAACTCGGATTCCTGTATCTCCTGCCGAACATCCTGCTTTCGGGGTTCATGTTTCCTCGGGAGGCCATGCCGGCCGCGGCGCAGTGGATCGGCGCGGCGCTCCCGCTGACGTATTTCCTGCGGGCATTGCGGGGCATCTTGCTGAAGGGCGTGGGGCTCCTGGATCTCTGGCGAGAGTTCGCGGCCCTGTCGGGGTTTGCGGTGGTGCTGGTGACGCTGGCGGTACTGCGGTTCCGGAAGACGGTGGAGTAGCGCCCGTTACTTGGTGAAGACCTCGACCGCCAGGGAAAACGTCCGGACGTCGGCCGGGTTCAGGGCCCCGACCCCGACGACCTGCCGGGCGATTTCTTCGCCCCGGCCGTCGCGGATCGAGACGACGACCGAGTATTCCCAGGCCGGACCGTCGGCCGGGTGCTGGATGGTGCCTTCGACGCGGAGCGGCGAAAACGCGGGTTCGGCCCGCTGCGCCGCCCCCGGGTCGAAGCGGAGATGGTGACGGCAGGCCGGACACACGGCCGCACTCTCGAGAATGGCCGTCCGGCAATGGGGACAGATCCTGGTGGCCCCCGCCACCCCCGGGCGAACGGTGCTCATCCCGCGGCGCCGCTATCCGATTTGCCCTTTTCCCAACCGAACTCGACTTGGCCGCGCATCCTCGATCCAGCCGCGACGGTCAATGCCCCGGCCTTGAGATCGCCGTTCAAGACCCCGGTCTCCAGCAGTTCAACCCGATTGGCGTCGTCGATATTGCCCTCGAGTTCCCCGCCGATGATGACCGTTCCGGCGCGAACCCCGCCAGTGACTTTGGCACCCGCCTCGATGGTCAGATTGCCCTGGACATGCACGTCACCCTTGAACCGGCCGGCGATCCGGATGTGACCGGTGCCTTCGATCTTTCCTTCGATGGTGAGCCCGGCGGCGATCAGGGACTCTTTGGTATCCCGCTCGGCCGGCCGGCGCGGCAAATCATACGCCGACGACGCCTCGACCCGGGGGAGGTCCGGTTCCTTCTTCATGGTCAGATCGGGTACGACCGGGGGGAGGTCCTTCTTCGGCGCGACAGTTTCTTTCCAGATGGCCATGGAGCGTAACTCCTCTGCACGGGGCGAATGACGGGTGACGGTGCGTTGCCTCAAGACTTGTTGTGACGCGAAACGACCAAGCAGGCAACACACGCCGGGTGGCCGCGATGCTGTACGATACACCCACAGACCGCTTTTCGAACAGACTGCGGGCCAGAAGTCGGCCCGATCAGCGAATCGCCGGGAGCGACGACCACCGGGTCCAGCCTTCGGGAGCGCGCACCACCCGAACGGTCGGGCGACCGGCCTCCGTCAACGACTCGGCGGTGGTCCGGTACCCGGGCCGAGCGCGGCTGACGAACCGGGCCGCGGTGAGCGTCGCAAAACGCCGGGCGGCGGTCGAGTCTTCCCACTGGGTGTACAGCACCAGCGCCGGGCCGGCGGGCGTCCGGTAGACCCGAAACCGGTCGCCGGCCCACCCGATCGGCAGGTCGGTCAGAACCTCGGTCCCGTTCCGCATTTGGGTGGCCCAGATCTGCAACTCGAACTCGCCCATGGTGTCTTCGAGCAGCACCTCGCCGTCGCGAGGCTCGGCGAACTCGACCGCCAGGGGCTGGTCGTTGGCCAGATATCGGTCCGGATGGAGAATCTGCTCGGTGGAGCGGGGCAACTGCTCCGCGGTGGGCAGGGGTCCTCGGCCGCCCCCCTGCATGGCCCACCACCGCATGAACTCGGCGCCCGCCAAATAGGGAAAGATCAGCCCTTCACGAAGGATCAGCGGTGCGCGCTGAAACACCGGCATCGAGCTTTGGGCGGTCTTCACTTGGTCGCGGTAGGAACTCCAGAAGTTCGGATCGGCCAGGGCCTCCAAGTTCGGCATCACGACGCCGAGCATGGCCATGGTGGCATGACCCTCGAGCACCGCTTGGGAGGCGGCGAGGCGATCGGCGTTCGAAACGTCCTTCAACATCGTTTCGAGCGGGAGGCGCTCATGCTGAAGGGCGTGCACCAACTCGTGGGCCAAGACCAGCCGCAGTTGGTCGCCTTTGGCTCCTTCGACCGCGTAGAGCGTCGTCGAATCCGGATCGTAATAGCCGGCCACCTGTTCGGAATAGAGCGGCAGCAGCAGTGACTTGATATCGACCGTATCGGGCAGCAACTCGAGGAGCCGATACGCCGCTTCCACACCCGCCATCTTGGACGCGGGAAACTCCTGCTCCAGCTTGACGCGGAGATACTCCTGGACCTGGGCTTTGGTCCGCATTTCAAAGCGGGGCGGCTTCTTGAACGTGATGCCGACGGCTTTTTCGACCAACGGAATCAGACTATCCACCGTGGCCCGAACCGCGGGAGAATCGGCCACCCCGGGCGCCTTGCCGCGACACCCGGCCACCCCCGCCACCGCCAACGCCGCCGCGAGTGCTCGCCGCATTACATGGCTCCGATGAAACTGCGATACCACGACAGGATGGTCGGGCCGACGACGTAGGTCAGGGCCGCCCCCATCGCGAGGAAAACGCCGAACGGGACCAGTTTCTTCTTGCCCGACAGCGTCATGGGCAGGAAGATGATCGTGCCCGCCAAGGCGCCGAGGAAAATTGTCAGGAGCACGCCCTGCCAACCGAGAAACGCGCCGACCATCGCCATCATCTTGATGTCGCCGCCGCCCATGGCCTCTTCTTTGAAGGCCCAAGTCCCGGCAACCCCGATCACCCAAAGCACCCCAAAGCCAACCGCCGCGCCGATCACCGCCGTCATGAGCGCCGAGCCGCCGCCCGCCGCCGCAAACAAGAGGCCGATGACCAAACCACCGATGGTGAATTCATCGGGAATGAGATACTCACGGGCATCCGTCATGGCGATGCCGAGCAGAATGGTGCAGAAGAGCGCGCCCTTGAGGGCCTCGGGGCTCAGGCCGTGCCGCCAGGCCATCCAGGCCCAGATCAGCGCCGTCGCGAGTTCGATGGCCGGATAGAGTGCGCCGATCGGCTCCTTGCAGGACCGGCATTTCCCGCCAAGGAGCAGCCAGGACACCATGGGAATATTGTCG
>JANMHX010000243.1:0-6604 GCA_031375485.1 Gemmatimonadota bacterium | reverse complement strand
GGCCGGAGGCCAACGCGGCGTGACGGGCTCGGCGGGAGAGGAGGGAAACGGCAGTCGATGAGCGGGATGATCGGCTGCCGTTTTCGTTGCTGGGCCCGCCATGGAGACCGGCGTCTTGATGGGCCCGCAGCGTGCCGGTCAGCTACAACGCTTTACTAGGCAACAATGACACCGTCCGTCCTCTTCTACCTAACGGCTCGCGACATTGAAGACTAGCGACTCGTTGCCGCCTTGGTCGTAAAGCGTCAATTTGCCATCGGCCATTTTATAGGACTTGGCTTGGCCGAGCAGTGTCAGATATGCGTCCTCGGCGCGCTGAGCCGGTTCCGAGCCGGCGATCTCCGTGCCTACCAGTGGCCCTACTGAAAAGGCGTTGCCCGAACCGAGCGTATACGGCCCGCTGTAGGTGTTGACACCACTGGTGCCTGATATCTGTCCATCGGCGACATTTGCGGTAATCGTGAAGTCAGCAGGGTTCAGCGAACTCAGTGTCCAGCCGGTGAGATTCCACCGGGTTCCGTTCAGCGGGCTGCTTGCTGCAGAATTTGAGGTGTTTTCGCATCCAGTAATGCCGGCCAGTAGCGTAGCCAGTAGTAGTAACCCAATAGCTTTCATCGTTCGTTCTCCTTGGTTTCTTGTTCTGCTAAGCGGCTCGGCTTTCAGCGGCGGCCCATGAGCCGGAACCGAGCGGCCGCGCCATCCGTCAACGAACATTGGGGCGCGGCCGTGATTGTCACACCGGAAGGCGTCGAGCTCCTACCCGGCTCTCGGTGAAAGAGGTCCACCCCAGCCAGGAGAGATCTGCGGGTCGAGCCCCTCCTGGCCTGTACGGATCAGTCGCAGCGTGAGTTTCGCAGCTGGATCCATGTGGGAGGCACTTTTTGAGCTAACGCCCGGAGTCAGCTGCAAGCGAGTCAGATGGTACCGCCTGGGCCTCCGCGGCCTGCAGCACGCCGACACGATCATCCCGGGTCGCCCAAGCCGATCGCGCCCTCAGGACTTCCGCACCGGGCTCCGGACCACCTTCGCGCGGGTCGCGGCCCATCAGGAGCTGCTGCTCGAGCACGGGTTGCGGGAAGCCCTGCCCGCGGAGCTGACCGAGATGGTCAAGCGGTACGAGCAGGTTGCCGCCCTGGCCGACGCGGGCCGACGCGGACACACCGGAGCGCGAACGGAGGACGCCGGACGTTGGGCCGGAGGCCAACGCGGCGTGACGGGCTCGGCGGGAGATGAGGGAAACGGCAGTCGATGAGCGGGATGATCGGCTGCCGTTTTCGTTGCTGGGCCCGGCCATGGTAACGGTGACGGACCGACGGCCGTCCGCGAACGGCTTGCCAGGACATATACGTAGTTATATATTCTCCCATGGCCGTCAAGCCGTTGGTCTTCCTCGGTTCGGCCCGCGCCGACCTCCGCGCCATCCCCGACGGCCCCCGCCGGCGCGCCGGGCACGAACTCGACCTGATCCAGCAGGGGTTGGAACCCAGCGACTTCAAGCCCATGCCCAGCGTGGGCCCCGGCGTCCATGAGCTCCGGATCCGGGTGCAGGGGGCCTTCCGAGCGTTCTACGTGGCCAAGTTCGACGAGGCGGTCTATGTCCTGCACGTCTTTCAGAAGAAGTCGCAGCGGACCTCGCCGCTCGACCTCGACGTCGGCGCGACTCGTTATCGCGCCCTACTCGCTCAGCGGCGCTCGCGCCCAGGAGGCTAACATGGCGATCAAGATGACGCGTGGCTCGGGGAACGTCTTCGCCGACCTCGGCTTCCCCGCCGCCGAAGCCGCGAACCTACAGCTCCGCTCGACCCTGATGATCCAGCTCCGCAAGCGGCTGACGGCGCGGGGTGCCACTCAGGCCCAAGCCGCGCGCCTGCTTGACGTCTCGCAGCCGCGCATCAGCGACCTCTATCGCGGCAAGATCGAGCGTTTCAGAGTCGATACCCTGATCGCGATGCTCGACAAGACCGGTGCCGATGTCCGCGTGAGCGTCCGGTCGCGGACGACGGCGGCATAACAAGGGCTAACATCGGTGGGAGGTTACGAGCCCAGGCGCCGCTGGAAGAAAGCCAGGATTTCGTCGCGGGCCGCGATCGTCGGCTGGCCCGCCTCGTCAATCAGGTGGGCGGTCACCACGCTGTGGGGACTCTTCACGTGCGCGGCAAAGAACGGCGGCACGTCCGGATTGGCCGCGCTGTCCGGCAACACCCGCGCCACGAACCGGCTGCCGAGCGCCTCGGCGTACGCCGCGAACCGCTCCGCCCGGCAGAACGAGTCGCCCGCAAACCGATACGCCAGCACGGTCAGGTTCTCACGGTCGAGCCGCTCCCGAACGGCTTTCAGTTCGTCGGGCGCGATCTCGAGCCCCGCCGGGTCATTGAGCGGCAACGACGGCTGGGCCAGCACCGGGGCCAGCATCGCCGGCTCGAGCATCATCGTCAAGGCGAAATTCCCCGTGAAGCACATCCCGATCGCACCGACCCCCGGGCCGCCGCACTCGCCGTGCGCCATTCGAGCCAAGGCCATGAGCCACCGCGTCACCGGACTCGACGCATTCGCGGTCAACGCCCGGAACTCGGCGCTCACGCACGCCCGCCGGAACACCGCCGCCCCTTCGTCGGCCGTGGCCACGATGCCGTCTTGGCCAAACAGCGACGGCAGATAGACTGTGAACCCGGCGTCCCGGACCCAGCGAGCGAACCGCGTCACCTGCGGACTGATCCCCGGTATCTCGGCCATCACGATCACGGCCGGCCCGGCGCCGGCGACATAGACCGTCTTCGCCTTGGCGTCGAGCGTGACCGTTCGCCGCGTGAAGTCCTCCAGCGGATCATCCTCGACCATACTCCGCTTGGGCCCGCTGGTTACGCCGCTCATCGGGTGAGCCGCTGGTAGCTCTCGAACGCGGCCCGCTCAACCCAACACTCAGCCAGCCGGCCGTCCTCCACCCGCCAGATCGACATGCCGGTGAACGACACCGGCCGGCCATCAGCAGGCAGACCGAACATCCCGTGGTTGAGGCCGGTATTGAACCAGCGGGACACCACCCGGTCGCCGGCGGCATTGGCAAACGTCTCCTGGATCTCGGTGTGCGCGTTGCCGAACTTGGTCTGGAATTGCCGCACCCACTCCTTGAACGCCG
Source organism: Gemmatimonadota bacterium (assembly GCA_031375485.1). Classification (GTDB taxonomy): domain Bacteria; phylum Gemmatimonadota; class Gemmatimonadetes; order Gemmatimonadales; family GWC2-71-9; genus SHZU01. The sequence continues at coordinate 3,468 of JANMHX010000243.1, read as the reverse complement.
ACCGGCCCTCGATCAACGTCCCGCCCGACCAGATCTTATAGTCCTCGGTCATCAGCTCGTCGATGGCGTCGAGGTCGTGGGTTGGCCCCCAGACCCGAGTGAGAAATTCCGTCGCGAGCCGAACCGCGCGGTCCCGGGCCTCGACCGAGTCCGCCACTTCGGCGATCAGGTCGATTTCCACGCAGGCGCCGAACGGCGTCTGGGCCACGCCGAGCGCCGTGCGGGTGTGGGCCCCGCGGTCGCCGAAGACCTCCATCAGCAGGTCCGACGCGCCATTGGCCACCACATGGGCCTCCGTAAACTGGTCGGTACTGTTCACGAATACGCTGAGCCTGACGATCCGCCGGAGGTGCTCCAGGTTGCCGATCGCGGCCTGCAAAGCGGCGACCAGTTCGATGGCGATACCGCGGGCGGCCTGCTTCCCTTCCGCTACCGTGACGCCCTCGCCAAGCTTGCCGACCCAGACCTGGCCGTCCCGTTTGGCCAGACGCCCGGAAAGATAGATCAGATTGCCGGTCCGCACTGACGACGCGAAGACCGGAACGTATCCGGCCACCACCGGTGGCACGGTCATGACGACACCACCTCGAGCAGCCGGTCGATGTCTCGTTCGGAGTTGAACAGATGCGGCGACACTCGAATCCTCCCTTCCCGGAGGCTCACGAAGACGTTTGCCTGTAGCAATTTCTGATGCAGGGCGGTGGTCTCCTCCCGCGTCCGGGCGACGAAGCAGCCGTACGGCCCGCGCTCCGCGGGGTTGAGCGGGCTCGCGGGAGTGAGGCCATCCGGTAGGCCGGCGAACAGACGGGCGATCAAGTGCCGGTTGTGGTCCCGCACCGTCTCGGGCCCAACCCTCTGGACGAACGCCACCGATGCCTCCATGGCCGTCAGATTGAGATTGAAGTAAGTGGCGGTCTCCGGCGCGTCCCAGCGTCTCGCCGAGAGCGCCGGCGCGGGGTCCACCATGTTCAAGGCGAGAAAGCTCTCTACGCCTTGGCCCATCCAGTAGAACGGCGTCGAGCGAGCCGTACCCACGAGTCCGGGTCTCACCCAGAAGAATCCGGTGCCATAGGGACTCAGGAGCCACTTGTATCCCGCGCCCACCAGGAAGTCGGCGCCCAGAGCCTCGACGTCGAGCGGCAGGGCACCGCACGACTGGGTCACATCGAGCCCGAACAGCACCCCACGCTGACGGCAGGCGGCCGCGACGCGTGCCGCGTCCAGCAGCGAGCCGTCGTCGAACCGCACGTGACTCACCGACACCACCCGGGTCCGTGGTGTCATGGCCGAGATCAGATCGTCCGCGGTCAGGAACCGCCCTGCCGGCGTCACCATCGTTAGGGTCACACCCTCCCGCGCCTCCAGGGGTTTCCAAGTGGCGTACTGGACCGGAAACTCCCCCTTGGCGGTGACGATCTCGTCGCCGGGTGCCCAGGTGAGTCCGAGCGCCACGGCTTGAAGCCCGCTGCTCGCGCCCGTGGTCAGCGCGATGTCGGCGGGCGCGGCCCCGATCAGTCCCGCCAGCGAGTGCCGCAACCGGTCGGTCAGGTTGAACCAGACGGCATCGCGCTGGTGGTGGGGATACCGCTTGGCGTCGAGCGCCACCGCGACCGCGTCATGGGCCACTCGCGGCATGGCCGCCTGGGCCGCGGTATTGAGGTAGGCCGCGCCGTGAATTGGGAACCACTCCTGGTGCCACCCGGTCGGGCCGGCATCGTTCGGCGCGGCGGCGAGCAAAGCCAGAATGTGGGCAAGGTGGTGGTCGTCGTGCTCGGCGACGAAGTACAGGTGGTCCGCGAGACCCATGGGCGTCCGGAGACGCGGGTGGGGGATGGTCGGCGTGAACCGGGACGCGGTGAGGCCGTCCACCCGCTGCAGGAGCCGGGTCCGAGCCGTCCGAAACTCCCGCAGGGCAGTCGCGAGCGGCGCCGCACCGGGCTCGGACTCCTCCGGCCACCGATGGGTCAGGTTGGCCGGCGTCATCTGGTCGCGCGAGGCGATGAAGTCCTCGACCCGCGCCAGCCAGAGCGACTCGATTTCCACGAGATGCCGGACGTGCTCCTCCGCCGACCACTTCCCCGGCGGCCGGAGGGCCAGCGCCTCGGGCGGGTGGCCGCGCACCGCCTCATCCAGCCGCGCGGCGGCCCCAGCCAGGCGGGCGCGAAGATTGGGGAGCAGGTCCACAGGAAACGGGGACGAAAACGTCCGGTCGAACCAGGCGGGCGCGTCGCTGATCATGGGGCGAAAGTATACGGCGCCGCGGACCGTCGTTGCCAGTGGCCCAAAAGACGCTTATCGTCAAGATCGTGCCACATCAAAGAACCCGGCGCCAGCCGCCCGCCCCCCACCGCGTCGTCGCGCTGGCCTACGAGGGACTCTGCACCTTCGAGTTCGGCATTGTGGTCGAAATGTTCGGGCTGGCTCGGCCGGAGCTCGACCGGTGGTATGCCTTTTCCGTCTGCGGCATGGACCGCCGCCCCGTTCGGGCCATCGGCGGCGTCACGGTCACACCGGCCCGGGGCCTCCGCGGCCTCCAGCACGCCGACACGATCATCATCCCCGGATGGCCGAAGCCGATCGCGCCCCCGCCTCCGGCGCTGGTCCGGGCGCTGATCCGGGCGCACCACCGCGGCGCCCGCCTGGTCTCGCTCTGTGTGGGCTCGTTCGTCCTTGGCGCCACCGGCCTCCTGAACGGCAAGCGCGCCACGACGCACTGGGGCTTCGCGGAGGCGATGGCAACGGCCTACCCGCTGGTCCAGGTCGAGCCCGATGTCCTATATGTAGACGAAGGCGACATCCTGACCTCCGCCGGGAGCGCCGCCGGCATCGACCTCTGCCTCCACATCATTCGGAAGGACTTTGGCACGGCCGCCGTCAACACGGTCGCGCGCCGCGCCGTCGTCGCGCCCCATCGCGAAGGCGGCCAGGCGCAGTTCGTCAACCAGCCCGTCGGCGAGGCGGCGCATCCGTGGTTGTCGGAGTTGTTGCATTGGACCGCCGGGCGGCTCCATCGGCCGATCTCCGTGGCCGATCTCGCCCGGGAGGCGCATACGAGCAAGCGCACGCTGTCGCGCCGGTTTGCCGCGACCACGGGCCAAAGTCCGGTGGAGCTCTGCGTTTCATCGCATGGCCTACAGTACATTGACCCCGTCAACATACATCTGTACGCGCTCAAATTGTTAAAGCTAATGGATCGCCCATAGGAGCAGGAGTGCATGCAAATGTTGTGAATAATTTTCTACACAGTAAATTCTGCGAAGTCAATTTGAAACGCAATGACACGACGATCAGCACCAGCCATAACACTTATGCGTATAGAGTGTATAATGAGAATCTTTTGAGTTCGGCGGAGAGACTAAAAAAACCATCTGACTTCATCATTGTTCTACCATGATACAGGATCTGTGGCGGGCTTTCATGAAAATGACCCTCTAAATAATAACAACGTCAACGTCGGAGCCATAGCGC